>JAFDZL010000530.1 GCA_018266935.1 Bacteroidota bacterium | reverse complement strand
GTGATGTCCATGGTAAACCATTCTCCTTCCTTTACATACACGTCTTTGATATCCTGGATGCCATAAACGCTACCGGTGCGACGCCAATCGGTATGCGTGTTGTTCACCTGTATCTCGTAGCCTTTGGCCGGCCAGCCGCCCTGCTGGTAAGCGGTATGAATATAAATGCCCGAGTTGGCGCCCTGGTGGGTCATCACATCGGCTTTGAATTCAAAATTTTTAAAATTGTGATCCATTACCGGCCCGTCATAAAACAGGTGCGCCGTTTGGCCATGCACCACGATCATACCGTCCTTCACCGAAAAGGTTTCCGCGTGATCCCCCACCTTCCAGCCGTTGAGCGACGTGCCGTCGAACAAGGATATCCAGCCGTCTTTCTGATCTTGCGCCTGTGCCGTGAAGGATAACGTTAAAGCAATGATGAGGGAAGTAATGATATTTTTCATGAGCGTTGTTTTTTCAAAGCTAAGGATTTCTGCAAAAAACAGTCCGAGGTCAGGAAGTGGTAGCGTCTCAGTTTGAATTTATTTTTTAAATCTTGGCCAAGCATTGTATCCAATTTCAGGATTATTGGATTGATATTCTTTTATAAGTTTAACCTCCATTTGATTAACCTCACTATCGGATGCTGTTTCGGATTCCCAAAGAATATCTCTGCAGATGGTAAAACTTTGTCGGTGCTCTTTTAAGAAGTCAAGTTCGATGAGTTTGCTATCCGCACTGCCAAAATAATTAATGGAATTTGTTAAATCTTTCCCAATATAAATTTTACCATTCGGGTATGTGATTTTATAAATGATTTTCATAAAAAAGCCACTTGTTAGGTGGCTTAAATATATGTACAAGTCGGCGGTTTTTAGTCCGCCGGTCTCACATATCCTCAATTTCCTTGCTGTTCGAAGTCTCTGACCGTTACAAACTTCGAACAGCCGGTTAGCTTATTAGCGCATCGCAAGATATTATAGCTATTTTTTCTTGTTGGGTATTGCTTTGGCCGATTCAATAATCCATCAAAGCCGGCGAATCTTTCCCGAAAATAGCTTTCGGCGCCGCGGGGTATTTTTTAGCGATAGCCTCATACCAGACATCGGTGCTAAACGCGCCTTCCTCCAGCACAACCCATTTACCATTCTTCTTCACCAATAACGCTTCCACGTGGCAGCAATCGTAGCTGTCATCGGGCATTACCAGTTCTTTACCGTCTTTCCGATCGGCCGAGCCAGTAAACCAGGCATAATTATTCCCCACGCCCAGGTGATCCACATAAAATTCAAAGGTCAATTTCCATTCTTTGTAAAGTCTGGCCCGCAAAGCGTCCAGCATAGCGGTCCGGTCTTTGGCATTGGCGGCAGTCTTTACTTTGTAATCTTCAATTTTGACAGCTTGCGCACATACGCACAGGGACGCCAGGCTAAAGGCAATGAAAAGGTAAACGGTTTTCATAACGGGTAAAGCTAATACAGAAAGGATCAATTTCAGGTTTTTAATCTAAAATGCAAAATATGGCCCATGCTGTCCGAAGTCCCAAAACTTCGACAGCAGGTCAGCTATGGCTTTTGTGATTAGCTCTCGATTCCGCAGGGCGTTATGCAGCTATTTTTTCCCGTTCCCCGGGTATCCGCCGCCGGTACCGAAATAACATTCCATTGATGCCATCTTTCCGCCTTTAAAAGTATAGTAATCAACATTGCGAATGATTTTATTGTCGGTAGTGGTCATTTCAATTACCAGGAACAATTTATCGCCGTTTTCGGCCCATTGTACAAAGCGGGCCTTTTGAAAATGTTTGTTGGTGGGCCAGCACCTCGTTCTGAACACCGGGATCGGGATGTGGTCATCGCCGGCAGCGCTGCTGAACGTAAACTCCGGGGCTAACTGGGCGGCGACGGTATTCCAGTTATGATGTTCAAAGCCGGAATAAAAGGTCATCACTGTCTTTTCGTTTTGGGTGACTTGTGCAAAGCTATAGGTTGCAGCCATACAGATCAGCAGGGTAAACGCAATACGTTTCATAATACGTTTTTAAATGGTTAGTTGAGGGTTAAAAGAAACTTGATCTGTTTTGGCAGGATAAAATTATTCCTTGCAGCCATCATTTGTGAGGGGCGGGAACGACATTCTGAGGGGCGATTTGCGACATGGGGGCGGGCAATTGTATGAATCACAGATTTAAACTGATTGCGCTTATTGCACGGATTTTAATAAGTCAAAGGAATAAAAGGTCCCTCCCGGGAGGGGGTGCAGCTGCCTGTGTGGTGGCGGGGTGGGTGAGCCGGGGCTTTGCGTACCGGTATTTTGTCTGCCCACTAAGGACGGGATAACAGGGACGCTCGCCGATCGTCCTACTATGACTCCCGGGGCAAAAATTTTGCCGGCGAAAAAAGTTTCTCAAGAGTGAAGTACACTAAGCCTGTTTTCGGGCACGAAAAATCACAGTCCGGCGGGAAAGCTTGTTAAAAGATGGTTCAAAATGGTTAATTGTGGTTTTTCCGGTGATTTCGGGCTGTTTTACCTTTAGGAACCAATGAACACTATAGCGCTTATACTAAGCGCATTAATAAAAAAGTGTTCACAAATTGGTCAGAGTTTATCCAATTTCGGAGCTTAGTGTAAACAGCAAAATCGTGCAGATGAGGTGGTTCTGTGGTCGAATGTGGTCGGCAGGCGCGTAAGCATGAACAAACCCGGATAAATCTTTCGGGCTTGTGCGGTCCCGATAGCTATCGGGATTCGGACTTTCTGACTAAATTTATACCGGCAAAACCTTCGATCAGCGAGACGGTTTAAATAAACGACTATGGCCTTTATTGATTATTACAAAATACTCGGACTCGACAAGAACGCAACCGAGAAAGATATTAAGGCGGCGTACCGCAAACTGGCGCGGCAATACCACCCCGACCTGAACCCGAATGACCCCGAAGCGAACAAAAAGTTCCAGCAGATCAATGAAGCCAACGAAGTGCTGAGCGACCCGGAGAAACGCAAAAAATACGATAAGTACGGGGAAAACTGGCAGCATGGCGAGGAGTATGAAAAATACGCGCAGCAGCAGCGCTCGCACGGTAATCCGTACAGCGGATTCGGGCAGGGGCATACGCAGGGCTTTGAGAGTTATGAAGATTTCGGTGGCGGCGATTTTTCAGACTTTTTCGAGCAGATGTTCGGCGGCAGGGGCGCCCGCAGTGGCGGCGGAGGCAGGCAGGCTAAATACCGCGGGCAGGACTATAACGCTGAACTGCACCTGTCGCTGAAGGATGTTAGCGAAACGCACAAACAAACGCTGACCGTTAACGGGAAGAATATCCGCATCACGATACCCGCCGGGGTTGAGAACGGACAGACTATCAAAATAGCGGGGCACGGCGGACCGGGCGTGAACGGAGGTCCGGCGGGCGACCTTTACATCGCCTTCGCAGTAGCGAATGACCCGAATTTCCGGCGTGACGGCGCCAACCTATACACTACGGTCAAGCTCGACCTGTACACCGCCGTGCTTGGCGGCGACGCGACTATTGATACGCTCACAGGGAAGGTCAAGATCAAGGTTCAGCCTGAGACGCAGAACAACACTACGATAAGACTGAAGGGTAAAGGTTTGCCGGTTTATAAGCAGGAAGGCCACTCGGGAGACTTGTTTGTCACCTACGACGTGCAACTGCCGAAAAACCTTACTGAAAAACAAAGAGAACTATTCACCAAATTAGCCGAAAGCGAAAAGCAGAAAGCATAAAGCAAAAGACTATGGCAAAGAGTACTTTGATAACAGCAACAGATTTCTGCACATTACACCATGTGGACTATGCTTTTGTAGATTCGCTCAGCGAGGCTGGGCTGGTTGAACTGACAGTGATCAACGAGACAAGGTACGTTTCCGATGAGCAACTGCCCAGGCTGGAGAAAATGGCGCGTCTGCATACCGAGTTGGATATCAACCTTGCGGGAATAGAGGCCATATCGCATTTGTTGCAGCGCATGGAAACCATACACGAGGAGATGCGCCTGCTGCGCAACCGCCTTCGCCGTTACGAAGGGAGCTATGACTGATGCCGGAATTCGACATCAATTCGCTGCGACTGCAGAACCAGCATTTGGCCGGACCACGGTTTACCGATCCGGCCGATGTGGTGCGCTACCTGGGAGCGGTGCAATCACAGGACTACAACGGAGCTGTTTGGGCCTTAGGCCAGCGGCTGAAAGGGGCCAATGCTGACAGCATCGATAAAGCTTTTGCAAAAGGCGATATCATACGAACTCATGTACTGAGACCCACCTGGCATTTCGTAGCACCGGAAGACGTACGCTGGATGCTCGATCTGACAGCGAAAAGAATCCGTATGCACACAGCAACTCGTCTGCGTTTTTTTGAATTGAACGACGCCATTTTTGCCAAATGTGCGCACATTATTACGCGCCTGCTGGAAGGCGGCAAACAGTTACCTCGCACCGATATAGCAGTCGCTCTCAGGCAGGGCGGCATTGCCACAGATGAGCAACGTTTCATACACATCATGATGGAGCTTGAGCTGCAGCAGCTGATCTGCAGCGGCGGGCGCGAGGGCAAGCACCTCACTTACGCCCTGCTGGACGAACGTGTGCCACGTTTGGCGACCATGGACACGGATGAGGCCCTGGCGAAACTCGCCGAGCGGTACTTTACATCGCACGGACCGGCAACCCTGCAGGACTTTGCCTGGTGGAGCGGACTGACGCAGGAAGAATGTAGAATTGGTTTGGAAACGGTTAAAAGTGGCCTGGAAATGGTAGGAAGTGGTTCAACCGTATACTGGATGAACGGTGGAACCGGCAATACGGCGAAACCGTCCGGAGTACTCCTACTGCCGAATTATGACGAATACATCGTAAGCTACAAGGACCGTTCTTCGAGCATTGATGCCAAACACATCGACAAAGCCGACCCGCGCGGAACGCTATTCAACAACACCGTGATCGTGAACGGGCGTATTGCCGGGATATGGAAGCGTGAGCTGAAGAAGGATACCGTAACGGTACAGGTTACGCCATTCAAACCGTTCAGTAAGGCTGCGGGTTCGGCATTGATGTCGGCGGCAAAACGCTATGCGAAGTTCCTCGGCTTGAAGGAACACCAGCTCCATGTAGCATCAATTTAAAACTTAAACACCTGGTTCTGAATGGCGTACAGCACCAGTCCGGTGCGCGATTTCAGGTTCAGCTTCAGAAAAAGCGCCTCGCGGTAATTATCCACCGTGCGCGGGCTGACGAACATCTTATCGGCGATCTCCCTGTAAGTGAGTTCGGAACAACAATGCTTCAGGAATTCCATCTCCTTTTTGGATATATCGGGCTCCTCTTCTTCAGCCGATACCGAACGCACCAGCTTGCCTGAAACCAACTCATTGATATAGATGCCTTTGGCCTGAATGGTTTTAATGGCTTCGAGCAAGTCGCGCGGTTTGGATTCCTTGAGCACATAGCCGCATGCACCGCAGCGTATCATTTTGATCACGGCCTGGTCATCCTCGAACATACTGAGTGCCAGCACTTTTACTTGCGGATGGTGCTTTTTGAGCCAGGCGGTGGCGTCGTAGCCATCCATCATGGGCATATTGATGTCCATCAGCACCACGTCGGGCAGACCGTGTTTGGCCAGGGCATCCTGCATCTGCTGCCCGTTCTCCGCATCGAACAGGACCTTTAGCTCGTCAAATTCACTCATCAGGCTGGCGACGCCGCTGCGGAAAAGCGTATGGTCGTCAACAATTGCGATCCGTATTTTGTCCGTTTCCATGTTTTAAGGATAAGGTATGCCTATTTCAATACAGGTGCCTTCACCCGGCTGCGACTGTATGAACACCTGCCCGCCAACGATCTCTGCCCGTTTTTGTATATTCTTGAGACCCATGCCCTTCTGCGTTTCGGGCAGGTCGTTAAGGTCGAAACCGGCGCCATCGTCGATGATCAGCAAGCGAACATCCTCGGCCGAGAAGCTCAGCTTAACGCTGATATTGGCCGCGCGCGAATGTTTGATCACGTTGTTGAACAGCTCCTGCGTGATGCGGAACAAGATGAGGTCCTTATCCGGGTTGGCGGCCGCACCCTTCTCACCGTCAACCTGGTAATTCACCATAAACCTGCCTGACTTTTCGATCCAGCCGATCTCGCTGCGGATAGCCTCCTCCAGGCCCTGTTTCACCAATTGCTCGCCATGCAGCAATTTGCCGAGCAGGCGCATTTCTTTGATCGACTTCAGGTTCAGCTCAATAGCCGCGCCGATCTTTTGCTGCGCCTTATCAGGATGATCCAGTTCGATGGAATTGAGCGTCAGCGAAGTCAGACTCAGCAACTGCCCGATATTATCATGCAACTCGACACCGATGGTTTGCATGGTTTGCTCCTGGATCTCAAGTTGGGTTTTGATCAGCTCTGCATCGAACACCATTTTCAGCTGCGCTTTCTCTTCGATGTGGCGCTTTTTTCGGCGGTTGTAAACGAAGATGTACAACAGCAAAAACGCCGGCGCCAGCAGAAAGATCAGCGTGGTGATGATGATCAGCTCTTTGATGTCGTTGTTAGCCATCGCCTACAAATAAATGAATAGCTCCAGCAGCCGTAGAGGATGATATTGAGGATCTTATAAATCGGTACGGTTACTTCAAAGTGAGGATCAAGTTTAGCTAATATTTGAAAAAAAATTAAAGAGGCGATACTTCCGAAGTAAAATAGCAATGTGCCCGAAACCCACCAAAATTCAGCGGAGTATCTTAATTCAACATATGAACTATCTTTTAAGAGCTCATAAAAATAATACAAGCTATAAATGACGAACATAACCGATAAAACTGTCGTCGTAATATTATGCTTAACAAAAAACCCGTGTTGAATTAGTTCATAAACATATAAAACGCCAAAAATAGCAAGCCCTATAATAATCAAAAGCTTACTATTAATGTATCGCATAAGAAGATCATAAAAAACCAAGCTTATAAAGCCCGCCTGGAATATTAACAAAATATTGTAAACCCAAACATTAGGTTTGACTGTCATCTGAAAATTTGGATGCGTTTTTAAATAATCAAGTTCCTTGACATATTTTATCTTTATGCTTATGCCAACTAATTCTGTAACACAAATCAATAGCAACAATACAATAAGATATCGCCAAACTTGATCTTTTGCAGTCACCAAACAAATCAAAGCTATTAATAAGCAGATAAGTTCGGAAACCGTGTTTATTGTAAAAAAACGTCCCATTAGCAAATTACTAAATCTTTTAAGAGTCAAATGGCTTATAAATTATCGTTATGGTAAGGTTCCACCAGAACAATTCGTTGGACATTCTTCACCATTATCTGTTCCGCCACCTCCTCCTTTAGGATTAACAATTTTGTAGATAGGTTGCAGTGTAAAACAATCGTAATAATCCTTATTCACTGATCCGTTAACAGATGTCGGTATCATTACGAAACCATGCCTGTGTATAGTATCTGGATTTTGGCTACCATCTGGGTTGATTTGTCGCGCAAAATAAATTCTTAACCCACTACCTTTCTTTGATTTTATTGAATCAGCCAGTTGTTTAATTATACCTCGATCAAACCATTCGCTATTGGCATTAATTTGGTCAGACCCGTAATGCCTTACCATTGTCAGAGCGGTATTACAGTCAATATAATGGTCATTTTGAGATACGCAAGTTCCAGGAGTAGTACACGGGTTGATAACAGTTGTATAGAAAGCAGCTCCACCACTATCGTTATCATACCGCATTCTACCTGCTACAGGTACAGGTGTTTGATCTGTCGTGTATATCAACTGGTACTGATAATAATCGGAATGTATGTGTCTCTTTCCTGTAGCATCTTTTGGGTCCGGGCCGACATCCACTGTTGATATAGGTATTATCACATATTGTCCTTGTCCGTCTGGAGTAGTCTTACCAAAATAAAATCTAATACCATCAGCATATTTTCCCATGACAGAAAGCATACCATTTAGCTCAGCTTCACTAAACCATATGCTTGTAGGCTTCGTATTGTCGTAAACGCCCCTGTTCTGCTGAAAATAACCAATCATCGCATCCGCTGAAGCTATGGGTATGTTATTAAGTGTATATCCTTGAACAGGGTTTATTTGATGCTTAGGATGAGTATTAATCTTTATGGCAGTGAACGAAATAGCAATTAAGCTCATAAGAAAAACACTCGCTATATACATTAATCTTTTCATTTTAGTTAGGGTTTAAAGTGATTGAATTACGTTGATTAGCGTAAAGCTCTTCAAAAGGCGGATGCGTTTTCACCGTGTTTTCACCTCTTTTCAATACCGTAAAAACACCTGAAAATTTTAGAGAATTGATGGATTAATCAGCCGGGTGGTTTCCGCGCTACCAACATTGCAGCGCCGATAAGGGGCGGTAATTTTTTCATAATTGTTAAAGGATTAAGTTTGAGGCGTTAAGATAGCATTATTTCAAGCGGAAAACACAGCGAAAGCACCCCGTGTTTTCACCCATTTTATACCGTGAAAACACGGTGGCGGGAAGGGTTGTTCTTACATCACATGGTCCGAAGCATCCTGCGCCATTTCGCGGATAATAGCGTCGAGGCGCTCGAGTTCGGTTTGGAAATAAGCCAGTGATTCGGTATCGGAAGGATGGTCTTTCAGCAGCGCGGCAAGCGCTTTCAAATTGGCCAGGGGACTGCGCATCAGGTGTGATTGTTTCCAGGTGATAGATTTTAACCGGTTGGCATGGTCCTGAATCCTGTTATAGGCGCTTTTCAGATCCTGCTCTGCTTTCTTGCGTTCGGTTATATCATCCAGGGCCATCATCAGGCCCAATATCTCCTTATTGTCACTGGCTATCGGGAATAACCGCACAAAATACCAGCGCACCGAGCCATCGGCTTGCGGATAATCTATTTCGTAATGAATATTCTTTCCGCCTAACACCTCAGCGGCAAAACTTTTGAATTGCGGGAACCGCTCTTTTGGGAAAAAATCCGGAAGCTGATCTCCTTTTTTAGGGGTGTGTTTATACTGATCCCGCACAAAATCTATAGCCATTTTATTAAAGGCCAGCACTTTAAGCTCAGGGTCGAACAGGGCGTAGGCCGTATCAGTTGTCGTAAGAATGGTTTGCAGGTTTGCTTCCGATTTTTGAAGGGACTCTTCCGCGTGCTTGCGCTCGGTAATATCCAGCATCGTACCTATAATAGTGGGCTCATTTCCGATAAGCACCCTATTACCAAAAAATTCTATCCAGTTGGTGCTTCCATCCTTTTTCAAACCCTCCACTTCATAGTGAATGCTCGGCACTTCCTCTTCCATCCGTTTCCGCACATTCTCCCTTACCGTCGCCCGGTAATCTTCATGTATGATCGTATCAACCGGGTAAGTACCTATCAGTTCGTGCGGTTCGTAGCCGAAAATTTCGGCAAATCTTGGATTTACATAGGCGAACTTTCCTTGCTGAAAGATGTATATCCCCATCATGGACTGTTCGGCGAGTGTCCTGAATTTCAGCTCGGCTTCGGTAAGTTCAGCCTCCATTTTTTTGCGATCGGTAATATCGCGTGCTATAACCAGCGCCCTCCCGTCCGGAAACATCCTGACGCTGATCTCCGCATTAAAGATCGTCCCATCCTTACGCAATAGCCGTCTTTCGCGAATTATAGACTCTTCAGCGTTTCGCGGGCCATGTTTCACCGGATCATTTTTCAGCTCCCCAGGATCGACGATCTCCTCGATGTTCATGGTCAGCAGCTCGTTCCTCGAATATCCGGTCATCCGGCACATACTATCATTCACTTCCGTAAAAGCGCCCTTGACATCGACAACATAAATAGCATCGGAAGCATGTTCGATCAACAGGCGGTATTTGGCTTCGCTTTTCTGAAAAGCCAGCGTCCTATCCTCGATCATTTCTTCCAATGCTGAGTTAATGCGGCTGACCTTTTCTTCGGCGGCTGTTCGCGAAAGGTCAATCTTATTGAGCCATAAGGCCGTAGGCCACAGGATGAGTAAACATGCCAGCAGAAAACAAACCGACACGATAGAAACCCACGCATTGAGCGACAGTTGATAGGAACTGGTTTCTATCCGCAGCATCCCAAACACAATAACGACTAAAATCATAAGGCCGAAAAGCCGTCTTATCATTTGATTGCCCACCAGGCGACCGGTAAATAAACCTGTAATACCGACAGATGGGTTAAGAAGCGATGCCGCGAGCGAAATAGCAATGAAGAAAATTGCTGTTTGCACGGTCATTGAAGCAACATAAAGCAGGGTATGCACTAGCGATACGCCGTAGAGGTAGCCTATTAATATAGTTGCGGCAAAGATATTAATGGCGTGAAAAATGTATTGAGCCACGAGAATGGACACCCTTCTTTTTGTTGTTAGCAACAAAAAGCCGGCTCCAAGCAGCAGAAAACAAACAGCAGAGTTTAGTGACATCCTGCCGGGATAAAAGGGATTGGTCAGCGCGTTGCCGTTATTCACCGATAATTCGTAAGGCAAAACTGTGTATCCGGTTCTCCAGTCTTTTACCAGCAGCTGATCCAGACCGGAATTGAAATGAAATACGTATTGCAATACTGTTAAAGCTCCTATGGAGGTGGCAAATAACGAAAGGATGAAAAAAGTTACTGTTTGATATTTGACGTGCTGGTATTGAGTAACTAATAAAGCAATGCTAAATAAAACAAAGCACACCGCAATATTAAATACCATTGGAACAAGGCCTGGGACGATTGACTGGAGGCCCCGGATATTAAACGCCCAGCCCAGCATGACGGCAGTGCCAGCGGCTATCGTGACCAGGCTTATCACTATGATCGTCCTATTTCTCCTCAGCCCAACCATAATGATCGGTACACGTTTTTGGGTATTTGCCCGGCAAAAAAATTCAATAGCTATTTTTTGCCGGATTTCAATCAATTGTTATAAAGATACTGTAAAAAACCGCCATTTCAGGAAGAATAATTTTGCTGTTTTTCAGCGGCGAGGCGTCGTTACATCACATGGTCGGAAGCATCCCGGGCCATTTCGTGGATAATAGCGTCAAGACGGTCGAGCTCTGTCTGGAAATGCCTGAGCGCGTCCTTATCGGCCGGATGCGTTTGCAGCAGACCGGCCAGGGCCTTGAGGTTGGCCAGGGGGCTGCGCATGAGGTGCGATTGCTTCCAGGCGATACCTTTGATACTGTTAATGTGATTTTGTATGCTGCTATAAGCCTTTTTCAGGTCCTGTTCAGCAACCTTGCGCTCCGTGATCTCTTCAAGCGTTATCAACATCCCCAGTATTTCGGCGGTACCGCCCGTAATTGGTGCAAAGCTCACATGGTACCAATGGCCGCGGTAATCGATCTCATATTCGATGGTCTTGCCTTTGAGAACCTTTCGCAGATAATTGAGTACCGTTGGCGCCCGCTCCGGTGACAGGTAATCCCGAATGCTCTGACCTTTTTCAAGGATACAATTATAATGCAGCTTTACAAAATCAGCGGCTTTAGGGTTGAACGCCAATATCTCGAGGTCTTTACCGAGCATGGCAAAAACGATATTGGTGGTGCGCAGGATTGTCTGCAGGTTAGCCTCCGATTTCTGCAGCGATTCCTCGGCCTTAAGCCGTTCTGTAACATCGTTGGTAAATGAAAGCCGCACATCCCTGCCTTCAAAAATGATATCATTGGCAACGATATTCACAAACATGAGGCTGCCATCCTTTTTCAGATGCCGGACAACACCTGCATCGACATAGCCGTCGCCCTCTATTCTGAGGCTGCCCGCCAGTCCGCGACTTTGGTCATCGGACGGCCGCAGCATGGTGACGCTATTATTTAAAAGCTCTTCCTGTGTGTATCCGTAGAGCCTTGTGGCGGCGTCATTGACGGCAATAATGGTCATGTCATCCTTTGCTATCATCCACAACGGCATCGGGCTGCTATCGAAAAGCACCTTATATTTTTGTTCGGATAAGCGCAATTTTTCTTCGGCCTTAACGCGTAACGAAATGTCGATACCCATGCCCAATAAACAACGCTCACCTTCATAAAGAATAGGAGTCCCTGTAAGCAGCATGGACGTTTTTGCGCCGTCCTTCGCCATAATGGCGGCCTCAACCACTGCATACCCCTCTGCGAATACCTTTTCAACAGTCTTTTCCACTTTTTCACGATCCTCCGGAGCTATCAGGTCATACGGGGCCAGCCGCTCAAATTCCCGGCTATCATAGCCAGTAAGCGCTTCGAGATTGGCATTCCATCGCACGTGTTTCCCTTCAGCGGTCATCAGGTAAAATACGCCCGGCAGGCTGTTGATGATGGTATCCGAAAGCATTTTTTCTTTCAAAATGATATTTTCAGCTTCCGTACGTTCAGCTTCTATTTTTTTCCTTTCCGTAATATCCCTGGCCATCACCATCACCATGCGGCCCGGGAATATCTTTACATTTACTTCAACCGGAAATAACGTTCCATCC
>JAFDZL010000529.1 GCA_018266935.1 Bacteroidota bacterium | reverse complement strand
TTTGCTGCGTTGTCTGGTCAAGCTGAGTTTTCAACTGGTTGATATTGGCATCCAGCAGCTTGATTTGTTCGTTGCTTACCAGTACCTGGTAATAAGCTTTGGTAACGCTTACATTAGTTTGAATTTTAGAACGTACCAAACTGCGTTGCGAAAGTTCCTTATAGGTCTTTGCGGCCTGCAAGCCAACTAAAAAAGTACCGCTGAAAAGCAATTGTGTCGCCGTTATGGAGTAAGTGTTGTTGTATTTAAGTGCGCCAAACGGAAAAGGGGCCAAAGGTGCATTCGGGTCAATAGTGGGCGGATTTTTAAAAAGGCCAGCCGGTCCAAGTTGGGTGGGTATTCTCAGATAATCCTGGAAAGAGGCGGTGCCGTTGATCTGCGGCAGACCTGTGCCGATGGTTTCCTTTACCTTATATTCTGCACTTGTTACGTCCAGCGCAGCGTTCTTTACCGAATCCTGGTGCTGATAAGCATAATTGATACAATCCTGCAGCGAAAAGTTGTGCACTGCTGCGGGCTGCGCCGTTTGCTGCGCATAGCCGGTTAACACCGCACCCAGCAAAAGCATTGTTATAATAAGAATGTTCTTCATAATATATATTGAGTTGTTTGTTTTCATTTGATGTATCGGTACAAATATTTCAGGTATCTGTGACAGCCTTATGTCAATAGTGTTAAACTTCTTCGTGTATGTTTTTATATTCATTCAACAGCTTGTAGCCCTTCATGGTACAAATGCCGTAATTGAAATGGTCCATCAGTTCACGCTGTACTTTCCAGGGGTTAAACTCGCTCAGCGGGAAGACGGCCGCATTGAAACCGGCTTCCACCTGCAGTACCCGGATCCTCGCTATCACTTTCACATCGATCTCAGGCCTGATGTAGCCTTGCCTGATCCCTTTGCTCAATAGTTCTTCCAATGTCCGTACTATCACCCCCGCTTTAAACTCCTGGAATACCTTCCAGGCCTCGGGATGGTACTTTTGCAGGTCGTGAATAACGATGGGGTTTGCCCTTGCGAATATTTCCTCCGAACATTTCATCATATTGATCATCTCTTCGATCACATTCCCCGACTTGGCCAGTATTTCGCTCATCTCATCTTCGTCATCCTTTAGCCTCTTCTTTACAAGGCCCAGTACAAGCTCGTTTTTATCTTTAAAGAACTGGTATATCGTTTTCTTCGACATGCCCAAATGCTTGGCAATATCGTCCATGGTCACACTCTTGATCCCCGCCTGGAGGAACAATTCCCCGCTGCCGTCTAATATCCGGTCTGTTTGACTATTTGACATTTCGAGTCAAAACTATGGAAACATTTTTTGAATAAAAAGTTTCCTTTTGCAAATGACAATTCCCCGACAATTTACCCGGGTTACCCACGCAAAACCGTTATTTTTTCGGTTTAACCAGCCCGAAACCGTGATTATCACGGTTCTTGCCACTTATTTTGTAACTTTGCCAAAAAATAAGTATAGATGACCCTTACCCCGCTTTCAGCTATTTCTCCAATCGATGGCCGTTACCGTAATACAACAGCGAAACTGGCCGACTATTTTTCGGAATATGCACTGATCAAATACAGGGTCTTTGTTGAGATCGAATATTTTATCGCGCTGTGCGAATATCCCCTGCCGCAGCTTCATGATTTTGACAAAAACGTATCGGAAAAGTTACGCGCCATTTACCGGAATTTTTCAGAAAATGATGCTGCAGCTATAAAGGAGATCGAAAAGATCACCAACCATGATGTGAAGGCGGTTGAATACTTCATCAAAAAAGAATTCGATAAACTGGGGCTTGAAAAGTATAAGGAGTTTATCCATTTCGGGTTGACCTCACAAGATATTAATAACACTTCGATCCCTTACAGTTTCAAGCTGGCCGTTGACGAAAGCTATCTGCCCGCGATTCATGAGTTGGTGAACACCTTAAAAAAATACGCCTCAGACTGGGAACGTTTGCCGATGCTGGCACATACGCACGGTCAGCCCGCATCACCGACCCGATTGGGAAAGGAGATACAGGTTTTTGTAGAACGTCTCGAAAATCAGCTGACGCTTTTAAAACAGATACCGTATTCAGCCAAATTCGGCGGCGCGACGGGTAATTTCAACGCACATCATATCGCTTACCCCAATATTGATTGGAAAGCTTTTGGTAATCATTTTGTGAATGACATTTTAGGTCTTAGCCGTTCGCAATACACCACGCAGATAGAACATTATGATAACTTCGCCGCGCATTGCGATGTGCTGAAACGCATCAACACCATCCTGATCGACCTCGATCGTGATATCTGGAGCTATATCTCTATGAACTACTTCAAACAAAAGATCAAGGCCGGAGAAGTAGGCTCATCAGCCATGCCCCACAAGGTCAACCCGATAGATTTCGAGAATTCCGAAGGTAACCTGGGCATTGCGAATGCATTATTTGAGCATCTGGCAGCCAAATTGCCAATATCACGTTTGCAGAGGGATTTGACCGATTCCACCGTGTTACGCAACATTGGCGTGCCGGTTGCGCATACTTTGATCGCGATCAAGTCAACCATCAAGGGCCTGAGCAAACTTCTGTTAAACGAACCTGCCATCAATGCACACCTGGAAGCCAACTGGGCCGTGGTAGCAGAGGCCATACAAACCATTCTTCGTCGCGAGGGTTATCCGAACCCTTATGAGGCGTTAAAAGAGCTCACCCGTACCAACGAGGCGATTAACGCTGATACTATTGCTGCTTTCGTCGAAACATTGGCGGTGAGTGAATTGGTGAAGGATGAGATCAGGAAGATCACGCCGTCGAATTATACCGGTATTTAAGTTTTCATCTTGGTCATATCGCAGTAAAAACCTGTCATTGCTATGGTTTTAAATCAAAAACCTGCATAAATTTGTTCCCGCATTAAGATCTTAGAGTAAGATGAATATCAACGTATATACCGAATCGACGCCGAACCCGGCAACCATGAAGTTCATTGTGAACAAGTTGCTGATCAATGGAAGCGTCGATTATCCAACCAAAGAAAGCGCCGAGAATTCACCTTTCGCCAAAGAGTTATACAAATTCTCATTCGTGAACGGCGTATTCTTTGCCAGCAACTTCGTTACGGTCACCAAAACCGAAGGCAGTGTTTGGGAAGATATTGAGCCTATCCTAAAAGAATTTGTAAAAGGCGCCGTTGAGTCGGAACTGAAGGCAAAAGTTGAAGAGCATGCGCCGGTAGTTTTCGAAGGCACTGACGATGAAGTGAAAATTCAGCAGATACTGGAAGATTATGTTCGCCCGGCTGTGGAACAGGACGGCGGCGCCATTCATTATAAATCATTCGCCGATGGCGTGGTGACTGTCGAGCTTCGCGGTTCGTGCAGTGGCTGCCCTTCATCAACTGTTACCCTGAAAGCCGGTATTGAAAACCTGCTGAAACGCATGGTGCCCAGTGTTACCGAAGTGGTATCGGAAGCCATGTAGTATCAGGATTCCACCGATTTATTTGTGATTACACAGATTAAATTGGTGTATTCTCATCCAAAGTGCTTTTGAATAACTCCCAGCATTTCCTGGGTGATCTTTCCGTTGGTAGCCAGCAATTCGCGTGTATTTAACACTTCGCTTCCACCGCTGAAATTCACCACTTCGCCCCCGGCCTGCCGCACAATGACAACACCGGCAGCGATATCCCAGGCGTTCAGGTTATATTCATAAAAGGCTTCAAAACGTCCGCAGGCGGTATATACCAGGTCAACAGCTGCCGAACCCAGCCTCCGTAAACCGTGACAGCTGTGCATCAGTTCGGTAAACAGGTTTATATAGGCGGCTTGCTTACCAAAGTCGTAGTACGGGAAACCGGTAGCTACGAGGCTTGCTTTCAATTGGTCTGTGCTCGTGACCTTGATCTCATTGCCGTTTACATACGCCGGACCATCCTTATGAGCGTAAAAACACTCATCCAGATTCACTTCATAAACCACACCTGATACCAGTTCGTCATATTCTTTCAAGGCTATGCTAACGGAGAAGGTCGGTACGCCATGTATGAAATTGGTGGTGCCATCCAGCGGGTCGATGATCCAGTTAAAACGTTCGCCTATTTTGGTCGTGGTTTTTTCTTCGGTGATGAAACCGGCTTCAGGCAATAACTTCTCCAGGCTTGATACAATGATTTGTTCCGCGTGTTTGTCCACATACGACACCAGGTCGTTCAGGCCTTTGTATTCGATCTTGTCTGATGAGAAATCTTTGCGTTCCTGCCGGATAAAGTCGCCGGCTTGCCTGGCTATTTCAGTTACGCTGTTCGTTAGGCTTTCAAGATGCATGATGCCGCAAAGATAAGCTGAACGAGAACACCTTGTGGATAAAAAAACTTGCAAAAAACAGGCTTAAAGCAGCCAAAGGCCTGGCTAACGGCGGATACATACCAAAATACCGGATCAATGTATCGACCACAGCGAGGTTGGCAAAAAAACCTATGATCGCCACCAGCACAAATCTCGCGAACTGTTTTGAGGGGTGTGATTTTGATTCATGAAACACAAGATACCGGGTGAGCAGGAAATTAACCACTACACCTAAAAAAAATGATATCGCCAGTGAAACGGTAGAATTGCGCAACGTTACAGACATCAGCTGGTAACTCCGTTCGGTGAGCAAATTATGATAGAAAAGGTAGAATGCTGAAACATCGACCAAAAATCCGATCCCGGCAGAAAATAAAAAACGGAGTACCTGGTTCTTAGCCAGTTTTTGGGTAAATGTCAACTCAGTCATTTACGCCCACTTTCTGTTGTTGAACTTTTTTCAATGAATATGCTATTAAAAATGCACCGCCAATGACCATAAAAATGGATATCATTTCAGCCTGTGTGAAATCTATTCCTAATAAATGGTATTTAGTATTGACCCGTATTAACTCGATAAAGAACCTTTCAACCCCGGCCAGGATCAAATAAATGCCGAATAGTACACCCGGACTTTTAAAATAATGACGCAGCTTCCACAGCACAAAGAACAGCAGGATACCTAAAATGGCTTCGTATAACGAAGTAGGATAAACCGGCATTATCAGTTGATTGCAAAACTTGCCGGCACAGCCTGGTATTAAATTACCGGGGTCCGATTCATTGACGTTGTGCGGGAAGCGTGTGCTCCACACCCACTCGGGCAGCCAATGGAGCCAATGCGGCATCGGTTTTAGATTGACGATGCCCCAGTCGCCATCGCCTGACATCTGGCAGCCGATGCGTCCCAAACCGTAGGATAACATCATGCCGGGGGCGCCTATATCGGCCATTACCAAAGGTTTTATGCCGTGCTTGTTCGCATAATATATCACCGCCGCGCCACCACAAATGAGACCACCGTAAAAGGTCAACCCCTTAAGGCCGATCAGCATGCCTACCGGGTCTTTCATAAACTCTCCCCAGTTCTCCAATGCGTTAAATATCTTGGCTCCGGCAAAACCTGCAATCGCGGCCCAGAGCAGGATGTTGCCCATCAGCTCATAAGGGTGCACGGTCACCTGTTTTGTTTCCGGTTTAGGCAGCAAGTATTTTTTTTTCTCGTAATATGCCCAATAAGCAAAGAGCGCCGCACCAATAAGGCCGCCGATCAGGTTGCCCCTGGCTGAAAGCAAAAAACCTTCGGTATCATCAAGCAGCTGATGATAATTCAGCGCGGCGTCGATGACTTTGTAAAACAGGACGAAACCAAAAAATCCGTTAAGCGCCAGTTCGGTTGCAGAAGCAGGCGCACCAACGGTAACAGTTTTTTTGAACGAATGTATCTCACCGAGCTTTTCTTTACGCTTGAACTCTTTCGTAAAGGCCCAGTAAGCGCCAAGAAATGCGATAGCGACAAAAAAACCGAATGTTTGTATGGGAAGCGGGATGTCGATCCCGGTGAAATATTGTATAAGCGAACTTAAGGTAGGAAACATTTAGCTGTGGTATTTCGGCAACGAATATATAATTAATGTACCAATATTTCTTCGGCCTCGGTTATTTCAACTTCGCCTTCCGGAGAAATGCCTGTTAGGTGAACGCGTTTCAACTCATTCACCAACACCGGATCAAATTTGGCCCTTACCTTAACGTAATTTCTGGTGAAACCGTGCATGTAACCTTCTTTAATATCTCCTTCAAAAAGCACCTCATCAGTCTTGTTCAGTTGCGACTCATAAAAAGCCCGGCGTTTTTTGTCCGAAAGGATATGCAGCATTTTGCTACGGTCGGCGCGTGTTGCGCCGGGTACCGGGTTCGGCATTTCGGCCGCGGGTGTGTTTTCTCTTTCTGAATAAGTAAAAACATGCAGGTATGAAATATCCAGCCCGTTCAGGAAATTATAGGTGTCGATAAAATCTTCTCTCGTTTCACCCGGAAAACCGACAATCACGTCCACACCGATGCAGCAATCCGGCATCAGTTGTTTGATCTTAGCTACACGATCCGCATATAGTTCGCGCTTGTACCGGCGGCGCATCAGGCCCAATATCTTATTATTTCCAGATTGCAGCGGGATATGGAAATGCGGCACGAAACGTTTTGAGGTTGATACGAATTCGATAATATCATCCGACAAAAGGTTGGGCTCGATGGACGATATCCTTATCCTGTCAATACCTTCCACCTCATCCAAAGCTTTCACCAAATCAAAGAACCGGTCTTCACGCTGACCTTCGCGAATGCCAAAATCGCCGAGGTTCACACCTGTAAGAACGATTTCCTTCACGCCCGAAGCAGCAATCTCTTTTGCCTGTTCCAGCACATGTTCAATCGTATCGCTTCTACTTGCTCCGCGTGCCAGCGGTATGGTGCAAAACGAACACGAGTAATCACAACCATCCTGGACTTTCAGAAAGGTGCGGGTGCGGTCGCCGATTGAAAATGAAGAAATGAACTGATCGGCTTCCGATACCGGTTGGTTATACACCAGAGCCTTGGGATTTTTGGTTAAATCGCTTATGAAATCCACTATCCGGAATTTTTCCGCAGCGCCCAAAACAACATCCACGCCCGGAATTTCAGCTATTTCTTTTGGTTTGAGTTGTGCATAACAACCGACAATGGTCACATAGGCATTCGGCGAAATTTTAAGCGCTTCTTTAACTACTTTTTTGCACTTTTTGTCGGCGTTTTCGGTTACTGAACACGTATTGATCACAAAAACGTCAGGGGTCTCGGTAAAATCAACCGTATGGAAACCAGCCTGGTTGAACAGGCGGCCGATGGTTGAAGTCTCCGAATAATTCAGTTTGCACCCTAAGGTATAAAATGCGACCTTCTTGCTCATTTTCGCCGCAAAGGTACGTTTTTTAGTTGGAAGGTTGGAAAGTTGTAATATTGGAACGTTGGCTATCGGTGCAATATTTCTTTTCGGCTTAAGCCAAGCTATTCATTTTCATTCCAACGGTAGGTCTGGTTATCGAGTCCAATCAGATCGATCACCCTGTTCACTACCGTCATCGCAACCTCTTCGATCGTTTTGGGCTGGCTATAATACGATGGTATCGCGGGACAGATGATCCCTCCTGCTTCGGTAACGGTGGCCATATTGCGGATATGGATCAGGCTGAAG
Organism: Bacteroidota bacterium; assembly: GCA_018266935.1. Classification (GTDB taxonomy): domain Bacteria; phylum Bacteroidota; class Bacteroidia; order Sphingobacteriales; family Sphingobacteriaceae; genus Mucilaginibacter. The sequence goes on along the minus strand of JAFDZL010000529.1, from coordinate 9,281 downwards.
GGCATATCCCTCGCGACCAGGATCAACTTCCGGCGTTCTTTCAGGATCACATCGGCCGCGCGGGTAACCAGGTCGTCGGATATTCCACCGGCTATTCGTCCTAAGGTACCCATAGAACAGGGCACAATCACCATCGTATCAAACCTCGCCGACCCTGATGCAAATGGCGCCATGAAATCGGATTTAGCATAGAATTTCAATGGGATATTTTGATAGTCTTCATTATCAAGTTCATGCTGCCATACTTGCTTGGCATTATCCGACATTACCACTGCCACCTGGTCAATCTGTGCACTCAACTGCTGCAATTTTTCGAGCAATAATTTGGCATAAATCGCCCCGCTGGCGCCGGTAATGGCAACGACTATCCTTTTCTTCATATTGGCGATAAAAGTAGGGGTTTTATGTGCAGATGTGCGAATATGCAGATGTGCAAATTAATAAATCGACAGGCATCTGCAGATTTAAATATCTGGACTTCGCGCATACATCAAGTTAAGGGCAAAAAAAAAGGGCCGAATACAAGTACTCGACCCTACATCTACCTATGAAAAACATGCCCTATGAGAGGGCACTACAAATGTAATAACTCTTTTTGATTTTTAAACAAAAAATTAATAATTTTTTTAATCCGCGTGCAGTAAGTTCTTTTCAATAAGTATCTGGATAATACCGTCCACGAGGCCCACGCTTGGCACGTAAATATTTTTAATATTCGCCCATTTCATGATGGAAATATAGATCTCGCAGGCCGGGATAATTACGTCTGCGCGGTCTTGATTAATACCCAGCACGTTAATGCGATCTTTCAGCGAGAATGAGTTCAGGTAATTGTACAACGATTTCACCTTGATAAAGCTCAGCGGCGCGCCGTTCTTTTCTTCCGAAAGCTTATACAACTTGTTGATATTACCGCCCGTGCCAATACCATTTACCGTTTTGAACATACGCGTATGCTCGCGCACAAACTCGCGCATCTCGGTCCAGGTCTCTTCCTTATCCTGGTTATCCAAAATGCGTATCGTTCCGATATTGAAGGATCTCGAGGCCAGCAATTTACCATCACTAAATAGTGATAATTCTGTACTGCCCCCTCCTACATCGATATAGAGGTAATTTTTGGTTTTATCGATGTTCTGTTCGGAGTGGTTGGAATAAATGATCTTGGCTTCCTTTTGCCCGGTAATAATTTCAAGGTCGATATCTGCTTCCTCTTTTATCGTGCGAACAATATCCGCGCCGTTCCTGGCTTCACGCATGGCCGACGTAGCGAAGGCCATGTAGTCGCTCACCTTGTACACGTCCATCAGGTTACGGAACGCATGCATGGATTTTACCAGGTCGGTCGCCTTACGTTCAGAAATAAATTGCTGCAGGAACGCGTCGTCGCCCAGGCGCAGTGGCACGCGTACCAGGGTGTTCTTTCGGAAAGAAATATTCCCGTTGTTTTCAAGGATATCGGCTATCAGGAGCCGTATCGCGTTCGAGCCTATGTCAATGGCGGCGTATCTCAATTTGGGTCGTGTATTAAGGTTAGTTTTTGTATTTTAAATAATTGTAAATATCTATCTGCGCCCTGCACGGAATGTCGCTCTTGGTCCGCCGGTACTTATTATTATTCTGGCTATTTATTTCGCGGGCCTTGGTATTGTCTTCCAATTGGATATTGATGATCTCGCGTATCTCTTTTTTCAACTCCTCATCATAGATCGGAAAACCTACTTCAACGCGGTTATCGATGTTACGCGTCATAAAGTCGGCCGATGTCAGGTAGATAAGCTCATCACCGCCGTTGCAATATATATGCACGCGGGAATGCTCCAGGTATTTGTCAACGATACTGATAACCTCGATATGCTCGCTGTAACCCTTTAATCCGGGAATCAGGCAGCACATACCCCTGATGATCATTTTGATCTTCACGCCGGCATTGTTCGCCTGGTACAGTTTAGCTACCATTTGCTCGTCGGCAAGGCTGTTCATTTTCAATATCATGTAGGCCTCTTTGCCGGCTTTGGCATTTTTGATCTCGTTATCGATCAGTTTGTACAGAGCCGGGCGCGAATCTATCGGCGAAACGATCAGATTCTTTAAACCTTTAGCCAGTTGATTAGCTTTTAACGCCCTGAACACTTCGAGCAAATCCCCGGTAATCTTTTTATTGGCCGTAAATAATGTGTGATCGGCATACAGCTTCGCCGTCTTCTCGTTGAAATTCCCCGTCGAAAGACAGGCATAGTGCACGGGTTTACCCTTCTCATGCCGTGTTACCAGGCATATTTTGGAGTGAACCTTGTAATTCGGCACACCATACAATACATTAACGCCGTCTTCCTCAAGCCGGCTGCTGTAGGTAATATTGTTTTGCTCGTCGAAACGGGCCCGCAGCTCGACCAGGCAGTTTACTTTTTTGCCGTTCTTGGCGGCATTCACAAGCGCATTGATCACATGCGAATGTTCAGCTAAACGATATAGCGTTATGCTGATCTCTTTTACCTTCGGGTCCATAGCCGCCTCACGCAGCAAATGGATCACATAATCGTACGACTGGTAAGGCGTACTGACTAGGTAATCCTTTTTGGCGATCACATCGATCAAACTTTTGCCGAACGATATTCCGTCTAAATGCAGCGGAGGATATGGGGGATATTCCAGTTCAGGCCTCCCGACATTTGGAAAAGCGATAAAATTCTTAAAGTTCAGGTAGCGGTTGCCCGGTATCAGGTTTTCGGCATGAAGGCCGATGTGCTTCACTAAGTAGCTCACCATCTCCATTGGCATCTCGCTGTCGTACAGCATTCTCATCGGTTTACCTCTTTTGCGTTTCAAAAGACTCTTAGTAAGCGCATCGATGAACTTCTCGCTCACTTCTTTATCCAGGTCAAGCTCAGCGTCGCGGGTCATCTGTATGGAGTAAGCTTCGATGGTATCGTGATCAAAAATGAAGAACATGTCCTCCAGCGCATAACGTACAATATCATCCAGCAGAATAATGAATTTCAGGTTATTGGTTTCGGGCAGTACCAGGAACCTCGCCAGGCTTTCGCGCAAGTCGATGAGCGCATAGCGTGATTTCTGATTCTTCATCAGCTTTACGAAAAAGTAAACACCCCGGTCGCGCAGTTCCGGGAACGGCCGGTTTTCGTCGAGCATCACGGGCACCAGCGTGGCCAGCAGGCGTTCCCTGAAATATTCCTTCACAAAGGCGCCGCGCGTAACGTTCAGCTGCTTTTCGTTCAGTATGAATATCTTTTCCTCGGCCAGCTGCTTCATTATGATATTCTCGTACAAGTTGTAAAACTTGCGTTCCTGCTTCACTACGATGCTTTTGATCTGGTTCAATATCTTTTTGGGATTAAAGCCCAGCAATTCCTTGGATTTGACGTTCAAACTCGCGAGGCGGCTCAGCGTCGCCACGCGGACCCGGTAAAACTCATCCAGGTTAGAAGAAAATATAGCCAGGAACCGTATTCTTTCGATCAGCGGCACCGTCGGGTCCGATGCTTCCTGCAAAACCCTGTCGTTGAAATATAACCAGCTGATCTCCCTGTTGATTAAAGGTATTTTTTTATTCTCCATAGAACACGGCGTGCGCCATTAACTACAAAACTGCCTATTTATTTGTTAATTTAATATTAAGTAAACTTTAAATGGTACTTTTTAAATTAAAGTTGTAATCGTTGAAATGGTTAAAGATGTTACAGAAATCTCCCACCCTTTTTAAGCCCTATAGCTTCTCTACAACCAAATAATCACTAAGTTTACACTTCAAACCTGTTTTAACATCATGCCATCTTTCGACATCGTAAGCAAGATCGACGGGCAGACGCTCGACAATGCTATCAATACCGCCAAAAAAGAGATACTGAACCGTTATGATTTCAACGGCTCCAAAAGCACCATCGACCTGGATAAGAAAACCAACGAGATCACCATCGTAACCGAGAATGATATGCGCCTCAAGGCTATAAAAGATGCGATCATCAGCCGCATGGTGAAACAAGGTATCGATCCTACGGCATTGGACGACGGAAAAGAACAATACGCCTCCGGCAATATGATCCGTAAAGAGATCATGGTAAAACAGGGTATCGATAAACCCACTGCTTCAAAAATTGTGAAGAAGATCAAAGACAGCAACCTGAAAGTCCAGGCCAGCATCATGGACGAAATGGTGCGTGTCCAGGGCAAAAAAATAGATGACTTACAGGCTGTTATCGCGTTATGCCGCAAGGAAAACTTCGGGCAGCCATTGCAATATGTAAATATGAGAAATTGATTTAATATCGAATTTCGGATTTTCAATTTCGAATTGTATCAATAGCAGAAGAATAGTTTCTAAAACATAGAAAAAATGATAGTATTAGATTTTTTGTTTTACCATTTAACTTTATACTATACGGAACATAAAAATCGCCTAATATGGAGTACACCATTAGAATGGACTACATACGTTGTTGGAATTATAACATTGCTTTGGATACTATCAATGTGCGAAGCCGTAGAGCTTTTGATTACAAAGACGATCACGTTTCCACCCGAACTCCCCTTTCTTGCCAGTTGCATTATTTTAGGCTTGGGTATCATGCAACTTTACAAATATGTTTACTCAACTAGATATCGTTATAATTTGATCTGCTCTCCAAAATTCAAATCACTTAGAATGATAAAGGGTGGAAAAGATTTTGCCATAGCCTTTGTGGTATTTTCTTTCATTATTCCATTTGCAATATTTATGATCTTTACTTAGGTAAAATATAAAAGCTTAGGGCAGTACTAAATTCGCCTTCAGTTTCTGACTTCCGATCTCCGACCTCTTCTAACTATATTTGCCTCACGGCCAAACTCTACATGCTCCTGCTCGGCCGCACACCGCCGGGCCGTAATGCCGAACAACATGATGTATTCTTCACTATCGGCGAGGATTTAAAAAGCTGGTAACTGACGTTGTCAAATTCTGGCCACAAACAAGTCGGTTTAAATATTTAAAAGAATATTTTGTAATTTTGGTTTTATGACGAGGCTAACTGTAGATATTGACAACAGCAAATCGGAAAAATTGGTTTTAGAAGTACTTAGGGCGTTGGAACTAAACTATAAAGTTGAGCATACCGGAAAACGCACTGAAGTTGAAAAGCCTTTAAATAAAGCTGAATTAGCCATCTACAAGCGTTTAAAAAAATCGCTTGAACAAATCAAACTGCACCAGGAAGGTAAAATACAACTCAAAACCATTGAGGAGGTTTTAGCTGAAATATCCTGATGGCCATCGTTGTTATCCCTACTGATGGCTTTACTAAAGAATTAAAGCGCATCGCCAAAAAACATCCGGGAATTTTATCAGACATAGCCAAACTATCGTCTAAGCTTAAACAGACCCCTGAAACGGGTACTGACCTGGGACAGGGTATTTATAAGATCCGCATAGCTATTTCAGGAACGAACAAAGGAAAATCAGGAGGCGCCCGGATTATAACCTGTGTGGTGCTTGTACGTGAAATCGTTTACCTAGCCGAAATATATTTGAAAAATGAAGCCGATACAGTTGATGTAAATCTTGTGGTTCAGCGTTTGAGAAATGAAGGGTTAATTTAGGATGTGAGAGGTCGGAGGTCAGATTTAGCGTTTTCTTAATTCTTTACTTTTAATCCTGGCTTTCACCCAGTCAACGACCGCACGGCGGCCTGAAATGGCTTTCGGACTTATGCGGACTTCCGGACTAAAAACAGAAAGCCCCGCTCTTGCAGCGAGGCCTTCAATCAAACTAAACCAACAACTTATTATTATGAAAACGATCTTTTATATTATTTTAGAAACAGGTCGTTACTATTTCCAAATTTGTATCTGCCGGGGCCTGAAGCCTTATTAACCAAATCACAACATTTAATCCCATTGCTCCCGGCGCCCGGACAAATTATTTTACAGCGATCTCGCGCGACTGAATCTTTGCTTCTTCTTTCTTAGCTACGCTCAGCTTCAAAACACCATCGGTGTATTCGGCGCCGATCTTCGCATAATCAACAGTTTCAGGTAAGGTAAATGACCTTACAAACGAGTTGTAGCTGTATTCGCGTTTGCTGTATTTCTTGCCCTCGTCAACATTTTCGGTCTTCTTTTCAGCAGAAACGCTTAATACGTTCTTATCAAGGCTGATCTTAAAATCTTCCTTCTTCAGGCCGGGAACAGCCAGTTCGATATGGAATTCGTTTTCAGTTTCAGCAATATTCACGGCAGGTACCTTGTTCACAAACCTCTCATTTAAAAAAGAGTCGTTAATAAGCGAATCGAATACATCGCTGAACCAGGGGTTAACCGCGCTCTTGTGTCCGTTGTTAAATTTTACCAGTGTCATTTTTATATCCTCCAGAGTTTTATAATTTTTAGTTTTTTAACTTCGCAGACTATAAATCAACTGGCGTACCAAAGGCTTTTTTTGAGTCTTTTACGGACAGAATGTCTGTAAAAATTAGCCTGGTGCCGACATAATGTCACCAAATGAGCGAAAACTTAGCGGATTATAAGCATCGGACACCCATACAGGTCCGCTTCTCGGACCTCGACTTCTATGGCCACGTTAACAATGCTACTTACCTCACCTACTTTGAGACGGCGCGTGTGCATTACTGGAAGGATGTGATCAAATGGGACTGGAACCACAACGGCATTATCATCGCCCGGTCTGAGGTGAATTACTTAAAACCCGTCAAACGAGGCGATGAGATCGCCTGCTACGTGCGTACTACGCGCATTGGCAACAGCAGCTTTGATATCATGCACGTTATTGTGATCGTTACATCCGAAGGTGAAGAAATATGCACGACCGGTAAAACTGTATGCATCAGCTACGATTACAGCGCGCATAAGCCGGTGAAAATTCCTGCTGAACAGCGCGAACGTATGATAGCTTATGATGAACCGGGGATGATTTTGAATACCAATTAGGGTGTGCAGATGTGCAGATTTCAAATGTGCGAATGCCTGTCGCTTTATTAGCTTTTATTTATATGCTAATTTTATCCATTTGCACATCTGCACATCCGCACATCTGCAAATTTAGAAAGCTTTCACCTGGGGCATTTTCAGCAGCTTTTCGTCGAGTTTATTGATATTTTTCTTATGCCCTGTTACCGCTATTGTTGCTTGGATACAGCCGTCTTTTTTGCCCACAAACCACACCTGTGCTTTTAGGCCAAGTTTTTCGATCAGGTCCTTTAACATCTCCAGATCTTCGTTATCAGTGCCTTCTAAAACCACCGACAATATTTTTTCATGGTGTACTTTATCGACATAATCTTCCAGCAGATGAAACAAAATGAGGACAATTAATGTAAGAACGGTTGAAATAAGCGCCAGGCTATAACTTCCCGCACCCACAACCATGCCGATAGCAGCCGATATCCAGATCACAGCCGCCGTTGTTAGTCCATTTACCGAAAAACCATCCTTAAATATCACGCCTGCGCCGATAAAACCAATGCCGGTTACGATGTTCATGTTCGACAAAAGCCCGCTTTTTTGGGCCACCATGGTAAATAGCGCCGAACCCAGGCAGATAACGATAATGGTACGAAAGCCGGCGGTTTTGTTTTTGTATTGACGCTCAAAACCAAGCATTGCGCCGCAAAGAAAGGCTACTCCGATTTTGATCAGGTCCTCTGTGGCTATGTTGAATTCTGAAGCCAATTCTTTAAATGTTAGTCAATTAGTCTGGTAGTCCGTAAGAATAAAATTAGTAAACTGAATAAAATTTACAATCCTGTATATCAATTTAATCTTTTAATCGTGTTCAAAATATCTTCCCGGGGTTCATGATACCGTTAGGATCGAACACCTTCTTAATGCCCCGCCACAATTCAAAATGGGCTTCACCATACTTTATGGGCATATATTCCTTCTGGACCAGGCCGATTCCGTGCTCGCCGGACAATGTGCCGCCTAAAGAAACGGTCAGTTCAAATATTTCCTTGATGCCATCCTTCAGTTTGGTGTTCCAGTCTTCGTCGCTCATTTCTCCTTTGAGGATATTGACGTGCAAATTACCGTCGCCCGCATGACCAAAGCACACAGAATCAAAATGATACTTTTTACCGGCTTCTTTAATGCCTTTGATGAGCTGCGGCAATTTGGCGCGGGGAACAACCGTATCTTCTTCCTTAAAAACAGAATGTGATTTGACAGAGACCGCCATTGTACGTCTGAGCCGCCACAGTTCTTCTTTTTGTGCGGCTGTATCGGCGAACAAGACATCCTTACAATTGTGCTGATCCAGCACTCCATTTATTTTTTCACACTCTGAAAAGATCACATCCTGGTTGGTGCCATCCACTTCGATCAGTAAAAAGGCTTCAATACCCTCTTTGAGATCAAAGTTAAGACCATCATATTTGATCACCCATTCCAAGCCTCTTCGTTCCATAAATTCAAGCGCCGACGGCACAACCCCGGCCCTGAAAATCGCAGAAACCGCGGCACAGGCTTCTTCATTGGTGGCAAATGAGGCCAGCATCAAAGCATCCTGCGTTGGTCGCGGTATCAGTTTGGTCACTATTTTGGTTACAACGCCCAGGGTGCCTTCGGAGCCGATCATTAATTGGGTCAGGTTATAACCGGAAGCATATTTCAGTGTATTGGCGCCCGTCCAAATGATATCGCCATCGGGCAAAACGACCTGAAGGTTTAAAATATATTCACGGATGGTGCCATATTTGACCACCCGAGGGCCGCCTGATCCATGTGACACATTCCCGCCGATAAAACAGCTGCCCTTGCTGGCGGGATCAACCGGGTACAACAAGCCTTTTTCAGCCACGGCATCCATAAAGGTTTCGGTGATCACACCCGGCTCAACGGTTGCCTGCAGATTTTCCTCATCAATATTCAATATGTGATTGAATCGCTCCATCGAGATGAGCAAGCCGCCTTTAACCGGCAATGCACCGCCGCTCAGGCCGGTTCCGGCACCGCGAACGGTCACGGGTATCAGCTTCTCATTACAAAATTTCAGCAAGGCAGAGATCTCTTCCGGCGACTTAGGCTTAACGGCTATTTCGGGGTAATAATGCAGGTCCTCGGTCTCATCATGGCTGTATTTTTCCAGGTCGTCATGGTTGCTTACAACCGAATCTTCGCCGACAACGGCTTTGATGACCGACAAATCGCCCGCTGTTATTTTATTGAATTCCATTGGCATTGTGTGTAATGGTAACGCTGCTGTGCGCCACCCGGCCTTTCATCGGCGGGTTCAGTTTTTTAATGGTAACAGAAACGGTGTCGATATAGGG
>JAFDZL010000052.1 GCA_018266935.1 Bacteroidota bacterium | reverse complement strand
GGCCGCAGACCGCGGTGCGCTCCATGTGCGCTATGCCGATGAAGCCGTTTATATCGGTGAGGCGCCATCAAGCAAATCCTACCTTGCCGGCGAAAAGATCATCGATGCCTGCCGGCGGACCGGCGCCGACGGCATCCATCCCGGTTATGGTTTCCTCTCTGAGAATGCGGCATTCGCACGAATGGTACGCGAAGCAGGACTAACTTTTATAGGTCCGACGCCGGAAGCTATAGAGATAATGGGTAACAAGCTGGCTGCCAAAGCTGCCGCGCTGAAATATAATATCCCAATGGTGCCCGGTACCGAAGAGGCCATTACGGACATTGCCGTAGCAAAAAAGCGTGCTGCCGAGGTTGGTTTTCCAATTTTGATCAAAGCTGCGGCAGGCGGCGGGGGCAAGGGTATGCGTATTGTTGATGATATTGGGGATTTTGAAGAGCAGATGCACCTGGCAGTTTCCGAAGCGACCTCGGCCTTTGGCGATGGCTCAGTTTTTATCGAGAGATACGTTTCTTCGCCAAGGCATATAGAGATACAAGTTTTAGGAGATACCCACGGCAATATTGTGCACTTGTTTGAGCGCGAATGCTCGGTGCAACGCCGTCATCAAAAAGTGATCGAAGAAGCGCCTTCCGCTATTTTGACGCCGGAGATCAGGGCTAAGATGGGTAAATCCGCGGTCGATGTAGCGCGGTCGGTGAATTATACAGGCGCAGGAACCGTGGAATTCATCATGGATGAACAACTGAACTTTTACTTCCTTGAAATGAACACCCGCCTGCAGGTAGAACACCCGGTAACCGAACTGATAACCGGCATCGACCTGGTAAAGGAACAGGTCAGGATAGCGCGCGGCGAGCCGATCAGCTTTAAACAAGCGGACCTGGAACTAAAAGGTCACGCGATTGAACTGCGTGTTTACGCCGAGGACCCTGCAAACAATTTCCTGCCGGATATCGGTACACTGCAAACTTACGTTACGCCGAAGGGCCCCGGCGTACGCGTGGATGATGGTTTTGAACAGGGTATGGAGATACCTATCTACTACGATCCGATGATTGCCAAACTCATTACCTATGGCAAGGATCGCACGGAAGCTATTGAACGGATGATCCGTGCTATAGACGAATACCAGATCTCGGGCATCACAACGACATTAGGTTTCGGGAAATTCGTCATGCAGCATGAGGCATTTACTTCCGGCAAATTTGATACGCACTTTGTAAAGAAATACTTTTCGCCGGAAGTGCTGCAAAACAGCAATGCTGATGAAGCCTTGATCGCTGCGATAATAATGGAAAAGTTACTGGACGGGCAAAAAATAAAGCAGAATGGTACTGCTATCCCTGCTGAAACATCCAATTGGCTGAAGAACCGGAAAGAACTTTCTTAGATGAGTTTTGCCAGGCTATCTAATAGTTTAGCCTGCGCCTCGTTGATCTTCGCTTTTGCAGTTTCAACATCAAACCATGTCGCCTGGTCAACTTCCGGGAACGTTTGGGTTTTCCCGGATTTAGGCGGCCATTCTATTTCAAATAGATTACTGGCGATAGCTTCCGGGTCGATGTCGCCTTCGACCGCCCAGCAAAATACTTTTTTACCGCTCTTTTGGGTGATCGGATCAAGCGGAATAAAATGACCGTTTATCTTTTGCCCTGTTTCTTCTTCAAATTCGCGTTTGGCGGCTGCCAATGCATCTTCACCATTTCCAAATTCTCCCTTTGGGATACTCCAGGCACCATTGTCCTTATTGCGGAAGAATGGGCCGCCGGGATGAATAAGGAAAACCTGGAGATGGTTGTGCCGAACACGATAAAGCAATATGCCTGCGCTTTGTTTGGACATTGGAGAATTAAAGGCAAGTTAACAAAAGCCGGTATTTTAATTGCTAATTTTATCGTCAGCAATTCCAATGAAAATGGCCCGATACGACTGGACGAAATTTACGATAACCGCGGATTTTAATGCCGATGTCCGCAGCATTTACAAAGCCTGGACGACACCGGCCGGGCTCGAAAGCTGGTTTTTACGTAAGGCGGATTTCTATACCATAACGGGTCGTCTTCGCGGCAAAGATGAATCCATCTTAAAAGAAGATACTTACGAGTGGCTATGGCATGGTTTCGGCGACGATACTTTGCAGAAAGGTGAAGTGCTGGAAGTAAATGAGATCGATTTCCTGAAATTCACTTTTACCGACGACACCATCGTAAGCGTGAGCCTTCGCAGCGCCAATGGGCTGACGATCTTAGAATTGACGCAGGAGAATATTAAGGAAGAACCCGATCCGGGCCAAAACCTGTTTATCCAGTGTCAAACCGGCTGGACCTTTTACCTGGCCAACCTGAAATCGATCATCGAAGGCGGCATCGACCTGCGGAATAAACGGATGGACGTTCGGAGTAATTTTAAATAAGACAGACAATCACTTTTAAATATTATTCTACATTTGCCAGCAGTCTAACCAGGCAAATGTTTACAGGCATCATTGAAACTTTAGGAAAAGTGACCGGATTGCGGCGCGACCAGGGTAACCTGCGCATTACTGTGGAATCGGCCATATCATCTGAATTAAAGATCGATCAGTCTGTGGCGCATAATGGGGTGTGTCTTACTGTTGTGGCTTTAGCAAACGGAAAGCACACCGTTACCGCGATTGAGGAAACGCTGAATAAATCCAACCTTGGACAATTGAAAGCCGGCGACCTGGTGAACCTCGAACGCTGCATGCAAATGAACGCGCGGCTGGATGGCCATATCGTACAGGGCCATGTCGATCAAACGGCGGTTTGCACCGGCCTCAGGGAATTGGATGGCAGTTGGGAGTATGCTTTTGAATATGACCCCGAACCGGGCAATGTAACGGTTGAAAAAGGGTCGATCTGTGTAAACGGCATTAGCCTGACCGTTGTCAACTCTAATGCCAATAGCTTTTCCGTAGCCATCATACCTTACACGTTTGAGCATACCAACCTGCAGCAGGTGAAAGTCGGTTCTACCGTCAATCTCGAGTTCGATATCATCGGCAAGTACGTCGCCAGGCTGATGCAGCGTTAATGTTTTAGCGCTTCGATACGGCTGTTGGCATAAATCACGTATTTCTGTTGATTTTTGGGCGGTTTTGCGGCAATGTATTTTTTATAATAGATAACGGCCTGTTTGCCATTTTTCAAGTTGTTATCATACAGGCTTGCCATTAGGTAATAGGTCATCGGCGTTTCATGAAACTGCAGCGACTTCTGATAAGCGCCCAAAGCTTTCTTATCTTTCTTAAGATCAGTATAACTGTCGGCTATTTCGGAGTAGTAGCTGTCGATATTAGGAGAAAGACCGGCATCTATAGCTTTGTTGAGATATTCGATGGCTTTGGTTTGATCACCTAATTGCTTGTAACATTCGGCCATATAGTAAAAGGTGCCCTCAGTTTGATAATTTGCCGGAATAGCGGAGAATGTCTCAACGCTGCACTGGTAATTATGGACCGAAAGGTAAGCCTCGCCCAATTTGTTCAATATATAGGCTGAATGGTCGCCAAGCGTCAGCAACAACTCGCTATTGGTGATCACGTCTTTGAATTTTTGCTCCGCATACTCCAATTTTACCAGGCTTTCGATCAGGTAGATGTTTTCCTGATCGGCTTGAACGGCTGTATTGAGGACCTTCTCAGCCTGGTCATATTTCTTTGCTTAGATATAAAAGCCGCTTAGTTCTGATGCCACATCGGCATTAGTTGGCTGCAGCGCATTGGCTTTTTCGAGATAATAAACGGTCAGATTATTATTGCTTTCGTCCACGCTGATCGAAGCCATGTCTTTATAGACAACGAAATTGGAGCTGTCCTTCTTTAAAAAGTTCATAAAATAGCCCTTAGCCCTTAGTTCGTTGCCGCGCAGCAGGTTCACGTTTCCCAGGTTGAAAAGGACGTGATAATTGCTGCTGTCCAATTCGTAGATACGACTGTAATATTTTTCGGCGTCAGCTAACTTCCCTGACATCTGCGACGCATAGGCCATGCTCGCCAAAATCCTGGTATCGGCTATTGGCTCCGGGTAGTTGCTCTTTAAAAGGGCCACCGCGTCGGCGAAACGCTGGTTTTGATAGAATTCGACGAGTTGTTCGTTGATGGATTTTTCCTGTGGCTGATGGAAATTGCTGAAAAGGACGATAACGCCCAAAAACAGCAATAAGGTCAATGCGGTTTTCATGTCACTAAGCTACCAGCTGACCTCCTGAAAAGCAAGTCTTTGAAACAAATGGGGCTTTTGGCACGTTTTTAAGTTGATTACTTAACCAAACAAAGGATTTTTATGGATAAGATCAGGAAGTTTGAGCTGATGGAGAAAATCGTCCATGAGCTTGAAGATTTGAAAAACAGCCAGCAGGCGATCATACAAAAATTAACCAAAATTGAGGTTGACAATATCGACCTGGGCGACAAACGCCTGGAAAAGGACTTGCCCGACATGCATCAAAGAGTATCGGATAACCTTGACGCGATAGCAGGGATATTAGGCTATTTTGCTGAAAAAACAGATCAGTATAATAACGAGAATAACATTGCCGCGCTGCGCGAGCAGGAAGCAATGAATAAATGATCAATTCGCCGTTTCTGGTTTATCGACGGGCTTGTGCTTTTGGATATCCCGGTTAAATTTTTTTATAGCCCTGACATATTTTTTTTCCAATATCAATTGCAGGGCTTCAAGATCGTCGTTAACCATGGCTTTTAAATTCTCTTCAGTATAGGCTACTATCGGACCATCTTTCAGTTGAATGCCCACAATGGCGCCGTCATCAAAACCACCGGTAGGGCTGCAGGCGTCAAAAGTGTAAACGTTGATAGGGCCCGTCAGGGTTCTGAACATCCAGCAACTATCAGTGATGATACCAGGAACATAATGGCCGGGGTCATCATCGGTTTTTGCTGCCAGTACACAAGTCAAACTCTGTGTTTGCGATGGGAATATCTTTTTATACCTGTTGGTATCGGATTTTTTAAAGCTTTTGTCAACCCAAACTATAAAATGTTTTTTGGTGACGGAGTCGGTAAAAAGCGCTGAGTTTACCTGTTTCGTCGTGCTGTCGTGCATGGTAACGATAAAGTCAAACTCTTGTTGAGTAGCGATCCCTGTATGCAGCATGTTCATCATGTCCATTTGCATCTGCTGCAGTCGCTGATTTATCCATTCTTTATTCACCTGGCTATAAACCTGGTTCATGGTCATTCCACGCGGCTGTGCGAAAGATTGAAGGCTCAAAAAAGTAAACAAGATAGCAATCGGGAAAGCGAGCGATGTTCTGAATGTAATTCTCATAATCCGGATAAAGATTTAGCTTACCAAATATAGACAAACTAATCTCTATTTCAATCACTCAATGCTTTTTCCTTTCATCGCCGAACTTACGGCCTGGTCCATCAACCGTTCCGCAAACGGCCGTGTGAATTCATTAAGCTCGTCGATGTGTTTATGGATCAGGTCCTTGTCGCCGCTGGTAAGCGTAGCTTTGAGTTGATTTACCAGTTTTTGGGTATCGCTAATTTCGGCTGTTGACAGATATCCGCTATTTTTCTGCAGGAAACGCTCAACGGTATAAACCATTTGCTCGCCTTCGGTTCGTGCTTCGATAAGCATACGCCGGGCAACGTCGTCTTTGGCGTGTGTGATGCTGTCCAGGAGCATTTGCTCCACCTGGTCGTCAGTTATCCCGTAGGTCGGCGTAACTTCCACTTCCTGCTTTACACCTGAACGTAATTCCACAGCTTGTATCTTCAGGATACCATCTGCGTTCAGGAGGAAATTGATGTCAACTTTGGGCAAACCGGCCGGCATCGCGGGTATGCCTTTCAGGTCGAATTCCGCTAGTTTGCGGTTTTCCTTCACCACGTCGCGTTCGCCCTGGTAAACAGCTATTT
>JAFDZL010000528.1 GCA_018266935.1 Bacteroidota bacterium | reverse complement strand
CAATCTAAAGCATTCAGGTGGTCCACATCCATCAACCTGACGACCGACCAAAACAAGCTGCTTTCATTTCCGGGTTTGAGCACATCCAGTTATGCCCACACCTACGTTATTGGTCAGCCGCTGAATATAAAGCTTGCCTATCATTACCTGGGAGTTGACCCCACTACCGGGATATATCAGTTTGCCGGCACCATAAACCCGACTGATAAAACCGCCGTCATCAATCTGAATCCAACTTATTATGGCGGCATTTCCAATAGCTTTAGTTACAAGCGGTTCCAGCTTGATTTCCTATTTCAGTTCGTAAAGCAACGGGGCGCCAATTATTATGGAACTTTTAGCGGATTCGGCCAAGCCTATCCGGGATCGATGTTCAATCTGCCTGTCCAGGTACTTAACCACTGGCAACATCCCGGTGACGTTGCCCCGGTCGGGGTTTATACGTCAGGAACAAATGCCACACAGCGAAATGCGGTTGAAACGTATTACCCGCAATCCGATGCGGTGTATACGGATGCATCATTTATCAGGCTAAAGAACCTTTCATTGACGTACAATTTACCCAATGAAATTTCGAAAAAGTTAGGGGCGCAACATATTGCGGTTTATCTAAGGGGACAAGACCTGCTGACCTTCACCAACTACTTTGGCTTTGATCCGGAAAATCAGAGCAGCGCCCTGCCGCCTCTTAAATATATTATTGCCGGCCTCCGGTTTACCTTACAGTAATCAGACATGAAAACAAAAGGATCAATATTCAACAATATTCCGGGCGTTACAGCCAAGTGCGTTTGCCTGGCGATTATCGGCGTCTTCATAATAGGGAGCAGCTCGTGCAAAAAATTCCTGGAAGTTCAGCCGCCCAATAATGTGGTAACCGGCCCCGCGGTTTTTCAGAGCGATGCCAGCGCCACTTCAGCAATGGTGGGCGTATATAGCACCATGATGCGGATACAGCAATCATTCAGTGGTAATATGACCATTGATTGCGGTTTGTACAGCGATGAGCTGTCCACTTCAGATCCCGCCAATCAGTTCATGACCAGCGCCCTTACCTCTGACAATACCGAGGTTAACAGTTATTGGACGCAGATATATAATTATATCTACGGGGCCAATGCTGTATTGCAGGGTGTAACGGGTTCATCTAAAATTACACCGGCTATTAAAAAGCAACTGGAAGGCGAAGCTAAATTCGTCAGGGCATTTGGCTATTTCTACCTGGTTAATCTCTATGGTGACGTGCCGCTGGTTACGGCCACAGACTACCACGTCAACAGCACCATCGCAAGGACGCCGGCCACCGACGTATATAAGCAAATTGTCGCTGACCTTCAGGATGCCACAAACTTACTGGCAAGTGACTATTCGTTTTCGAATGGCGAGAAAGTGCGGCCGAATAAATGGGCAGCAACCGCGCTATTGGCAAGAGTGTACCTGTACATGGGTGATTGGCAGGATGCGTTCAAGCAATCGGACGCGCTGATCAGCTCCAATAATTTCACGCTGCCATCGTTGGCGGCCACGTTTACGGCTAACAACACCGGCGCCATCTGGCAACTCATGCCGGTTAGCCAAATCTATGATACGTTTGAAGGCGCTAAATTTATTCCACCGAACAACAGTGCTTTACCGAATTTTCCTTTGGAAAACAGTTTGATCCAGTCGATTGAGCCGGGTGATCAGCGGCTAACCAACTGGATAAACTCATCCACGGTTGGCGGGCAGACCTATTATTATCCCTTCAAATACAAAGTGGCCAGGGGAGCCAGCAGGTCTGAGTATTATACGGTATTACGGCTGGCTGAACAATATTTGATTCGGGCGGAAGCTAACGCGCAATTGAATAATCTCCCGGCAGCAATCGCAGATATCAACACCGTCAGGGCGCGGGCAGGCCTGTTGCCTTTAGCCGGAACGCTGACCGCCGATCAGGTGCTGGCTGCAGTCGCACAAGAGCGACGAATAGAATTTTTTGCCGAGTGGGGCCATCGGTGGTTCGATCTGAAGCGGACAGGCGCCGCGAGCAGCATATTAGGAGTGCTGAAGCCAGCAAGCTGGAAAAACTCGGCGATTTTATGGCCGGTGCCTGTTGTCCAGATCAATGCAAATCCGGCATTAGTACAGAATAGTGGTTATTAATTAGTGGCCCATGAAAACTATAAAATACCTGGCCGTTGTTATGGCCGCACTCACATTGCCGTCGAAAGCATTTTGCTCGGATGGGGAATTGCGCATTGGCGACAAAATGCCCGATCTGGCGCTTACCAATGTATTAAACAGCAGCAACACACCTATGCAACTTTCATCGCTGACACATGGGAGAACGTTGATCATTGATTTTTTTGCCACCTGGTGCGGGTCCTGTCTGACCGAATTGCCCAAACTGGAGGCATACCAGAACAAGTATGGAGATAAGCTCCAGATCCTTGTTGTTAGTAATGAGAGCAAAAGTACTGTTGCAGGATTTCTGAAAAGAAGACCAGACTTAGCTGGATTGCCTTTCGTCTTCGGCGATAACGCGCTTGGGCAGTTATTCCCGCATCGCGAGCTACCACATGAAGTCTGGATTGACAAAAGCGGGATTGTAAAAGAGATTACCACTGCAGAGAACATCACTGATCAAAACCTAAAGGAGTTTTTCGATGGTACGCTACAACGCCTGAAAGTAAAGAAAGACATCCTGGACTATAACGAAGATGTGCCCCTCTTTAAAGACGGCAATGGTACAGATGGAGATAGTTTCATTTCGCGCTCGGTGCTGACAAAAGGTATTGATGGCATTAACTCGTTTTCCAAAATTGACCTGGATGCCAACAGGCAGTTAACGAGGTTTATTGTAATGAACAATATTCCGCTAAGGCTTTTTTATGATGCGTATTCACGGTTGCAGTTTGGTTCATTGAATTTCAACAGGGTAGTGATTGATCCCGCGGACTCGGCTGAGATTCTAAATTCGTATCACCTGAAAGGCAGTGCCAAGGCCCCGTTCCTGGTAACCTACGAGTACATCCCGCCCAAACCCGAATCATTCGACGAGGCCTTTGGCAATATCTTTAACGACCTCAACAGGTATTTTGATATTTCAGGGACGGTGGAGAAAAGATCGGTTCCGTGCTGGGTGCTGGTACTCAAAGACAAGACAAAGCTGAAGCCAGCGTCTAACAGCGAACAAAAGGTATATGGTAGAAATGGCGCATTCCACAATGTCGCATTAAAGTATTTTGTCAATGCCCTTCAATGGTATTATCAAATGGAGCCCGTTGTGGATGAAACCGGTTATGTCGATCCTGTTTACATGGATATACAGATTGCTGCGGATTTAAATCATTACCCGGATATTAGTTCCATCCGACAGAAACTGGCAGGTTACGGACTGGATCTGGTCAAAGAAAACCGAAGCGTTAATGTGCTGGTGATAAAGAAAAAAGCTCGTTAGCCGGGCTTCAGGTAGGGCATGGCGAAACGGCCCAGCCTGTTTTGATACAAGACGTAGAGCGTATCATTATACAACTGTATATCTCTGACTTTAATGGCACCATACCTCGGAATGCGGAAGCTTCCGAGGTATTTTAGCGATTGGAGGTCATAGAGGTCGAGCGCTTCAGCGCCATTAAACACCCCGGCTCGTTCATTTTTCGCCCTGATGCCTGAATGTACCAGCAGATAATGTTGGTAGGTGCAGGCATGTTCATTACAAATAACGGTTGGCGCTTTCGTTGTCGTAAAATGGTCTTTGGTATTTGCTGAAATGTCAATAACTGAGATGCCGCGGCAGTCTGAACCCAGTAAAGACAGTGAATCCGTAAGCTTTAAATAGCTATCAAACAGGATTGCCTTGGGACGATAAAAATAGAGATAGATGAACCGCTTTAAAATATTGTTGTATAGAAGTGCGCCATCTGTGCTCATACCCCAGTCCCGATTAACGGCCGACAAATTAGTTTCTTCCCCCAAACCGTTTGGTAACGCGAGGGTCGCAAAAAGCTGGTCGCGTTTCCTATAATTATATTTTCGGAAAACAAAGAAGTTTGAGTCCACCATGGCGCATCTTGTGAATGCAAAAGGTGGGCACGTATGGATGACCACTGAATGTTTCGTAGGCTTTACGACGAGAAAGCTATCTGAGTTTAGCTTAAAAATATAGAAGGCATTGGAATCTGCAAGCTCTTTAAAGTTCCCCGGGGGCGCATTAAAAAATGAGGGCTCGTTTACCAGAAGTGACGTAATCTGTTTTTCACAAATAGCTACCAATTCGTTGGGTCGATTGGTAGTAATAACAATACCTCTGCTTGAAACATTGATTATCTTTTCGCACGAGTGGCCGGGTATGCTGATAAATTGCGTGGCCCAGCGTTCTTTTTCAAGAAAGGTTCTTTTAAAATCCCCTGGCGGGACCTGAACTTGTTCCGTGAGCACAACAACTACAAAGATTGCCAGCAGGAATAGAACACCGGTGATGTATAGCTTTCTTTTCATAAAAAAGGAATAGCGGCTGATATCAGCCGCTATTGGAGGGGCAACAGTTAATTCTTGTCTCTGGTTTCTACAACCTGTTGGGTTTGGTCGTCGATTTTTTGGCCGCATAGTGTGGTCGAACCGAGACAATTGTTGTATTGCTGAAGGGTGATCGGATTGCCGTTCGCATCTTCATAAGAGAAGGTGTCACCGGATTTTCCTGCAAATGCAGCTGCGGTGCCAAGCAGGGCAATGGCTAATAAGCCGAGTCTGATTTTAGTCATGATGGATGCTTTTGTTATCAAAAAGCAATAAAAACCTTTAACCTTTATATGTGCTTACTTTTTTCTAAGGGTGTTCAGCTTCATTCCCTCTTTTCGCGAAAATTTTCTATCATTTGCATTAGTTTATGTTGGCTTTCCCGTAGTTCGAACATCAAGCAGTGCACCGACAAGAGCGATTGAAGTAAATAGTAAGTTAAAGACCAGGTGCTGATTCCAGGAAAGACGGGCAATTACTCCCCCGCAGGAGCATGGGACATAGTAACTAAAATGCAGCAGCGCATATATGTAAGCCGTGAACAAAGCCATTAAAAAGAGCGCACCATACAAACCGATAGTGCGTGTTCTCTTTACGACTAGCAGCATCACGATGAGCAATTCGGCTGATGGGACCAGCCAGGATATTAAATGAGCCTGCGAACTGGTGAAGGGGGATTTCGACAACTGAAAGATAAAAAGCCGGTACGTCAGCAATTTACTGACAGCTGCATACGAGAATAATAATATCAGCAAGCCGGTGATGAAGTCTACAATTAGTTTTCTGGACATAGTTAAGGCAGTTTAATACTTCAGCTTGTGCCTCGCGATCTAACTATGGTGCGGCTGCATTGTCTCTTATCCGATGTAAAAATAGCGTGTGTTGCAGCATGGTAGGGAGTTCAAAACGCTTGACTTTGTGGTCAAAATGCTTGATTCTGTTAAAATTTGAGCTTATATCGCTGCCAATGATTTGAACTGAATGGGTGAGCAGCCAATGTACCGGGTAAAGACCCTGGTAAAGGATGTCCTTTCTTTAAAGCCGACTGTCGCTGCAATTTCTGCGACAGTCAAGTGGTTCTGCAATAGCAGTTCCCTCGCCCGGTTAAGCCGGCAGATCCGTATATACTGATGGATTGGCTGTTTGTAATGTATGCTGAAATGCGTCCTTAGCGTAGAAGCACCCACATTGATTAATTGAGCAAGGGTATCAATCCTCAAATCCTTGTCCAGGTTGGCGGTGATATACTGTTGGATCAGCTCCAGCCTTTTTATGTCCTTATCGTACAAACGTTTGGTCATAAATTTGCGCTCTTTGAGGATGATACCCTGTAGGGTTTACCGGTTGGCTTTCGGCGCACTGCCGATGTAGGTGACAGTCGTAGCCGTGGTCCCCGTATTGGTGTTGATGGTAATCGTCGTAGGGTCGGTCGTATTCAACCCCCAGTTGGCGGTTTTGCCAAATCTGAAAATGCGCCGGCTGCTGAATTGCTGCGGATTTTTTGCTGCTTTCATAAACTAAAATGTTTGGTTGGGATTGAAATTAAACAGCGATTTTATTCCGGGAATGAATATTACATGAACAGCGCGATGCGCTATTTACAGAGGTTTATTCAGTATATTACAGTATTTCCGTTCTGAATTTTTTCATATGCATCCGTCCCGTTTGAAAACTATCCTGTTGCACGTGAGCGTCTGGATTTGCTTCATCTCTTACGAAGTCAGTATTGCGATCCGGCTCGGCAGCAAAGCAACCGTATTTGATTTTGCCTGTTTCTACGTTCTGAACATCGGCCTCTTTTATTTTAATGCGCATGTGGCCAGCCAATGGGCGGGGCGCAAGCAGTCCGTCGCATTGTTCGCCGCCGTGCTGATCCTGGAGTTAGGTGTCTATGACCTGCTGAGCATTGGCATGGACATCTTCGTCAACTCCGTCGCGAACAGACACCTGGTTGTCGCCATATATCCAGCCGACCATGTGCGCAGCCTTTGGCGGGGCATCTACTTCCTGAGCCTCAGCACCGGCTATTACTTCGCGCTGCGGAGCATCCGTAACCTGAAGCTCAAGCTGGAGGCCGAGCGGCGCGAAGCAGCCCTGGAAAATGCGCACCTGCGTGCTCAGATTAATCCGCACTGGTTATATAACGTCATCAATTTCATTTACAATGACCTGGTCGATATTTCTCCCCGCGCAGCGGATAGCTTAATGATGCTGGCCCATTCCATGCGGTACGCCATGATGGCGCCACAGGAAGACGGCCTTGTCGAATTATACAAAGAAGTAGAACAGATCGACCGGCTCATCAGGATCAACCAGGTTATATCAGGCGAACGGATAGCTGTGATTAACCAGATCGGGGAAGAATGCTTTGCCATGAAAAAACGCATACCGCCTATGTTGCTGCTGACGTTTGTAGAGAACGTTTTTAAGCACGGTAACCTGTTCGACGCCCCCGCGAAGATCTCGCTGAATGCGAATGACAACGGACTGCATCTGCGCACTGAAAACCTCCGGGCGAACCGCAGGGTATTTGCCAGTGAGCATATCGGGATAGATAACGCAAAGGCGAGATTAAAAAAGTACTACAATAACAATTTTGTTTTGGAGCAGCACGACAATGGCAGTACTTTTATACTTGACCTAAAACTTAACCTATGAGTTTGCGCTGCTATATCGTTGACAACGAGGATCACGCGATTTCATTGCTGACCAAGCACATCAACAAGACACCGGGACTGGAGTTGGTGGGTTCGGACACTAATCCCCTTGAGGCTTTGGAAAAGATTACCAGCGGATCGATAAAAGCTGATGTTTGTTTCCTCGATATTGAGATGCCGCAACTATCCGGCCTCGAACTGGCTGCGCTGATACAGCGCGACACGCATGTGATCTTTACTACTGCCCATGAGCAGTTCGCATTGAAGGCATTCGATACCGACGTTATCGATTACTTGCTGAAACCGTTCGAATACCCGCGCTTCCTGAAAGCGATCCAAAAAGTACAGAAGCTGGTTGCCGATGCCCCTAACACGGGCGAACGGACCTTCATATTTATTCAAAGTGAAACCAAGGGTAAGCTGATCAAGGTATTGTTTGAAAATATCTTCTTCATTGAAGGGGCGCAGAATTATTTACGGATCATGCTCGACGATGGTGGTCACCTAACGTATCTGTCATTAAAGGAGATGGAAGACATACTGCCGAAAACAATGTTCATGCGTATCCACAAATCTTATATCATCAACCTCGATAAGGTAAGCTCTGTGGAAGGCGGCATGGTGCATTTGAACAATGAGGCCGCGATCCAACTTGGTTCTACCTATAAAAAAGATTTTTTAGAGCGTATCAATGACTTCCTGATCCGGAGTAACCGCCTGCCCTGATCTTTTTCTTGCCTGCTCGGACTCCAGCAACCGGTAGCAATAATAATACAAGGCCATTTCCTGGCTCCTGCTATTGGACACCAGCAGGCGGTTCAGGTGCATATGCAAGAGGTCGGTCAATAGTTGCGTTCTTTTCTCGCACGGCCAGGGTTCGATGATGGCAGCGATTTTTGAAAGGGATTCCCTAAATTGTTTCAACGGCTTCTTCAGCGCCATTAACGTTTGTTCCTGCAATTGCGCTAATCCCGTGAGCGCTGCATTGGCCTCCCGGAACTGCTGTTTCATGGCGCTGTTATGGTCCTTGCTTTTCATGCGCTCTGCCGCCATGCCTTCATACAGTTGCCGGAACAGGTGTATCGCCTCGGGCTCCGACAAGCTAAATACGTCAAGCATCATCCGGATGCTCAACAATGCGATGTAGTAGTAGTTATATTCCGAATCATCTGCGGTTATTTTGCTCATCCATGCAAGGATCAAAGTAGTGCTTTGGCAAAAAAAGTCCTCGCAGGCGACCATCGCTTCGGCGCCATATCGTTCGATCTCCCGCTCGTATGTGTCCACCTGGTATTGCTGGATGATGCCGGCATATGCCAGTTGCTGCAGGATCTTCTCAAAACGGACCAGCGCATAGCCGATGTGTTTGGGATGCAGGAGCAGCCGGATGCGCAGGTGATAGCCGGGATCGCAGTAACGGACAAAGAACCATTTTTTAACCAGCCCCTGCACCCGTAGCCGCCGGATACATTGCTGGATATGCGCCACAAGGATTTTGTTACTGGTTGCTTCATGAAGGTATAATTTGTAGTACAGCCATTCGCTACCCGGAACAAATATTCTTTGCATAGCGACAGGCCGGTCAGTCGCAGGTAGTGTGCCGTAAATTTCCTGCTGGTGATAGACAGTAGCCACAAATTGGTTCACATAGGCTTGCCCGTTGCCATCCCTGACCAGGCTATCGCTTTCATCCGGCAAAAACTCCTTGATCACCATTTTATGATCTGCTTTAAATTGCAGCGAGAGTTGATCAACATGATCGGGATCGTGCCAATCAAACACCAGCTGGTGATCGTGTTCGTTAATGGAAATATAACGTGGCCAGCGCAGCTGCTCAGCCAACTCCCGGACCCGTCCGATACGGTTGGTTACAGGCATTGCCGCAATGCTGTTTACGGTATCTTCATCAATGATCCAGGTTGCCAGTGACAGGATGGT
>JAFDZL010000527.1 GCA_018266935.1 Bacteroidota bacterium | reverse complement strand
ATACGGATAGCCTTGCTGTAGAGGTACGCAGCATAGGCTATAAAAGCCAGTTAAAAAACATCAGCGGCGCGGCGCCTGTCGATTTTGTACTGCAGGCATCGGTCAACCAACTGCAAGCGGTAGTGATCAAAAGCAGCCGGCCGGTATTGCGCGTGAATGGTGATACCCTGACGTACAAAGTCTCCGAGTTCGCCAATCCGCAGGACAGAACCATAGGCGAGGTAATCAAGAAGTTGCCGGGCATAACCGTAGCTTCCGACGGGACGATAAGTTATAACAACAAGCCGATCAGTACGGTGTATATCGGCGGCGATAACCTGTTGGACGATAAATACAACATCGCCACCAATACTATTCCGCAGAGCGTGGTTAGCAATGTGCAGGTGATCCAGAACGACCAGCCTGTTAAAGCATTGCAGAATAAAGTAATGAGTGACGATGTGGCGCTGAACCTGCAAATCAAAAAGGGCGCAAAACTGCAGCTGGTGGGCCAGGAAAGCGTCGGTGCCGGCTTACCCGGCAACTATGATGCGGAACTGAACGCCATGATGTTCAAGGACAAATACAAGGCCATTAACTACCTGAACGCCAACAACACGGGCTATGACCTGACGCAGGACGTTTTATCGCATAATTACAACGACTACATGCAGCGCATTGACAATACCGTACCGGCGACGGTATTGTCGCTGGGGTCGGTCAACTCGCCGGCATTGGCCGAAAGCCGCTACCTGTTTGACCAGGGCGCTATTATAAACCTGAACAACATGGTGAACCTGAAAAACGGGGTTCACCTGAAGGTAAATGCGTATTACCTGCACGACAGCCAAAAGCAGGATTACAGCCAGCGAACTAATATCTTTCTCCCCGGCGATACCGTGCATTATACAGAAACCCAGCGTAACCGGTACACGCCGGATATATTTCATGCTGAATTTACCACGAACGTGAACAGGGACAAATATTACCTGAACGATGCATTATTAATGGATGCAAACCGCTCGGCCTGGACCTCGGCGCTCAACACCAACGGAAATATGGTCGGGCAGAATTTTAAGGACAATGCTTTCAGTTTTTCTAACGAATTCAGCCTGATCAAGGCCCTCAAATCCAATAATGTCATCCAGGCTTATTCTTATTTCAGCCATACAACTGAACCTGAGAACCGGGTTATTCAACCCAATTTCAACGACTCGTTGTTCAACCATGGCGTACCTTATTCGCAATTGGTACAGAACGTGAATGTGCCAACCTGGTACACCAACAACTACCTTTCATTCAAGATACCGGGAAATGTCGTTACGCAAAGTTTCAGGGCCGGTTTCAGCGTACAATCGCAAAGCCTGGCATCGAACCTCAATATCATACAGAACAACAATAGTGTTAACCTGGAATCGGATAGTGCGGTCAACCACCTCAACTGGATGAAGAAGAAGGCATACGCCGAGCTGGCTTACGACATACCCGGCGATAAACTCAAAGCCAATCTTACCATGCCGCTCATCTTCCAGCAGCTCAATTATTCGGATACCACATACGCATTGAACAAAAATTTAACCCGCCTGTATTT
Organism: Bacteroidota bacterium; assembly: GCA_018266935.1. Lineage (GTDB taxonomy): Bacteria > Bacteroidota > Bacteroidia > Sphingobacteriales > Sphingobacteriaceae > Mucilaginibacter. The sequence goes on along the minus strand of JAFDZL010000527.1, from coordinate 11,911 downwards.
TAACCCGCAATTCAGGATGAAATACCAGGTCGGCCTGGAAAATTACCTGAACCTGATGTGCGGTTACCGGAACCAGGTCGGCACTATCGAAGATATTTACCAGGGAGATATCCTGACCAATTATCGCAGCTTATATGCCAATAGTGCCGATCTGACCCTTCAGCAAAGCCAGCAGGCCGGGGCAGGGTTCAATTATCGCAAGGCGCTTACGTTATTCTTCTTCAGCGTAAATGCCTTTTACAGCCATACCAGCGCCAATAATATCGCATCAAGCGTCATTACCAATAATGTGCAGGAACGCGTGATGCTGCCTTTTGCCAACAGCATCGACTCATGGATGCTAAGCGCTTCGGCCAGCAAATACTCATTTGCGTTGCGCACCACCTTCAGCGGTGGCATCCAGTGGCAAAGCAACCGTTCCGTGCAGATACAAAATAATGTGCTGCTGCCTTTTAATACAACTACTGAAACATTGTCGTTCGGCGCGGAGACCAAGGTTAGTGACCAGGTCAATTTCAGCTACAAAGCTACAGGTATTCAGACTGCCAGTCACTCAACCGTGGAGGCATCGGCCTTCCATATCGACCAATTACAGCAGCAGGCCTCGGTGTTTTATAATCCTACGGATGACTTGCAGTTTAAGTTATCCGGCGAGCATTACTTTACCCGCCAGCAGGACAATCCTGATCTGAAATACTTTTTCGCGGATGCGTCAGCAAGATTTAAGGTCAAAAAATGGAAAACCGATTTTGAGCTGAGCGCTGTAAATTTCCTGAATGTGAAAACCTATAACGCACTTTACCTGACGGCCAACACGCTGATCTCGAATTCGTACGCGCTGCCCGGTAGGATCGTATTGTTGAAAGCGATATTTAATCTTTAATTTATTTTCCTGCGAGAGGATACCCCTCCTTAATCCAATTGGTCTCCAGATTGGTTACCAGGTTCAAAACTTTAATATTCGTGAAGCCCAGCCGCTTGAGTTCAAGAAATGCGGGTTTCACATTCGGGCATTTAGTGGCCAGCGGGCAGCAACCACAATAAATGATCAATTCGGTATTCCGCGGCAGCGGCGATACTTCTTTGGTCAGCTTTTCGAGGTTTTCCTTCTGGTTAGCCGCACCGATGTGCTTTGCGTCTTTGATGTCCTCTACCTTGCCGATGTTCAGGATCAATGCATGCGGTTTATTGGCCTTTAGCTGCGTGCTAAGCGTTGCAGGGGCAAGCAATTGATCTTGCGTCCATGGGCCGGAAGCCGATGCTGAGGGGTTCAAAGAGGAAACCTGGGCGTGGGCGGTTTCCGCAAACAAAAGTGCCGTACTAAGCACGCAAATCAAATAAATCAGCCTTTTCATGATCGTATTATTCCTGTTCCGGCAGGCAATATAACAAATCATATTTTCGTATCTTAGCATTAATTATGAAAGTTACGAGTGTTCGCCCGGTAAAAGGATATAAAGTTGACGTCGCCTTTGATGACGGCGTTTCAGGAATTATAAGTCTGAAAGAGTTCGTGACTCACGGCATTTTCTCCGCGTTGAAAGACGAACATCTTTTCAATAAGGTTTATACTAACGGGTATTCAATTGCCTGGAGCGATGAACTCGAAATAGATGCATTAACTATTTATGCTGAACTTTCGGGTAAAAAGCCTGAAGATATACTTAGCCATCATCTCTCGCATGCCTCAAATTAGTACATTCTTAGGCATAATCATCCGAATGTTCTACCGTGATCACAACCCGCCTCATTTTCATGCGGTTTATGCAGAATATGAAGGACTGATCGACATCAATAAGCTGGAATTGTTGTGGGGTGGCTTACCTCCAAGAGTTTTAGGCCTTGTGATCGAATGGGCAGCTTTACATCAGGACGAATTGATAGAAAATTGGGAAAGGGCAAAACGGCAGGAGCCAATAAAACCGATTGCTCCTTTGGTTTGATCGCAATCGCATAACAGCAATTTAACAAACCTTTCAATTTTCCAACATTTCAACCTTCCAACAACATATCGTAAATTTGCAGCATGAATGCTGATGCGATAAAAGTGCTGCCCGGCCGTTATTGTAATTCGCTTACCGAATACTCGCGCTTCGTGACACGCGAGGTGCACATCGGCGATGTTCCGATGGGCGGCAGCAATCCCATCCGCATTCAAAGTATGACCACCACCGATACGATGGATACCATCGGTACGGTGGAGCAATCGATCCGCATGATCAACGCCGGCTGCGAGTACGTACGTATTACCGCGCCAAGCATCAAAGAAGCGCAGAACCTGGCCGAGATCAAAAAACAACTGCGGGCGCGGGGCTACACCACACCCTTGGTAGCCGATATTCACTTCACACCAAATGCCGCCGAAGTCGCGGCGCGTATCGTCGAAAAAGTACGCGTGAACCCCGGCAATTACGCCGATAAAAAGCGCTTCGACCAGATCGATTACACCGAGGCTGAATACAAGGCCGAACTGGAACGCATTTACCAAAAATTTTCGCCTTTAGTAAAAGTGTGCAAGGAATATGGGACAGCCATGCGTATCGGCACCAACCACGGTTCGTTGAGTGACCGCATCATGAGCCGCTATGGGGATACACCGCAGGGCATGGTCGAGTCGGCGATGGAATTTATGCGTATCTGCGAGATGCTGAATTATTACGAGCTGGTGATCAGCATGAAATCGAGCAACCCGCAGGTGATGGTACAGGCTTATCGCCTGTTGGTGGAAACGATGGTAGCCGAAGGCATGAACTACCCGCTACACCTCGGCGTTACCGAAGCCGGCGACGGCGAAGACGGGCGCATCAAATCGGCCGTGGGTATAGGTACCTTGCTCGAAGACGGCTTGGGCGATACCGTCCGCGTGTCACTCACCGAAGAACCCGAAGCCGAAGCGCCGGTGGCTATCGCTCTGGTCCAGCGCTACGTTAAGCGGAAAGCAGAAAGCGAAAAGCAGAAAGCAAATGATAATGACAAGCTTTCAGCTTTCAGCCTTCAGCTTTCAGCCCATAATCCCTACGCCTACAAAAAACGCGAAACTTACGAGGCCAATGCCTTCATCGGCGGACACATGGTGCCGCGTGTGGTGGTTGATTTGTCACATGCTAATCTAAAGGACCCGGCTATACTAAACGATGCAGGTTATATCTATTCGCCTTTGCTGGATAAGTACTCTATGGGCGAGCAGTCGGTTGATTTTGTCTATTTGGCTGATCAACTGCCTTCATTTACGTTCCCCGGCAATTTAAAGCAACTCTATAACTATTCCACCTGGCAAAAACTGGCCGATAAAACCCTTTGTCACCCTGTATTTACCTTGCGGGAATATATTGAAGCAGGAGACCGCACATCGGCGCTGAATCTCGTTCGCGTAACCAATGCCGATGTGGAATCGGATGCCTTCGGCATGCTGCCGATGGATAAAAGCCTTGTTTTTATACTTGAAACCGGCGAGAATCATGGCATGGCCGATCAACGCCAATTCTTCTTCAAGATGGAAGAGTTGGGCCTCGATATTCCCGTTATCATCAAAAGGTCATACGAATTCCGCACTCAAGACTCAGAACTCAGGACTCAGGACTTACAACTATACGCATCAACTGACCTCGGTGGGTTATTAGTCGATGGCTTTGGCGACGGCATCTGGATCGATGCGCCGGGTGTTGAGACCAAAGCGATCACTTCAACCGCCTTTGGTATTTTACAGGCGACTCGTTCCAGGATTTCTAAGACGGAATATATCTCCTGCCCGAGCTGTGGGCGCACCTTATTCGACCTGATGGTAACCACACAAATGATCCGCAGCCGCACCAGTCACCTGAAAGGGCTGAAGATCGGCATTATGGGCTGTATTGTGAACGGTCCCGGCGAAATGGCCGATGCGGATTATGGCTATGTAGGATCGGGCACTGATAAAGTGACTTTATACCGCGGTAAAGAGGCTGTGAAAAAGAACATCAGTTCAGCCAATGCATTGGATGAGCTGATCGGCATCATCCGCGAAGACGGTAACTGGATAGATCCTGTTTGAGTCGAAAGTCTTAAGTCCAAAGTCAGACTTTGGACTTGTGACTGACTTAGGACTTATATTTCACCCACCATTCTGAATTTAACGCTTCGTTTACCTCTGTCGGTTTACCTGGTTTCGGTACAAACAAATCAATACTCCGTTCTTCTGCATATTGCTGCAGCCGTTCAATAGGCTCGAACCAGTCGTGGGTCGAAAGATTGAATGTACCCCAATGAATAGGCATCATCAGTTTCCCCCTCAGCGCCAGGTGCGCGTTTGCCGCGTGATCGGGGCCCATATGAATATCCGGCCAGTATTTACCATACGCCCCAATCTCAAGCATGGTCAGGTCGAACGGGCCGAAGGCATCGCCGATGTCTTTAAACCCGGGAAACCAGCCTGAATCAGCGCCGTAAAAGATGTTATGCGCGGGGCCGTGTATCACGAATGACGACCAAAGAGTCGTATTCCGGTCAAGTATCCCGCGGCCCGAAAAATGCCGCGCAGGGGCAGCCGTCACAACAAGATCACCGCCAATAAGCACGCTATCGCCCCAGTCCATTTCTGTAATGCAGGTCGCATCTATGCCCCATCTTTCCAGGTACTGTTTCACGCCAAGCGAACAGTAAAAATCAATTTCCTTGCCGGCGAAAAATTTGATCGTTTGCTTATCCAGGTGATCATAATGGTCGTGCGAGATAAGAACAGCGTCCAGCGGGGGCAGGTCTTCCAATGGTAAAGGAGGCGTGAAAAATCGTTTCGGCCCCATGAATGATAGGAATGACGCGCGCTCGCTCCAAACGGGGTCGGTGAGAATACGTTTGCCATCGATCTCGATCAACAGGCTTGAATGGCCCATCCAGGTAATGCGCAAGCCGCCCGATACCTTTTTGTTATACACGGACGGATCGGTATTAAAAGGCCCTACCGCTTTTTGAGGAACAGTCTCCGCTTTATTTCCGGCATACTCACGCAGGATGGGCAGCAATTTATCAAGTCCGGCCGCTTTAGTCGGTATCGGATTAAGAAATTTGCCGCTTTGTTTGCGCGCGTTTTGCATATTTCCGTACATCGTTGCAATTATAACTAACCTACGTTACTAAGTCTTTTAACAGTTGCTACAAACTGACATTTACGTCGGTTTTACAAAATTTCAGCGGCTGTTTGCGAAAATGCCGGACAAAGCGATTGGCATGAACCGGGGCATCTGTAACCCGCTAATAACCGTACAACACTGCATCGGGATTTAAATGTGCGAAAATCACTCTAATTTAGAAACCTTCTAAATTGATGTGTTTGACATAGTGTTGACATTGCACTATGCTAAATCCTGTTACTTTTGTTGGTCAAAATTTGAAGAGAGTTGAAATATCTTAAAGTAATTGCTTTTACACACAAGCAGGTCGGTTTAGAGGATTTGGGTAAATTGGTGATCTGCGACGACTCTCTTCCTGAAAAGCTAAAGAAGGTTAAGGCACTCTTTGACATTCCCGAGATATTCTACCTGGCGACCTGCAACCGTGTTGAATTTATCATGGCGGTAAACAAGGGAACAGCAGTAGACAAGGATTTCACCGAAAAATTTATCAGCGCGTTCGATATGGGCCTATGCTCCCACTCCCTGGGACTTTTCCTCGGCAAAGCCTCCATTTACGAGGACAACGAGGCCCTGAACCACCTGCTCCGTACGTCGTGCTCGCTGGAAAGCCTGGTCGTCGGTGAAAAGGAGATCCTGGCGCAGATGCGAAAGGCCTACGAAAGCTGCAGGGAGGCCGGACTGACCGGAGATTACCTGCGCATGGTGATGAACACGGTGGTCAAAACCGCCAAAGAGGTTTACACCCACACCAACATCGCTAAAAAACCTATCTCCGTCGTTTCCCTCGCCTACCGAAAGCTAAAAGATCTGAAACAATGCGCCAATGCCCGGATACTGATCATCGGCGCAGGCGAAACCAACAGAAACCTCTCCAAATACCTCCAAAAGCATAAATTCTCCAACTTCTCCGTCTTTAACCGCACCTTATCCAAAGCGCGTCAACTGGCATTTGACCTTGGCGGTGAAGCTTACGACCTGGAAGCGCTGAAGACGTATAAAAAAGGGTTCGACGTGATCATCACCTGTACCGGCTGCGTCGAACCGATCATCACGCCTGAAGTTTATGAATCGCTGCTGAACGGCGATACCGACAAGAAAACCATTGTTGACCTGGCGGTACCGAACGACACACATAAAGACGTGCAGGCTAAATACCCGGTGCATTTCATTAGCGTGCAATCGCTGAACGAGGTCGCCAAAAAGAACCTCGAAGAGCGTTGCATGGAACAGGTTCACGCCGAAAAGATCATCGAACAAAATATTGCCGAATTCCTGCCGATCCTCAAACAGCGCCGCATTGAAGTAGCTATGCGCGAGGTTCCCGAAAAGATCAAGGAAATACGCAATACAGCCCTCAACAGCGTTTTCGCCGATGAAGTTCAGCAGATGGACAAAGAATCGCGCGAAGTATTGGAAAAGGTGATCGCCTACATGGAAAAGAAGTACATCAGCGTACCCATGGTGATGGCGAAGGAGATATTAATCAACTCATAAAAGCCGCCAATTTCTCGAATTAAGCACAAAATAACCCACCCGCCCTCCTCGCGCGAGCAGGTGAGTATGACTTAACTATGAACTAAAAGGAGTAACTATCCGGGAAAGTATGTCGCCTGGCGTGCCCTCACCAACCATCCGTCAATTCTTTTCTTCTTCACGGCGAGGACACTTGCGACAATTATATGTTATATTAATTAGGTTCGGGGAATCCAAACATGACCGCAGTGCCCTCACCGGCATCACCCTGCAATATCCAAATCACGGGTGAGGGCACAACAGCTTAGTTAAAAAAGAGGAGCACCTGCTTCACAAACACAGTCACCAAAAACAACAGGAAAACGACCAGCGGCGAACCAATCAACACTACGAGCAAACTTGTCGCTAAGTCGTTTATTCTCCCCTCTTTTTTAACTGAATCTTCCATTTCTATTGTCAGCTTTATTGTGATCAAAATAACGGCATAAACTAAAGCCAAACCATACCTTAAATAAGTTATGATAGCGTTTAATGCCGCATCATCAATTTTATCGCAACCGAAATAATATCCGCGGCGATCGCGCCAAGGCATACTATCGTCATTATCACCGCGAAATAGTCCCGTACGCCGTATGAACTATAAATGTTTTTTAATATGCGACGCATGGGTCCTGGCAGCTAAGCGATCAATTGAAAACGCCGGTGCATGGCTGAACGCCAGCATCAGCAGGTACAGCAAACCCGTTGCCATCGGCAAACCGATCAGCATCACGATCATACTTTTCAAAAGGTCGCTGATCATTCTTTTTCTATAAATATTATTCATGATATGGCACTAGTTGGATTATAGATTAAAACGTCAACGGCCATCCGCAGGTTAATACCTAAAATAAGGGGGTATTGGTGTTGCCGCGCGTTTTGTTAATGTGTTTATTCTGAAAAATTCGATTTTATTCGTGAAATTCGTGCCGCAAATGGATAGAAAACTGATCATCGGTACCCGCGGCAGCGACCTGGCTTTATGGCAGGCGAATTTTGTGAAGGACAGGCTGGCCGAACACGGCATTTCCGCCGAACTGAAGATCATTAAAACCCAGGGGGACCGTATCCTGCACCTGAGCTTTGACAAATTGGAGGGCAAAGGTTTTTTCACCAAAGAGCTCGAAGAAGAACTTTTGGCAGGCAGTATAGACCTGGCTGTACATTCCCATAAAGACTTACCCACCGAGAACCCACCGGGACTGATCATCGCCGCTGTATCCGAGCGGGAAGACCCATCCGAGTTAATGCTTATTCTGAAAGATTGTGTGGATGTGCACCAAAAACTGTCTCTAAAATACGGAGCTACGGTGGGCACTTCATCCAACCGCCGCAAGGCGCAACTGCTGGCTCATCGCCCCGATTTTGAAATAAAGGACCTGCGCGGCAATGTGCCTACGCGTATCCAGAAGTTGCGCGACGAGAAATACGACGCCATCATGATCGCCAAAGCAGGCGTATCCAGGCTGGGACTCGACCTTAGCGACTTTCACGTGGAGGAAGTAACGCCGCTGGAGATCATCCCGGCGCCTGCACAAGGCGTGCTCGCCATCCAGATCAGGGAAAACGACCATGAGCTTTTTGAGGCCCTGCAAGTGCTGCATCACCCGGATGTTGCCGAACAATTAAAAGTGGAACGTACTGTGCTGAAGCTGTTCGGCGGCGGCTGTCATTTACCGCTTGGTTGCTATTGCCGTAAGGACGCCGGCATGTTCCAGGTGTTCACATCAAAGGCCGATGACGGCGATGAGTTTCCTGACCGGCTATTCTTAGAATCAGCCTCATCAGACTGGCTTGCCGAGAAAGTGGTCGACATGTTCAATAAAAAACGTAAGCTGCCGCAAAAGCGTCTTCATCACGCGCGAGCTTTCGAACCACAGCTATTTCCGTAAAGCGCTTGAAAAGCACCACATCCATATTGATGCCCGCTCGCTGATACGCACCGTACCGGTTATTACCAAACTTGCGCCGCATGTTTTAGCGGATGCCGACTGGATATTTTTCAGCAGCAAGAACGCTATCGAATATTTTTTCCAGCTGAATCCGCAACTGCCGCCCGATGTAAAATTCGGCGTTATCGGTGCAGGCTCAGAGGAAACACTGCGCCTTAAAGGGTATTTTGCAGGCTATGTTGGAGGCGGTATCGACACTTCTGAAATAGCTGCTGCTTTCGCGGGGATCGCCAATGGCAAAAAAGTCGTTTTCCCGGGCGCCGAAGAGTCAATGCGGAGCATTCAGCAGGGTATGTCGCCGGATACTAAAATAGTTGACCTGCCGGTTTATGAGACCATACTGGAAGAAGATGTAGAAGGCAGCGGAGCTGATGTGCTGGTATTTACCAGCCCGTCGAACGTAGAGGCCTATTTTGCGGATAACCTGCTCGAACCCAATCAAAAAGTAATCGCTATCGGCAAATCGACGGGCCGCAAGTTTGATGAGATGGGCACGAAATATATCCTGCCTTTTTCTCCGGATGAGGTCGGCCTGGCCGAAGCGGTATTTGGGTGCACATTATAGCGATCAAAAATCATTTTTACGCCATAAAACGGTTGCGAATTAGGTAATTATCGGCGTTTCTGTAATTTTGTCATTCCTATGAGCAGGAAAGAATAAAAAGATGCTGCAAAGACCCAGAAGAAACCGGAAAAGCGAGGTGATCCGCCGTATGGTACAGGAAACGCACCTCAGCGCCGACAACCTGATATTTCCTTTATTTATCATCGACGGTAACAACCAAAAGAGCGAAGTATCGTCCATGCCCGGCATTTACCGAAATTCGGTGGATAACCTGCTGCGCGAAGTGGAAAGCTGCCTTAAGCTTGGTTTGAAAGCATTCGACCTTTTTCCTAACATCGAAGAATCATTAAAGGATAAATACGCTACTGAAAGTTACCGGGAAGGCAGCCTTTATCTGCGCGCCATCAGCGAGGTAAAGAGAAATTTTCCTGAAGCTTGCGTGATCACCGACGTGGCAATGGATCCCTACAGCAGCGATGGTCACGACGGCATAGTGGAGAATGGCGAGATACTGAACGACGAGACGCTGGAAGTTTTGGGCAAAATGGCCCTGGCGCATGCGCAGAACGGCGCCGATATTATCGCCCCATCCGATATGATGGACGGCCGCGTCGGCTATATCCGGGACGTGCTGGACGACAATGGGTTTACCAATGTTTCCATCATGTCTTACACGGCCAAATATGCCAGCGCGTTTTACGGGCCTTTCAGGGATGCGTTGAATTCGGCGCCAAAATTCGGTGACAAAAAAACGTACCAGATGAACCCGTCAAACCAGCGGGAGGCATTGATAGAAGCTGACCTGGATGAAGCAGAGGGTGCAGACTTTTTGATGGTAAAACCGGCGTTGGCTTACCTCGACGTGATAAAATTGTTGAAAGATAATACCGAACTGCCTATAGCCGCTTACAATGTGAGCGGAGAATACGCGATGGTAAAGGCCGCGATACAAAAGGGCTGGCTGAACGAGCAGCGCGCAATAACCGAAGTGCTTACCAGCATCCGCCGCGCGGGCGCTACAGCGATATTGACCTACCACGCCAAAGAGGTGCTGGAAAATAAATGGCTCTAAAGCGGAAAGCTAAAAGACCAAAGTAGAAAGCTTTTGAAGCCTAAAGCGGAAAGTCTAAGCAAAAAGGTTAAAAAATAAATTAATACAATGGCTTTAAGCTTTATGCTTTGAGCCTTTAGCTTAATAAAATGCTTGATTCATTAAACAAGATGTTTTCGGGGAATGAGGGCGACGAGCCGGTGAATACTACCGGCAAGCCCGATATCAGCAGGGAGAAGTCTGCCGAGTTGTACGAGAAGGCGAAAACGTTTTTCCCCGGCGGCGTGAATTCACCTGTCCGGGCATTCAAATCAGTTCACGGGACGCCTCTATTTATTGCCAAAGGTGATGGCTGCCACGTTTGGGACGCGGATGGCAACCAATTCATCGATTTTTGCTGCTCGTGGGGACCGCTGATCCTGGGCCACAATCACCCAAAAGTAAAGGAAAAGGTGATCGAGGCGATGCAAAACGGCATGTCCTTCGGCGCACCCACGGCTTTGGAAAATGAATTGGCCGAATTGCTCTTAAAGCATAACAAATTCATCAAAAAACTGCGTTTTGTAAGCTCGGGCACCGAAGCGGTTATGTCGGCCATCAGGCTGGCGAGGGGTTACACCAAACGCGATAAGATATTAAAATTTGAAGGCTGTTATCACGGTCATTCGGATTCACTGCTGGTCAAGGCTGGTTCGGGCCTCGTAACTTTTGGCGAAACCTCGTCCGCCGGTGTGCCTAAATCGTTCGCAAAGGAAACCGTGGTCGTTGCACTGAATGACCGCGAGGCGTTGGAAAAAGCTTTTGAAAAGTTCAAAGGTAACATTGCGGCGGTGATCATCGAACCGGTGCCCGCAAATAACGGCTTATTGCTGCAAACGAAGGAGTATTTACAATTCCTGCGCGATATCTGTACCCAAAACGGCACCTTACTAATATTCGATGAAGTGATCTCCGGCTTCCGCGTGGGCTTTGAGGGCGCAGCCGGTTACTATGATATTCAGCCTGATATCATCACCTATGGCAAGATCATCGGCGGAGGCATGCCGGTAGGCTGCTATGGCGCCTCGGCGGAGATCATGGGCAGCATATCGCCCGATGGACCGGTTTACCAGGCGGGCACGCTTTCCGGTAACCCTGTAGCTATGGCGGCGGGTATCGCCCAATTGAATGAGCTTTTGCGCATGGGTTTTTACCGCGACCTGAACAATAAAGCGGAAGAATTTGCCGAATCGATACAACGATTTGCCGCTGCACGGAATTACAAATTCAAAGTGTTCCATATCGGTTCGATATTCTGGTTCGCCTTTACCGACAAAGAGACCGTAAGCCGCGCTGACGAGATCGACCCGGCAAGCATGGAAAAATTCAAGATCATGCACCGCGAATTATTGAACCGGGGCGTATATCTCGGGCCGTCGGGTTACGAGGTCGGCTTTGTATCGTCGGCGCATACCAAGGTTGATCTGGAAAAAGCAAAACGAGCCATATTTGACAGCCTGGACTTAGTGTTCAGAAAATAAGTTGGCAGTTTCCGATGGGCAGTTGGCATAAAAGCCCTGCAAACCGGCAACAGCACACTGCAAATTATAAGATGAAAAGACCATTCATTATCTTCTACGCCATCATCGTTTACGCTGTATCCGAACTGATATGGTGGGGTTATATGCTGGTGCGTCTGCAGCCGAAACGCACCGCGATGATCCTCGGCGAGGGCAGCGTATTT
>JAFDZL010000526.1 GCA_018266935.1 Bacteroidota bacterium | reverse complement strand
TTACAGTTATATTGGCATAGCAATCGGAGGATTAGCCGCAGGGCTACTTTCGCAAATTACCCGCTCGCGACGACTTACCGTCGTCGTTTTTGTGTTGATTTCGGCTTTAAGCGTCGTCTTTTATTTATCCGCAAAAGGCATAACCACGACAGAGTTTATGTGGCTGAGCCTTTTCCTGGGTTTTGGCGTAGGATATTGGCCTATATTTGTAACCATACCCGCCGAGCAGTTCGGCACCAATATCCGTGCTACCGTAACCACTACTGTACCTAATTTCATCAGGGCGTCGTTGATACCTATCAGTACCGCGTTTAGCGCTTTTTCCACAAAATATGGCATGATCACCAGCGGGTATATTATGATGGCGATCTTGAGCGTTATTGCGTTATTTGCGGTAAGCCAGCTAAAGGAAAGCTTTCATAAGGACCTGGATTACGTAGAGCCGTTATAGCAGTTGATCGGGTTTTGAAACGGTCAACCTGATCTAACTTATTCAACTTAATCAATCCAATCTAACTTAATCCAACTAAATTCGCGCCATGATCACTAAGGAGCAGGTTGCTGCGGATTATCAAACTATCCAGGACGAAATATGCCGTGCGCTGGAACAATGCGACGGTAGAGGCAAATTTGAGGAAGAGCTTTGGGAACGCGAAGGCGGCGGTGGCGGTCGTACCCGTATATTACAAAACGGTAATGTTATCGAAAGGGGAGGTGTCAACTTTTCGGCGGTCTATGGGCAGTTGCCCGCTGCGATGAAAAAAGCGCTCAATGTGGAGCAGGATGAGTTTTTCGCGACAGGCGTGTCCATCGTGATCCATCCCAATCACCCGATGGTGCCTATCATCCACATGAATATCCGCTATTTTGAGATGCCCGGTTCGGATGTGAAATGGTTCGGCGGTGGGATCGACCTGACGCCGCATTATATCATTGACGAAGATGCCAGGTTTTTTCATCAAAGTCTAAAATCTGTTTGCGACCAATATCATCCCGATTTTTATAACCGGTTTAAAACCTGGGCGGACGATTATTTCTTCATCAAACACCGGAATGAGACACGCGGCATAGGCGGTATATTTTATGACAGGTTAGTGGCTGACGAAAATATTAACTGGGATCAAATATTCGAATTTTCGAAATCTGTCGGCAGGACATTCGCACCTGTTTATACCGAACTGGTAAACCAGAACAGGGGTAAGCATTTTACCGAAGCGCAGCAGCAATGGCAGTACCAGCGCAGAAGCCGTTACGCCGAGTTCAACCTTGTTTATGACGCAGGAACCAAATTCGGGCTGGAAACCAATGGCCGTATCGAGTCTATACTGATGAGCCTGCCCCCGACAGCTAAATGGGTTTACAACTATCATCCTGAACCAGGCAGCGGGGAAGAAAAAACCTTATCTTTATTAAAAAAAGGGATAAATTGGGTTTGATGAAAAAGGTCTTAGGGGCAATAGCGTTGATTACAATTTTCGCCGCGTTTTCGTGGGAAAACAAACTAAAAGGAACCTGGGAATATATGGGCGGCCTTTATAACGGGAAGAAAGATAACCCGCCGACGGAATACGCTCTGCACCGGACGTACGACGACATGCATTTCAACGCTTACGCATTAGAAAAAGGCTACAAGCCCGAGCGGTATGAAGCAGGCGATTATACGCTCAAAGGCGATACCTGCATCGAAATCCAAACCTATAGCAGCCAGCCCACCAAACTCAAAAATATACCCGTCCGCTACCTGTTTGCAGTGCGAAACGACTCGCTGATCCTCAAAGGCACTTTGCCCACCGGGATGGTAGTGGAAGAGTATTGGAAAAAGGTAAAATGAACAAAGACAGCTTAGTTCAGTACATCCAAAATATATTCCCCGTAAGTGACGGCAAAGCCTAACAACTGGCTGAGAAATACCAGGCGAAAAACATTTCAAAAAAAGAATTCATATTAAAAGCTGGATCGGTTTGCAACGCGTCATATTTTATTGAAGACGGACTTGTGCGGGCTTATACTTACGACATGGAAGGTAACGATGTCACAACGGCATTCTACCCCGCGAATGCGTTTGCCACCGACCTCTTTTCATTTTTTACACGGACCCCGTCAAAGGAATATACCCGGGCGTTGACCGATTGTAAAACCTGGCGGCTTACTTATGAGGATATGCAGGATAGCTTTCATACTATTCCTGAATTTCGTGAATTTGGCCGCTTACATATTATCAACAGCTACGGGGCGTTAAAAGAACGGATGCTTTCGGTATTACAGAAAACCGCTGAGCAGCGCTATGCCGATTTAATGAATTCAAATCCCGAAATCTTTCAAATAGCGCCATTAAAAAATATAGCCTCTTACCTTGGCGTAACCGATAGTTCGCTAAGTCGCATAAGAAAGGACTTTGTCAAAAAATAGTCAGCGTTCCTTTTCTTGCCATATGTCAAGTTTATCCGGTTCCTTTTAGATTTCATTTGTGCCGTAAATCAAATCGTAATCAAATGGCACAATACATTTCAAATGCACCCTTTTGGGTGACCATCCTTTTCGCAGGAAGTTTCCTTGTGGCTCTTGGTCCAATTGCAAATGCCGCGAAACAGGCGGTATTAAGCTCAGGAATGAGTATCGAAAAATCAAAAAGTATCCGGTCGGGGGTTTTTATTTTTTTCGTGACCTGGCTTGCATACGCATCTGTTCTTGCGCTGACCGGCGCGTTATCCTCCAATACCCTGCCACCAAAAGTTATCCTTTTTACCACGGTTCCCTTATTCGCAGTGCTCTTTTTGGTCATCGGCAATACCGGTTTATATAAAAAACTGTTTTACTCAACCTCGCTTGAGTCATTGATCCGGATACATGTTTTTAGGCTCGTTGGCGTATTCTTTATTATTCTTTATTTTTACCGGGTTTTTCCCGCCGGGTTCGCCATTTCGGCAAGTATGGGCGATATTATTACAGCGCTGCTTGCCATTCCTCTAGCCCGGGCAGTTGCGCGAAAGAAATCCTGGAGCATAAAAGCTGTTTATGCCTGGAATGTTTTTGGCATCCTCGATATTGTTTCGGCGATGGCGTTTGCCGTTGTTACCACCATAGCAGCGGCTAAAACCGGTGATCGCGGGCCGCAGGAAATGACGATGTTCCCTTTCGTATGGTTCCCTGCGTTTGCACCTGGCACCATATTGTTTTTACACGCCGGTATTTTCAAAAAACTAAAACAGTTGAAGACGGCAAACCGGTAATCGAGGCAAGGTATTTTCTTTTATTTTGCCGGCTATGCCGTTTGCCGTAAACAAATAATTCTAAGCGGCAGTGTCAGTTAATGGTGTAGCACCAGCGGGCTCGGGAGTGTGCATAATACGCCATTTTCACCTTATTCTAGTCCTGGTAATTTTATTGCGGTTTTTACTCACATTTTAGCTTTAATGTGCATAAAAAACCTCTCCCGAACCGAAGTAATTTCTTAACTTCGCAGGTCGTTTCAGGGTAATTCCTATAGCGACATTTTTAGACTACAATCTACACTAAATTTTAAAATGGCTGAAGAAAACGAGAACGGCAATCTACCTCCTGAAGACAGAATAATCCCGATAAATATTGATGAAGAAATGCGATCAGCCTACATTGATTATTCAATGTCGGTTATCGTATCCAGGGCTTTGCCCGATGTGCGCGACGGTTTGAAGCCCGTCCACAGGCGCGTGTTGTTCGGCATGCTCGATCTTGGCTTAAATAACAACAAACCCTATAAAAAATCGGCCCGTATTGTGGGTGAGGTATTGGGTAAATATCACCCGCACGGCGACTCCTCAGTTTATGACGCCATGGTGCGCATGGCGCAGGACTGGAGCCTGCGTTATCCTTTCGTTGAAGGGCAGGGGAACTACGGTTCTATCGATGGTGATGAGCCTGCGGCAATGCGTTATACAGAGGCAAGGCTGCAGAAGATTGCCGAAGAAATGCTGGCCGATATTAATAAGGATACCATTGATTACCAGCTGAACTTTGACGATTCGCTGGAAGAACCAACAGTGCTTCCTGCAAAGATCCCGAATTTGCTGGTGAACGGCGCGTCGGGTATCGCCGTGGGCATGGCGACCAATATGGCGCCGCACAACTTAACAGAGGTTGTTGAGGCTACACTGGCTTATATCGATAACCGGAGCATAGAAGTAAGCGAACTGATGAAGTTTGTTAAAGGCCCAGATTTTCCGACGGGTGGTATTATTTATGGCATGGATGGTCCACGTGAAGCGCTGGAAACCGGCAGGGGCAGGGTGGTAATGCGCGCCAGGGCCGAAATAGAAACTTACAACAACGACCGTGAACGCATCGTAGTAACTGAAGTGCCTTACCAGGTCAATAAGTCGCAAATGATCGAGCGTACGGCCGAACTGGTTGAGGAAAAAAAGATAGAAGGTATTTCCGCTATTCGCGATGAGTCGAACCGTGAAGGTATCCGTATTGTCTATGAGATCAAACGCGATGCTAACGCCAACATTGTTTTGAACAATCTTTATAAATATACAGCGCTGCAGACCTCGTTCAGCGTAAACAACATCGCCCTCGTTCATGGTAG
>JAFDZL010000525.1 GCA_018266935.1 Bacteroidota bacterium | reverse complement strand
GATCTTTTGAAATAGTAAGCGCCGCCGTTGAACATGGGGATCGACGCCAGACCGAATCTTTTACACATGGCAGCCACGTCCATATACCATTCGCCCGTCGTTACCTGGTCGCCAAACACCGCAAAATTGTGTTCGGCGCATAGGCTAAATGTATCGCCAAGCGGCTTCACGGCCAGGCAATCAGAATCGATGAAAAGCGTCTCTTCGAAAGGTGTGTATTTATCCAGGTAAAGCTTCTGGTGCAATCCTTTGCCGTAGGCCGGTTCAAAAGGGATGCATATATCATAGAGTCCCCTAAACTCATTTGCCGCATCGGTAACCACGGCGCGCTGTATGCCCGGGGCATTCAATTTCAATGACAAAGCCAGCATTTTGGCCATATCGATGTATCTTTTTTCGCCCTGCGCTATAGTAAGTATCCCCCGCACTATCGTTGTGTAATAATCGTTTTCAAATTATGCTCATAAATGCCGCTGTGACTTAGACTGTGCTGCGCGGATACCTTCGCGATGCCTTTGCCGGCGTAATCGCGGATGTTCGGGCAATTGATGATCTTTTCGATCATTTCTGCGAGCGATGCCACGTTATTTTCTTTCGCCATGAAATCATGATAGCCCATCACATAAGGTATATCGGCATGATCGGAAGTGATCACGGGCAGACTGGCCGCCTGTGCTTCAATGATGATCGTAGGCGCTCCGCCTTCGGATTCCCCGTCTTTCGCTGTCAGTGATGGGTGGACGAGAAAATCGTAGTGCTTCATCATCCGGATGACAGTCTCGTGGTTCATCATTCCGCGCCAGTTGACCAGTCCCTGCAGGTCGTTCTTTTCAATGATGCGCTGGTAATCAGCCTGCATCGGGCCCGATCCCACAACATCGATGATGAAGGGGCTCATCTTTCTGAGCATTCTTCCGATTGCTTCAAGAAAGATGTGGAAACCTTTCTTTTCGATAAACCGGCCGACGAACAGGAATTTGACCGGGTCGCCGGGTTTCCGGTAAACTTCTTTCCGCGGATATTCATCTACCGGTATCAACAGGGGATTGACCAAACATTTTTCGTCCGGGCAGCCGAAAGCCAATACTTTTTTCTTTAGCTCAGGCCCCTCGGCGAAAAAGGCGTTGCCGTATTTGAGCAGCTTGACCAGGTCCTTGCGGTATTGTTGATCTGTCGCCGGAAGCGACGATATATCGTAGCCATAAAATGATGTGACAAAGGGTATCCGGCTACGCATTTTTTTTTCAAACTGCATCATGGCGATGCCCTCGTTCCCGAAATGGCAGTGAATGGCATCCGGCCTGAATTTGCCGATCGCATAGTCAAGATCGCCATACCAGGACCTGTTGCCGGTAAGCCGTTCAGACACGAATCTTGCTGCTCCAGCAACATTTTTCCGGGTATAGTACTCACGGTTGAGCGTATAAAAGCTAACCCCGGGCATAGCCACATTCTCATCCTCAAAATGGAAGGATGCCACAGCCACCTCCGCAAAGCGGGCGCTTTTCTGCACATACCTTTTGATGAAAGTTTCGGTAGGTTTTGGGAAACCGCTTGTTAAATGCAATAAGCGCACGAATATTTTCTGACGGCCCGGCCGGATGGCATTAACGGCGGCGCCTTATAAATAAGAATCCCGTTCAGCAGGTATAAATATGACATTGGCCACATCATGCCTGCCGAAATCTTCAAGCTTTATCAAACTGAAATCCTCGGTATTTTCAGCGATACCATAGATATTGTAATTGATGAGATCCAGGGTATTCAATAATATCTTCCTGTCATATCCTGCATCTCTCGTTGTTACGTCGCTGTATTCCAGCAGAACGGTCGGCCTGTATTGTATGACCGTGTTTTTGGCGCCTTTCAGAAACGAAAGTTCGGCCCCTTCGATATCCACCTTGATGATGTCCGGAGCGGGCACATCGCCGCCTGATACCAGATCATCCAGGCGCTTCAGTTTGATCGTTTCCACACCGATTTTTTTGAGCGTTCCCCCGGCGGCTATGTTTTTATCAAAAATGGTATTGTTGGCGCTCAGGCTATACAGATTTATCTTTTTTTCTTCATCCGAGTCGGACAGACCTATTTTCAGCGCCGTGACGTTTTCGATCGCGTTTATTTTGATATTTTTTTCTAAAAATTTATATGTTTCAGCAGCCGGTTCAAATGAAAAAATATGCCGGCAAAGTTTTGAATACCGCACACTATAGTAGCCGCAACTTGCGCCGACATCTATCATCACAGGCTTGTCGTAGCTTTTAACTATTTTATCGAGGAAGTGAACTACGTTGTGTTCATAATAATCACCCTCGCGGAAATGTTTAAAAAGATCATCAGGGACCAGGAATTTATACCGGTCATCTGTGATGGTTAACCTGGTGTAATTAATGTGCAGCAATTTTCTTGCGCCGGCCTTAGCGGCATATAGTTTTCTTTTTACCAATCGTAAAAAATTGATAAATGCGTTATTTTTCATTTTAATAAAATATAAAATATGATACGCCTGTTTTTCGCCCGACTGATAAAAATTAACGGCGGGTTTAGCTTTGATGAGTTGACGAGGTTTTAGCTGTTGTGGCATTTAAAAAGAACAATTTCCTGGCCATCTTCTGCACCAGTTGAAGCGCACGGAAACCCGGGGTGTAGTTAAAAAAAGTATCGTTTGGCACCATTTCGGGGCCGAAGCTGTTTTTAAACGCGATGATATTGTCCATTTTTCCGCTCGACATAAAATCGAAATAATCAAACTTTCCGATCGATAGCTGAATAACCTGGTCGATCAGGTAAGTAACAGGGCTGACATGCTTATACTCGTCCAGGAATACCCGGTGATATTCGGTGATCTTTCGTTTGTCCATCAGGCAAACAACCCCGGCGATGATTTTCAGATCGTACTTAACGACATATAATTTGACATGGTCGGTGTCACTGTTCATCAGGCTCTCCCAAAAAATCCACTCGCGCCTGCTCCTGGCATTTGTCCCCCACTTTTTTAGCGCGGATAAATAGATCTCATAAAACGCCTGCCAGTCTTCCGGTGAGTTCGCTTCTGCAAAAGTGACCCCGGCATTTTGGGCTGTGACGATGTCGCGTTTACGATTCCGGTTGTAATTCTTATAAATCTCATCATACCCT
The DNA here is from genome assembly GCA_018266935.1 of Bacteroidota bacterium. Classification (GTDB taxonomy): domain Bacteria; phylum Bacteroidota; class Bacteroidia; order Sphingobacteriales; family Sphingobacteriaceae; genus Mucilaginibacter. The sequence goes on along the minus strand of JAFDZL010000525.1, from coordinate 2,209 downwards.
TTCCTCAGATCCAGGATATGCGCAAAATCGGGATCGGTTTTGAGCTTTTGATATGGATTTGACCGGTCGAACGGGTTCGTTCTTAAATAAATATTTAATCGCCTGATATAGTCCAGCAGGAGATCGGTATGCGCTTCGGTCAAAACGTCGCCGGATATCCAGCCCCCGTAGCCGCTAAACATCAGCGAGTTATTAAACCTTAACAGGCCTTTAAGTGAACGTTCCTGGTGCAGTAAAAGGATCGCCTTTTTTTGATCATTGAATTCGATCAGTCGGCTGTTTATTCTCATCGCCGGCTGGGCCTGTTTCATGGCCATCGAAAATTCGACAGACTGGAAATAAGTCGCATAGTCGCAGTTGTCGTAAATTTCTTTCCAGTTATCAAAGGGAGCGGGAATGTTCCGGCTAATCCTGGTGCTGCCTTTCATGAGCCTTGTTCTTTGAAACGAATGATCGCGATTTTGCCGTCCCCATGCTGATATTGATGCATTTTTATAATCGTAACATCGAACATTTCAGGGCTGAACAGGTGAACAGACACCGGGTTATTGTAGATGATCGTCGGCTTACTGGCTTTTGTCAGGACGATATGCGTTATGAATTTCGAAACTAAATTTTCGTCAAAAGGATTGAACAAATAGAAGAGCGTAACATTTGCCGGAAAATCGTCAAAGATATCGCTGCAAATGATCGTTACATTGTCGTACTTTCCGAGGCTTTTTTTTGTTATCGCCCCTTCTTTGGCGTTGATCTCATAACCAAACATTTTGTTCCTGAGACCCTTGTATAACAAAAAATTGATGAGCTTTCCGTCCCCGCAACCCACATCCGCGATCACGTCATCCTGGTTTATTTGAACATACTTGTATTTAAAAAAGAAATCGTTTACGGCGTCATAAGTCGTGCTGTGCCAGTTGTGGACGCCATACTCCGGATCGACGCTGTCGATCCTCCTGTCACCGATCAGCCGCCCCTGCACCGAGAGATCGATATAATAATCCCTGAGAATGATAAAAACCCTGTTAAGTATCCGTATTACTAATGAACGTTTTCCCTGATCCGCCATGTGCTGGGATCATTTCGGTTTTTGAAAAAATTCCAGGATCAGTCCGGTCACCCGGCTAATCTCCTCTTCTATAATGCCGCAAAACAACGGGAGCCGTACTAAATGATCCTGGTAAACGGTTACCCAGGGTAGCGGGCGGCCATCGTGTTTATCGATGTAATACGGACTGTCGTGTAAGGCTACATAGTGGAAAGGCGTTTGCACCTGGTTCGCCTTCATGTGATTGATCAAGGCGGTGCGCGTTTCCAGGTCCTTGCATACCAGGTAAAATATGTGCGCATTGTTTGTCGCGTATTCCGGCAGGTGAGGAAGCCTGGCAATACCTTTCTCTTCCAGCGGGCGGAGTTGCTCATAGTACATCTCCCACGTCGCTTTTCGCTTTTGCTGAATATTGTCCTTTTGCTCCAGTTGCGCATACAGGTAAGCAGCGAGTACCTCAGATGGCAGGAAAGACGAACCTATATCCACCCAGCTGTATTTATCAACTTCGCCGCGAAAGAATGCCGACCTGTTGGTTCCTTTTTCCCGGATGATCTCGGCCCTTTTGATAAAGCGTTCGTCATTGATGATCAGCAGCCCGCCTTCGCCGCAGGTAATATTTTTGGTCTCGTGGAACGACATGGCGCCCAAATGCCCGATACTGCCCAAGGGCTTGCCGTCGTAATAACTATCGAAACCCTGGGCAGCATCTTCGATCAGGAAAATATGGTGTTTATCGGCAATGGCTTTTAACTGGTCCATATCGCAGGCTATGCCTGCGTAGTGTACCACAACGATGGCTTTGGTGGCCGGGGTGATCAATGCTTCTATTTTGCCGGCATCGATGTTCGGATTCAGCTCATTGCTGTCGGCGAAAACGAGTTTTGCGCCGCGCAGCAGAAAAGCGTTCGACATGGAAACGAATGTGTACGAAGGCATGATCACCTCGTCACCGGGCCGCAGGTCGATCAGCAACGCGCATAACTCGAGCGCATCGGTGCACGACGTGGTCAGGAAGGTCTTTTTGAAACCATACGTTTCGCAGAAGAAATCCTGGCACAGTTTGGTGTAGTGCCCATCGCCGGCGGTTTTGCCCCTCGACATCGCGTCGGCAATGTATTTGGCCTCGTTCCCGGTGAAATAGAGTTTATTGAATGGGATCAT
>JAFDZL010000524.1 GCA_018266935.1 Bacteroidota bacterium | reverse complement strand
CACAGCTACGAGGTTGCTTCGTCGTTCCTCCTCGCAATGACAAAAATTTATAATTTTGTTATTATTGTTCAATAATAAATAAAGACCTTATCAATGAAAACCCACAACTATTGTGTTTACATTATGACCAACAAATCAAACACCACGCTATACGTAGGTGTGACAAGCGATTTGTTTAACCGTGTGCTTCAGCATAAGCACAAAATCTATGAAGGTTTTACCTCAAAATATCATTGCAGCAAACTTGTGTATTTTGAAGAATACCAGTGGGTGCATGATGCCATTGCAAGAGAAAAACAATTAAAAGGCGGTTCAAGACAAAAAAAGATCAACCTGGTCGTTACCGGCAATCCCGGCTGGAACGACTTGAGCGACGGATGGTACGATTAACAAACCATGTCATTGCGAATCGCGAAACTTCGGGATGAAGTCCCGCACATGCGGGATCGCCAATGCATAGTCCGCAAGCATTACTACGAGGTTGCTTCGTCGTTCCTCCTCGCAATGACAAAGTTTATTAGAATCCCGGTTCAGACTTAAAAAGCAGCCGGTATGTCCTTGTTGTGGAGCGACCCAACTGACGAATAAACAAGGGAGCACCCGGCTGTTGCCTTTCTGCAGCGGATCAGCCGACCACGCCGATAACGAATAAATAGAGCACTACAACCGCTATAACGATCAGCGCTACGTTTACTAATGGTTTCATCATTGTGATTCTTGATGGTTTATGGTTTCCGGCTGCGGCACCTGCACCGAGCGGATCAGAAAAAATACTTTGAATATGGAACCCTCGCCCGGCGTGCTTTCAACCTCCACGCGGCCGCCCATTTCTTCGGCCTGGTACCGGGTGATGAACAGGCCAATCCCTTTGGCGTCGGCGTTGCCGTGAAAAGTGTTGTACATGCCGAAAAGTTTGGCGCCGTGGCGTTCCAGGTCTATGCCCAGGCCGTTGTCGCTCACTTTCAGCGCCAGCTCGCTGCCTTTGCGGTCGGTGGTCAGTTCGATCAATGGTGTACGGTCGGGATGACGGTATTTAATGGCGTTGGTCAGGAAGTTGAGCATAATGCTGTCCACATAAGCCGGGTTCGCCCAAAGCTTCAGATGGGCAGGGATGTGGTTCACGATCAGCGCATTGGTTTCCATGGTCTGCCTTTGCAGCAGCGCTATGGCCTTTTCGGCATAGTGACGCAGGTTCAGCCATTCGTATTTGATCCTGCCCTTGTTTTGCGCATCCACTATTTCCTTCAGGTGGCCGATGGTCTCGGTAAAATTGGCCGAGATACCGCGCAGGTAGCCCATCAATTCCGTTCGCTCCTCTTCCGTTTGAGCCTCGTCAAGGAAATCGAGTACCGAACCCAGGTTGAAAGCGTAAGTGCTAAAATTGTGCGATAAAATATTGGCGAAATTCAGCAGGCGCGTGTTTTGTTCGGCGATGATCTTGTTGGAGCGCTGGAGCGCGCCTTCCATTTCCTTGGCAGCGGTAATATCCGCCACATAGACAAAAAAGCCTTTCACATTGCCCTCGCCGTCAAAATCGGGAAAGTAGTTGGCCAGCGCATGCCGCATCCTGCCATCCGGACCGGGAATTTCGCGCTCGAAGGTTTGCGGTTTACCCATCAGCGCCCGCTGTATGTACGGGTAGTTGCTGGCGAACATTTCCGGGCCAAGCAGGTCCATCAGCGTCAGTTCGTTTACCAGCTGCTTTCGGCTCTTGCCATACCAATCCATATAGGCGGCGTTGGCAAAGCGGCACACCAGGTTCTTATCCCAGTAAGCCAGCATCGCATTAATGTGGTCCGCGACCGACGCACTGAACTGGTCGCGGGTGGTTTCAGGATAAGTTACTTCCATGATCGTCTAAAAAGTTGGAATACGTGTCTGCGTGTTTTTATATTCCAAAACTATCCGCAGTACCTCGTTGAAAAAATGATGGTTATCAGGGCAGGTATATATTTTGCGCGAAATACGCGTGATCTTCGTCACTTTTAGTGATAATTACGCGGGGAGAGAGAGCCAAGAATCAAGAGCCAGGAGCCAAGAGCAAGGACAGAATACTTAAAAAAATCTTAGTTGTACCAGTGCGCAGACCTGTATTCAGTTGATTGAGTTGATTAAGAGAGTGGTTGATTAAGTTGATATCCGGATTAAAAAAACTTAATCAACTTAATCCAACCCAATCAACCTAATCAACTATTACTTAACTTTACTCATCATGACCAACCGAAGGAAGTTTATCGCACAGGCCGCCGCATTAGCCGGGGCCTTTTCAGCATCCAGCCTGTTCAACCAGGTGCACGCCACCGATTTCAGCAGGGCAGCAGGCCGCATCAGCGGACTGAGCCCCGCGCAGGCCGCCGAAGACGAGGATTTTTGGATGACCATCCAGCAGGCCTACACTGTGAGCCCGGAGATCATTAACCTGAACAACGGCGGCGTATCGCCCTCGCCGAGGGTGGTGCAGCAGGCTGTGGCGCGGTACAACGACCTGGCGAACGAAGGCCCGTCATACTTTATGTGGCGCATACTGGACGAGGGCCGCGAGCCCCTGCGCCAAAAGCTGGCCGATCTGGCAGGCGCCAACCCCGAGGAGATCGCGGTGAACCGCAACTCGACCGAGGCGCTCAACACCATGATCTACGGCATTCCGCTGAAAGCCGGCGACGAGGTGATCGGCACCAAACAGGATTACCCGCACATGATACAGGCCTACAACAAGCGGGCCATACGAGACGGCATCGTCTATAAGCAGCTGAGCTTCGACTTTCCTATCGAGAACGACGAGCAGATCGTAAAAGCTTATGCCGACGCCATCACCCCAAAAACCAAGCTGATACACGTAACGCACATGATCAACTGGGTGGGCCAGATCATGCCGGTGAAAAAGATAAGCGACATGGCCCACGAGCGCGGCATCGAAGTGTTGTGCGACGGCGCGCACAGCTTCGGCCTGATGGACTTCAAAATCCCCGACCTGCATTGCGACTACTTCGGCACCAGCCTGCACAAATTCCTGTCGGCGCCCATCGGCAGCGGCATGCTGTGGATGCGCCGCGAACTGATACCTAAAGTGTGGCCCATGGTATGCGGCGACAAACCCAACGACCCGGACATCCGCAAGTTTGAGGACCTGGGCACGCGCAGCTTCCCCATCGAGCAGGGCATCGGCGAGGCCATCAACTTCCACGAGGGCATAGGCCCCAAACGCAAGGAAGAGCGCATCCGCTACCTTAAAAACTACTGGGCAAGCAAGGTAAAAGACATTCCCAAAGTGCGGCTGCATACTTCGCTCAAATCGGAGTATTCCTGCGCCATCTGCGGCGTCAGCATTGACGGCATGACACCCGGCGAACTCGACAGCGAACTGTTCAGCAAACATAAGATACATACCGTCGGCATAGTGTGGGAAAACATCAGCTGCGTGCGGGTAACGCCGCATGTTTATACCCGGCCGAAGGATCTCGATCTGCTGGTTAGCGCCATCGAACAAATAGCTGCAAAAGCTAAACCACAGGGATCGAAGTAACGTTAGTTGCCAGTTGGCAGTGGGCAGTGGGCAGAATATAAACGAGAAACAAGTTGGCGGTTGGCAGTGGACAGTTGGCAGAATAAGAACGAGAAACGAGTTGGCAGTGGACAGTGGACAATTGGCAAAATATGAACGAGAAACGAGTTGGCAGTGGACAGTTGGCACGAATAAGGCCGAAAACCCACTGCAAACTGCAAACTTATAACTGCAAACAGAAGATCCCCATGGAGCCCAACATCCAATATTGCGCCAACCTGCTGATGGTATCCAATATGGACACCTCGCTGAAATTTTATACCGACGGCCTTGGCTTCAAAATATTGAACACCTGGACGCCCCGCGGCACGATTGAATGGTGCTGGCTGCAGCGGGAGGGCGGTCCGCTGATGCTGCAGGAAGCAAGGATAACGGAAGCAAAGCCTTACCTGATGGGCGACAGGCCCGGCGCCGGCGTATCGCTATGGTTCCAGTGCAAAGATTCATTGGTGCTTTACCACGAATTCAAAGCAAAAGGTATCGATGTGAACGAACCCTTCGTGGGGAACGGTCTTTGGGACGTTTCGCTCAGGGATCCTGATGGTTATAACCTCCATTTCGAAAGCCCGACTGATGTGCCGGAGGAGACCAAGTATTCGGATTGGTTAAAATCGAAGTGACATTCTTCCTTCCCTAACTAATAAAAGGTTATTCCGCTTGCCGGCAGCCGCGCAACATGCATTAAATGGAGCTCCGCAGGGAAGCAGAGAAAAAACAGTTGTCTTTTATTGCCCGGGATGTCGTATCTTTAATACAGACATCGTTTTGCTAATGAAGACTTTATCCATAACCTTCGGGCGATTTGCAAGGAAAATTGCCGCGCCTGCGATTATCCTGTTTTGCGGGTTCTGTCAAACTGCTCCGGCACAGCAGGCAGATTGCCCGCCGGTCATCAAACTAAGATCAATGTATTCAGGCGACGTGAAATTCAGAGGCCTTATCGATTCCATGTTTCTCAATGTTCAGCCGCTCCCGGACGGTTCGCAGAATTACTGGAAGGGCAAAAACATAAACGACCTATATATTTTTCTAAACCGTTGGTTTTATACACTTCCTACCGCATCAAACTCGCTCGATGATATCACGCGGTTTTCGCTGCTCTACTACCACAACCCATACGGGCTGCGGTTTGTAAACCAGGAACCAGGGCTAAGCTGGACATTTTATTTTGTAAAAGAACAAGGCAGGTTTATGGACAGCCGGCAGTCAACGGGCAACATTCATCATTGGCTTGCGGACAGCAGCCTGCATAACGAAGAATATACAGTCCCCGCAAATGGGTATCAGTCGTTCAACCAGTTCTTTACAAGAAAATTAAAACCTGGCACAAGGCCCGTGGCGCGGCCAGATGACGACGCTGTCATTGTTTCCCCGGTTGATGGTATGATAAGCCAAATGAATGTCGATCTGAAACCCGGCGACGCTTTGCCGATAAAGGGACGAATGCGGCTGAATCTCAACCAACTCCTGGGGAATTCTAAATTTACAGATCATTTCATTGACGGCACCGCCTTATCGGTCATCCTGCTGCCAAGAAATTACCATCACTATCATTCGCCTGTTTCCGGCGAGCTGGTAGAATCAAGGGAAGATGTGGGCAATGTGCTTTTCGGCAGCCAGCTAATGGATTTCTTCATGACCGATAATGGCGACTTCAGCGTATTCGAAAATTATAAGCATGGGTATTTTATCTTTCACACCAATCGATACGGCTATGTTGCCATGATCCCTGTCGGGCTGGAGACCATTGGTTCTGTCGTTTTTGAGGACCGGGTAAAAAACATTTCTTCCGAAAAACCTATGACGATAACCAAAGGCGAAAGGCTAGGGCACTTCGCTTATGGCGGGTCGCTCGTGATCTTACTATTCGAAAAGGGGCGCTTTAGTTCGATAAATGTTCAGCAAGGGCAGCAGATAGGCATTTTCAACCAGGAAGTGAAATAAAGTTAAGTCCAAGTAGGCAGCAGAAAGCAAAAAGCTGAAAGACCAAAGCTTTCTGCTTTATGCTTTATGCTTTCTGCCTTCAGCTTTCTGCTTCTATCAGCATTCCGGTAAACTGATCGGAATATTGATCGCCAACCCCCCGTCCGAGGTTTCCTTGTACTTCGAGTTCATGTCCAGCGCGGTTTGCCACATGGTTTTTACTACGGCGTCGAGGCTTACTTTGGCGTTGTCGGGGTTGGTTTGCAGGGCCAGCTGCGAGGCGGTGATGGCCTTGATAGCGCCCATCGTGTTGCGCTCGATACAAGGCACCTGCACCAATCCGCCGATGGGGTCGCAGGTCATGCCCAGGTGATGTTCCATGGCGATTTCAGCCGCCATCAGCACCTGCCGCTGCGATCCGCCGAGACTTTCGGTCAGCGCCGCCGCCGCCATTGCCGACGATACGCCGATCTCTGCCTGGCAGCCGCCCATTGCCGCGCTCAATGTTGCTCCCTTTTTAAATATGCTGCCCACCTCGGACGCCACACACAGGAAGCGGATGATCTTGTCGTCGCTGAAGCCATCGCAAAACGCGATGAAGTATTGCAGCACCGCCGGCACCACTCCCGCCGCGCCGTTCGTTGGCGCCGTCACCACCCTGCCGAAGGAAGCGTTCTCCTCGTTCACGGCCAGCGCGAAGCAGCTCACCCAGTCTAAAATATTTTTAAAACCAAAGCCCGTCTGTCGTATGGCCTCTACCCATTCATCATAATTGGTGTAAGGTTTGTCACCCAGCAAACGGCGGTTCAGGCTGGCTGCCCGCCGCGCCACGTGCAATCCTCCGGGCAGATAGCCCGTGGTGTGGCAGCCGCGGTACATGCACTCTTTCATCACGCGGAAAATGTTGAGGATGCCGTCGCGCGTATCCTGTTCGCTGCGCCAGGCCAATTCGTTCTCCATCACCACCTCGGATATTTTAAGGCCGGTTTTCAGGCACCAGTGCAGCAGGTCGGTAGCATGTTCTATCGGGAACGGCAGATCAACCTCGGCTTTAGCCTGGCCCGCGCCGCCTTCCTTCACCACAAAGCCCCCGCCGATGGAATAATAGGTTTCAGAGATCGCCTTGCCATTATCAAGCAAGGCCTGGAAGGTGACCGCGTTGGGGTGAAAAGGCAGCACCTCGTTATAAAGGAACAGCAGGTCGTCATCGTAGGCAAAGGCGATGTCGCGCTCGCCGCTTAGCAGCAGCCGGCCTGTGGTTTTGATACCGGCTATCTTATCGTCAATAGCGCTTACATCGAACGTAACGGGATCTTCCCCGCTTAAGCCTAATAGGATCGCGACATCCGTACCGTGCCCGTGGCCGGTTTTAGCTAAAGAACCATATAGCAATATTTTGATCTCATCGACACTATGTAATACCTCCTGCCCATTGAGCACCCCGACAAAAGCTTGCGCCGCGCGCCAGGGCCCCAAAGTATGCGAGCTGGACGGCCCGATGCCTATTTTGAATATGTCGAATACGGATATTTGCTCGCGTTTCATTTTTGCAAAGCTAAAAGCAGAAATCGGAAAGACCAAAGCTTTTTGTCGGGCTGAAAGCAGAAAGCGGAAAGACCAAAGCTTTTTGTCGGGCTGAAAGCAGAAAGCGGAAAGACCGAAGCTGTTTGTCGGGCTGAAAGCAGAATGCGAAAAGACCAAAGCTTTTTGTCGGGCTGAAAGCAGAAAGCGGAAAGACCAAAGCTGTTTGTCGGGCTGAAAGCAGAATGCGAAAAGACCAAAGCTTTTTGTCGGGCTGAAAGCAGAAAGCGGAAAGACCAAAGCTTTGATTTATTTGGTACAGGCTTTCTGCTTTAGTCTTTCTGCTTTTCCTGATACCCAACCCGGCGGACAAATAAATTTCCTCAACGGTATTTGAAATAACGAAAATTTTCTATATTGCATATAACAAACTAAGTCTCAAACCTCTAACTTAACCTCATTACGTCATGCAAGATTTTAATTCTTCAGATGCCGGCGCTTTTGCTGCAGTGGCTGCGATCTTCGCCGCTTTGATGATACCGATCATCATACTCACAGTGATCATGATCATTTCCCATTGGAAAATTTATGAAAAAGCAGGCAAACCCGGCTGGGCGGCCATTATCCCTATCTATAATCTCATCGTACTGCTTGAAATCATCGGCAAGCCTGTTTGGTGGATATTGTTGCTGCTTATCCCTTGTGTGAATATCATATTCGCAATATGGATGACCAACCTGCTAAGTAAAAGTTTCGGACAGTCGGAAGGGTTTACGGTCGGCCTGCTGCTTTTGGGCTTTATATTTTACCCGATACTGGCGTTTGGCAATTATAAGTATCTTGGCCCATCGGCGAAAGAGGCCGGCGGTTTAAAACCGATCGACCCGTCGGTCGGCTATAAGGACCCTTTTAATACGCCGCCGCCACCGCCGCCTGCTCCACCAGCAGAGCCTACGGCTTAATAGTATGCCTCAATATTCTCTCATATATCATGCGCCCTGCAACCAACTGGCGTTTTTCCACTGGCTGCAGGGCCATTTAATTCCCTGCCCTTTCAAATACCTTACCGGCTTCGATTGTCCCGGCTGCGGTTTCCAGCGATCCGTATTGGCGTTGCTGCACGGCGACCTTCATGCCAGTTTCGCGCTATACCCACCTGCCATACCCCTGCTGCTGTACTTTGCCTATGGCCTGGCCGACAGATTATTTAAATTGGACACCAACAAAGAGATGGTAAAAAAGACCCTGTTCATCATCATGGGGTCCATTATTATGGTAAGCTATGGTTTCAAGCTATACCATTACTATCTGATCTACAAAACGTCGGCCTGAGCGCTTAGGTGCGTATAGTCCTTAATGATAGTTTGCAGGAAAAGCATATTGTTCATGCCGTTAGGCGGCGTAATGTTCAGGTGCTGTTTCACACGGTCGGCCATGGTATAAACTACCGTGCTGTTATTCGTCTTCATGTAATTGGTGATCACCTCGTGTATCAGTTCGATATCGCGGCTGCTCAAGTGCGCTGCTTCGGGAAATACCGGCTGGTAACCGTCATAAGCCGGCATGAACACGATATTATCCATTTT
>JAFDZL010000523.1 GCA_018266935.1 Bacteroidota bacterium | reverse complement strand
ACGAGCGTTATAAATCAAAGGAACGCCTGGAGTGGGAAAATGAACACGATTGCCTGCTGCAAATGCGTAAATGGATGATCGAGTCAGCTATTTCCACCGAAGAGGAAATGGATGAACTGGAAGCCACTGCGAAGAAATATGTGCGCGACTGCCAGAAGGAAGTTTGGAACGAGCTTTCGTCCGAGATCATGGCTGAACTGGACCAGGTTGCCGGGCTGATCGAACAAATGATCGAAGAAAGCAGTGTAAGCGACAAGCTCAAGGAAGTAATAGCCAAACTAAAAGCTACGGTTGACCCCGGTCGTGGCGATGTGGTGGCCGCAGGTCGCAAGGCGCTTCGCCTGACCGTGAAAGAAAAACTGTACAGCCGCCAGAGCCTGATCAACTGGCTGAAGTTGGAAGAAACCAAGAATAACGAGCGCTTCAATTCGAAGCTGTTTACGGAAACGATGCAGTCGCCGTTGAATGTGCCCGCTATTCCTGCGCAATATGAACCGGATGCGAAAACACTCGACGGCCGCGAAGTGCTGAACGCCTGTTTCGATGCCAATTTTGAGCGCGATAAAAGCATCGTGGCTTTTGGTGAGGACGTTGGCGCTATTGGTGACGTGAACCAGGGTTTCGCCGGCTTGCAGGGCAAATACAGCGACCTGCGCATATCGGATACGGGTATTCGCGAGGCGACAATCGTGGGGCAGGGTATGGGCCTTGCTATGCGCGGTTTAAGGCCTATTGCCGAAATACAATACCTGGATTATCTGCTCTATTCCGTGACCGTTATCAGCGACGATATCGCCACTTTGAGCTACCGTACGCGCGGGGGGCAAAAGGCGCCGGTTATCGTCCGTACGCGCGGGCACAGGCTGGAAGGTATCTGGCATTCCGGCTCGCCGCTGGGCATGATCCTCAACGCCATGCGCGGGATACATGTCTGTGTACCCCGCAACATGACACAGGCTGCCGGGATGTACAATACGCTTTTGCGGGGCGATGAGCCTGCGCTGGTGATCGAATCATTAAATGGCTATCGCCTGAAGGAAAAGCTGCCTTCGAATGTGGGTGAGTTTACCGTTCCGCTGGGCGTGGCCGAAGTGATGCAGGAGGGCAGCGATATTACTGTTGTTTCCTATGGATCGACCTTGCGCATCGTTATGGAAGCGCTGGAGGACCTGGAAAATATGGGTATCCACGCCGAGGTGATTGATCTGCAAACACTGTACCCTTTTGATAAGAACCAGGCTTGCCTTGCTTCACTAAAGAAAACCAATAAGTTGCTGGTCGTTGATGAAGACATCCCTGGCGGAGCATCTGCCTACATTATGCAGAACATCCTGGAAAAACAGAACGGTTATTATTCCCTGGATGCCCAGCCCAAAACGCTGACCGCTAAAGAACATCGCCCGCCTTATGGCAACGATGGCGATTATTTCAGCAAGCCGTCGCTGGATGACGTAGTGGAGGCCGCGTACAGTATCATGCATGAAGCTAATCCGGGGAAGTTTCCGGAGTTGTATTAGTTGGTGAATAGTCAATAGGCAATAGTGAATTGTTGATTTTTCAATATGAGATTGTTTTGCCCTATCCTGTTGTTGTTTTCCGCAAAATGCTTCGCGCAATATCCTTTTGAGAAATACCCGGTAAAGAAATACGATTCTATAAAATTTACCAGAAGCCAAATCCGCGGTTCTAAAGAGATGGCCGTCGCACGATATAAAAACTACACCGTAAAATTGGTTGATGGCACGTTGGACGATGGTGGAATTATCGAACTCTACTTTAAAAATAGGCTGATAAAAAAGCTCGACGGCGATTTTGTCAACATGACCTACATTACTGATTTTTTATATGTCGAAGACGTTGATAATGACGGTCGACCCGATTTTATAATTTATACTTATCCCGGTGGATGTGGTGGCTTGGCTTGTTCAAATATTTACACAACTTATTTGATCAATAGTGGAGAAGACAATTTTCAGGCGATTTCGTATGCGGGGTTTTATTATAGGCCTCAAAAAGAATATGCTTTTAACGGTCGTTATAAAATAATAGGAGAGAGTCTGGCGACTTACAAGGGCCATAATTATTGGTTATTTGATCTTTACATTGTCAAGAATGGCAAATTGGTGAATGTAAGCAAACAATATGGTTATCCTATTGCGGTACCTTTCTTGTACAATCAAACCTTTAAGCAAACACATAAAATTCCAAAAGACCAATTAGCCAGGCTTTCTTTAAAAGAGCCAGATCTTTTTAGCGGCCGGTAAAATCCTTCTCAATATTTTCTATTTTTGCGCCCTCAATGGCCACCGCGTCGGCTCCTCGCTTGAGAGGGGCAGGGGGTGTGTCATTCCATTTATAAATATCGTTTTACCATGGACAACACTTTTGCAACCATCTCAACCATTATAAAAAACCGCCGCAGCATCAAAGCGCAAATGATGAACGGCCGGAAAGTACCCGACTACCAGGTGCAGTCGCTGCTGGAGCTGGCAGACTGGGCGCCTACCCACGGCCTTACGGAGCCGTGGCGCTTTGTGGTTTATGCAAACCCGACCGATTTCTGCCATGAACACGCACGGCTCTACAAAGAATTTACCCCTGCCGAAAACTTCATTGAAGCCTCCTACAATAACTTCTATACGCAGGGCGATAAAGCTTCGCATGTGCTGGTTGGCATTATGAAGCGTGGTGATCTGCCAAAGATTCCCGTTAAGGAGGAGGTAGAAGCTACAGCCTGCGCTATCCAGAATATACTTCTTGGCGCGACCGCCTTAGGTATAGCCTCTTTCTGGAGCACGGGCGGGATGGCTACCAAACAGCCGATGAAGGATTTCCTTGGCCTGGGCGAGCACGACCAGGTGGCCGGCGTGATCTATCTTGGCCATACCGACGAGCGTCCGCAGGGCAACCGCAAAGTTCCAATGGAAGAAAAAGTGAGGTGGTTATAGTTATTGTGTGAAAAATCCGATCTCATCACTGGTAATATTATCATGTGAAATTAGTCATAGGTTGAAAATTGATTATTTTCAGTGCTAAGACGAATTGCTCTTTGTCCGAGCTTTTTTGTACTTTTGAATTATGCCGGTTATATCTATGTTTTACGGTTTGATCATAGCCATGTATTATTTGGATACCAAACAGCATAATTTACCCCATATCCATGTTAAGTATGGTGAAATGGAAGGTGTTTACAAAATTCCTGACGGTGATTTGATTGAAGGCTTTTTACCTCCAAATAAAGAAAAACTGTTGTTGGCGTGGATAGAAATCCACGCGGATGAACTGATGGCAAACTGGCAATTGGCTGTTACCGGCAACAAATTATATAATATCGATCCTCTAAAATAATCGTCGATGAATCCCCGTATTGCTGCTGTCGAATATCAGTCACCATATAAATTAATCCTTACTTTTACTAACAAAGAAGTAAAGGAATTTGATTTCAGCGATTATCTTAGTTATCCCGTATATCAGGGATTAAAGGACGAAGGCTATTGCAGCAAAGCGAGAGTTTTTAACGGTACCGTTATATGGGATGAGTTTACGGATTTCGATCCCGATACCTTATATCTCGAAAGCAAGCCTCTGATTGTCGCATAAAATTGCTCGTTTTAAAAAATAGCTCCGATAAAATATTCCCCTAACCTAAACGTTCAGTCTTACGTATAATCTTTCTGTCAGCACGCGAACTTTAACCCTATTGTAATTTTTTTAATCTTACAGCAATGAAATTCGAGTAAAGATTTTATTGCAGCGATTAATTGTTTACATTTGTGGATAACAGTTGTTTATAACCCCCAGGTTAATTAGGCTAAAGCTGACATTTTAGTATTGATTAAACCAGAATAAAGTAACGTGAAGATGAAGAGAAGTGTTTTGTGGGTAACCTGTATCTTATTACTATTATCCGTAACAATTATCAGCTGGAAAGCTGAAAATCCAAATAAAGACTATCATACCAAATCGGTTATAAAAGCAGGCAAACTTTCTGCCAGAGCGCTTTTTGCACAATATCTTACCGAGATATATAACAACGCGCAGCTGCATGCGGCGGGTCTTGATTTTGAAGTATTTGAAAAAGCCGCGACCGGATTTTTCAACCTCAAATCGCAGAACCAGGTAGGACAGACAAGATCGATACTGACCGTTGTCGATCTAGCAAAATCGAGCTCCACGAAACGCATGTGGATCATCGATATGCTTGACAAAGAACTGCTGATGCACACATGGGTGGCCCACGGTAACGGCAGCGGCCGTGATATGGCAAGCTATTTTTCCAACCAAATGGATTCGCATGCGAGCAGCCTGGGTTTTTATATTACGGAAGGCATTTACCAGGGCAAGCATGGCCGTTCATTGAAGCTTGAGGGTCTGGATGCGGGTTTCAACGACAATGCCCGTGCCCGCAGCATTGTTGTACATGGCGCAAAATATGTATCGGAAGGTACCATTAATGCTTTGGGCCGATTGGGCCTTAGCGAAGGCTGCCCGGCAGTTTCCACTCAGGTGGTTGGCAAGGTTATCGAAACGATCAAAGACGGGACCGTATTGTTTATCAACGGCAACGATAATGCCTACACCTCAAAATACCTTGATGGTGAATCGGCTGCTAATTACGTTTACCCTGAGAGCAACGCTTACGAGAACGCCAGCTTGTAATTACTCCGCCGGATGATTCTTTTTCATATAGTCATACAGCACGATATCGTGCCCGTAAACGTCTTTGCGGAACTGCAATTGCCCGTTCGCGTCGAGCCAGCAGGTTACATAGGTGATATAAACCGGTACCTTCGGCCGCAGGCCAATGTCTTCCGGTTCCGTCACATCATCCTGCTGCATATCTTTCGCGATCAGGTTGTATTTTACCGTGTCCCTGAAAAGCGTATGCGCCAGATCGAGCGGTTTTTCGAGCCGTACGCAACCATGGCTTACCGCGCGCATCTTTAGCCAGAAGGCGTCTTTCGCCGGCGTGTCGTGCAGGTAAACGCTGCTGTTGTTATCGAAAAGGAATTTGATCTTGCCCAATGAATTTTCTTCGCCGGGCTGCTGCCTGAACTCATAATTGCAGTTCTCTTTCGTCACTTTGCTCCAATCAATAGTTTCGGGATCCTTGATCAGTTTATCCGTCCGCTCGTCATATACATTAATGCCCTTGTTCGCCAGGTAATAAGGGTCCTTAGCAGCTTCAACAATAATTTCTTTAGTGGCGATACTATGCGGTATGTTCCAAACGGGGTTTACCTCCACGCTGTGTATCACGCTGTACAACAATGGCGTCTCATGAGGGTTGGGATTATCAACTTTGCAGGTATCGTTGTAGTTTTCAATGCTGTTCAGATAATCCTTGTTTCGGCCCTGGCCCACGCAAACTTTCATGGCCAGTATTGAGCGGCCGCTGTCTATTACATCCAGGTGAAAATCTGGTATGTTAACATAAACGTACCTGTTTTCGGTTGGCTTATTCTTCCAGCGCAGGCGCTCCATATTCACCAGCAGGATGCGCCGTGTTTCTTCCTTCGACATTTTCGGCGCTACATAGCCGTCAAGGTAGGCCTTTTGCAGCGCAAGATATTCAGGACTTTTTGGCTGAATGCTGTCGAGATATGCTTTCACATTATCCAAAGCAAACACCCTCATCATCGACGTTGTGTCGGGGCGCGCGGTCTTAATAAAATACCGGGAAAATACCCATTTTGGGTTTACGAGGCCGAATTGCAGGTCGTTGGAATAGCTGATCAGCGAATTTGCGATCGCGATCTCCAGCCTGGCCATGTCGTAATAGGCATCGCGCGTTGATTTGATGGTATTGTTGCCATAGAACTTGGCCATCAGCCTGTTGATACGGCCGGTATGAAACATGCCCGGATCCAGACCATGCTCACCCGCCTTATCGAAGTATGCCAGCATAGTTTTGATGTCTCCATTCCACAGGTGGTTCATCACAAACACCGGCTCGTAATCGTGCCCGGCGTAGTATTTAGTAACCAGGTCGGGGTTGCTCATATTGTCCCGGTTTTGTACCAGCACTTTTTTAAATACTACGGCAAATTCATCCAGGTCGGCATCCTTAAAGATAGGGTTGTGGGTATGTTTGTATAGAATTTTGCCCATGTCGGAGCGTTTTTTCTTACACCCCTGCCAGGCAAGCATCAGGCAGCCAAATACGAATGCTAAAAGAAACGTGGTGAACTTTTTAGCACTAAGCCAAGTGATCATCTTCAATTGTTCGTTGTTACTCCTTATCCTGCAATCCCTATGCCGCAACAAAATAACTATTTTCGGTAAATTTGAAAAAACGGCGTGATGCGGGTTCAAAGCCG
The DNA here is from genome assembly GCA_018266935.1 of Bacteroidota bacterium. Classification (GTDB taxonomy): domain Bacteria; phylum Bacteroidota; class Bacteroidia; order Sphingobacteriales; family Sphingobacteriaceae; genus Mucilaginibacter. The sequence goes on along the minus strand of JAFDZL010000523.1, from coordinate 6,565 downwards.
CACAAATTTAGTCAATTTACAGATCAAATGGATACTACCCCAAAACGAGAAGTTTGGCTGCGCGGGCCGATAGATGGTATCCCGCCTTTGCTGCAGCCGGTGGCTCACGCCATATTGCAGGCGCGGGAAGAGGTTGAGGCGATGATGGAGGGTTTCCCCGAGATATTTGTATGGGTGAAACCGTCGGGTATGGCGTCGCCAGCCTTTCATTTGCAGCATTTTACGGGCGTGCTCGACAGGCTGTTCACCTATGCGAGGGGAGAGGCGCTTAGCGCCAGGCAACTCGAGTACCTTTCGCTCGAGGGCCGCGAGACAGAGCATGCCCCTGGTATGGAGGAGATGCTGTCTAATTTTCACAACCAGGTTGATAAAGCGATCGAACAATTGAAAGCTACTGATGAAAGCACACTTACTGATGTACGAGGCGTAGGCAGGGCGCAAATACCGTCAACGGTGATCGGCTTACTGACACATGCCGCCGAACATGTGATGCGGCATACCGGGCAGCTTTTGGTGACCAGCAGGCTATTGCGGAATTGAAATATTGCTTATCTTGGCTTCAATCCTGGCACCTTATAGCAAATGCTCTGTTTACCAACTTCCTATTTGTTTTATCGGCGTCTTTGCCTGCTTCTCGTTGGTTTAGCTATGCTCTGCACACAGGTCGCCGCGCAGTCGATCATCAAAGGCCGGGTTCTGGATCATACGACCAAAAAGCCGCTTGCGAATGTAAATGTCTTTTTAAGTAATTCAACCGTTGGCGATCAAACCTCCGGCGAGGGTACATTTATGTTAACGGGTATAAAGGCAGGAAGTTATAACCTCATCGTGTCCATGATAGGTTACGATATGTACAGCCAGTCGATTACTTTAAATGACCAGGCTGTCGAACTACCGGATATTGAAATTTCTCCAAAGATCAATGGCCTTAAAGAGGTTGTGATAAGGGCACATGACGATCCCTACCACGATTGGTATCTGGAGATGTTCAAGAAGGAATTTCTCGGATCATCGGCTTTAGCCGCTCATTGTAAAATTGTAAATCCTTCGGTACTTGATTTTGATTACGATCAGAAGACGCGGCAGTTAAAGGCATCTTCATACGATTTTATCATCATTGAAAATGAGGCTTTAGGATATCGTGTTAAATACCTGCTGACCGAGTTTGAAAGAAACGCCGTGAGCCAGGGTACTACGGTAAAATATGACGGGCAGGTTTTGTTCGAAAAAATGCAGGGAACCGACGCCCAGCAGCGGCGCTGGCAGGAAAAGCGACGGGAGATTTATGAGGGGTCTGAAATGCATTTCTTACGCTCGCTGCTTAGTGATCAGCTTGACGAAAACGGGTTTCAGGTTTTGCAATATGCCATTTATCAAAACCCAGACCGGCCTTCGGATAGCCTGATCAAAGCAAAAATAAATTATTATACTAAACTTAAGGAAACTAAGCAGGACAAGGAAAAATGGCGGGATTCGCTCTCGGCATGGAAGAAACGGGCCGATCTTCCCAAAATATTCAAAAAGCTGATGCCCTATCCGCTTGAACGAAACGAGATCATGCTGAAGACCTCGCTAACCGGCGTTTTCGCCTTAGGATGCGACTTTGACGGTCTATACATCGATTACAATAAGAACCATCACTATACGGCAAGTTTATCTTATCTGTACAATAACTATAACAATGAATGTACGCTTGTGAATTTTTCTTCCCCGTACACCTTTTTTGATAGCAACGGCTGGGTGCTTAATCCTACCAGCAGGTCGTTCGCCGGCGCCTGGGGAAAATACAGAGTATCCGGAATGCTGCCGGCCGATTATGATCCGGCTGTGTCAACTCCGCAGCTTGGCACAAAAAGCATGCTAAGCAATGACACATCTTTTCATGCGGGCATTCACAAGAATCTTGTAGATTCTATAAGCCAAAAGATAAGCTCATATGGTAAAAGCCATTTCGCGCCTACGCTTTTCGCACATTTCGATAAAACAATTTACGCCCAAAATGAAAATGTTTGGTTCACAGCGTATTTATCAAACAGAAAAAATGGTGATAACCCGGATGTTTTATCCGCTGTGCTGGTCGATGACCTTGACAGATCAGTGGTTCTTGAACGCAAATTCTTAATGGCCAACGGAATAGCTTCAGGGAACGTTTATTTGACAGACAGTATCCCGCCGGGTAATTATAGTTTTATTCTTTATCCCAACCGGGTATTAAAGGATAAGCCTGAAGCTGTTTTTGTTCAGCATATCACGATCTTGTCTGCAACTGAGGGTTTATTTAAAGTGTCTTTGAGCTCCGACACAACGATGGCCGGACATCATTCACCGAAAATCCTGCTTAAAGTTACTGCTAGAGATGGCCGCCCGCTTCCAGGCGCGGCTGTAGCTTATAAAATAAAACAAGGGGAAAGTAAAAACGTCTCCGGGCATGTCAAAACTGATAATGAAGGAAAATACGTCTTTGACATTCCCCGAAATCAAAATGACTCAAAACCTGCAGTTTTGGAAACAAAAGTCACTTATGACAAAGAGGTGCGGAGCGTGAGCTTGCCTGTTCCTTCAGGGCAGCAGCAAAAAATAAGCGTCAAATTTTATCCTGAAGGTGGCTACCTGGTCCATGCTACTGCGGGCTGGGTAGGGTGGGAAGCAAAAACGGGAAGTGGCGCGCCCGTCGAAATTCATGGTGTATTGTTTAAAGATAATGTTCCGGTCGATACGATCGAAACCGATAGTTATGGTATGGGCAGGTTCAAACTCATCCCATTAACGGGAAGCCATTATACCATGCGTCTGCTAACGGACAAGTTCCGCGATTCGGTGTTTAAACTGCCCCAAATTTTACTGAAAAGCCCGGCGATTGCCGTTGCAAATGCTGTGGCAAATGATACCCTTAAGTTAAGGTTAACCAGTAAATATCCCGAAGTAGTAACGGTGTTGGTGCATAATTTTAGGCAGTTGTTCTTCACTTTCGCCGTCCATGTCAATGCGGCCGGCAAAGCGGTGTGGGTTGACCTGAAAAACATGCCAAAAGGCCTGGGTACAATTACTGTGCTCGATAGCGCGGGACGACCAAGCGCCGAGCGGATGTTTTTCGCGCATTACAACGTGCGCCCCGCAATCGCAATTCAAACGGACAAACAACAGTACACCAAAAGGGAAAAAGTAAAATTATCGCTGCGTTTTCTTACGCCCGACACCGGCATGGTATCCGTTGCGTGCGTGCAAAGTAACAGGCTGACTATAAAAAACAACAATGACATTGAAAGCTATGTTTATTTGAAGCATGAGATGGATGACTTGCCATTGAAAGATAATTATCTGGGCAGCGCTGAAACAGATAAATCATATCTTGAAAATTTACTGTTGATCAGAGGCTGGCGCAGGTACAGCTGGCAGGGAATGATGCAAACTACACCGATAGATACGAATAATCACCAAAGCCCGCTTGTTTTTAGTGGCGCGGTACGCTATGACGATAGGCCTCTTAAAAAAGACGTTAGGGTGTTAGTGATGGCTGACTCCCTGACTACTACAATAAAAACTGATGGTATGGGTAATTTCGCTCTGGCGAATGACAATATTGTCACTGATGAAAATAAAAAGATCCATTTTTTGGTGGTGGCCAAAAACCCTGATGACTATAAGCTTATAATAAATGACCCTTATAATTCCATTGATCAAAAACTTGCAGCCGGGTTAAAAACGTCGTCGTTGTCACCGGAAAACGATAATTACTCGCTGGCTTTAAAAGGTATGGACCATGCAATTATTTTAAAGGAAGTTACAATCAACGCGACAAAAGACAATTCCATACATACCTCCTCAGACATTTTGCCGCCAATGGAAAACGAATGTGGAGATTACATTTGTATGTACGGGATATTTGATTGCCCGAACCATAAAAACTGGCCCGGCAATCACGCACCGGAAATAGGTAAATATTATATAATTCATGGACAATATACCAAGTATTTAGGCTGCGTACTTACTATCGATAAAGCAAAAAAGCGGGTGTACGATTCTATGCCTGGCATTAAATACACCAAAGAATTTTACGGTTCTGATTATTCAGTGATAAATCCATCTCAACCAGAATATTACTCCACAATTTTCTGGAAGCACCTGGTTAAGGTCGGCACGTCTAAAGATGTTTCCTTTAATTTTTATACCAGCGATATAACCGGGCCGTTTAAAGTCATCGTACAGGGTGTAACCGGGAACGACGTGGTTTACGGCGAGAAGGAATTTGACATTAAATGAAGGCCCGTTGCAAAACTAAAATATTCGGTATATTCGTTTGTCCCTAATACCTAAACCACAGGTATGAAAACCTTTTTCAAAACAAACAAAACCTTATTGACCGGCATACTGCTGTTGTGCTGCCATTTGTCGTATGGACAATCGGATCCACAGGCGCGTCTTTTGAAATTTGCAGCGTCGTCCGACAGCCTCGTCGGTCGGAATGGAACGGAAAGGATTTACGTCCAATTTGACAAGCCCAATTATGTCATAGGCGATACTATATGGCTCAAGGCCTGGTTATTCAATGCGCCTACGCTGTTACTTTCCGCCCGCAGCGGGTTGCTGCATATCGATATCGCCAACGACAGCAATAAGATCGTAAAACAATACCTGCTGCCAGTAGCCAGCGGCCTTAGCTGGGGTAATATCGTTTTGGATGATAAGATATTTAAGCCGGGCGACTATACGCTGAGAGCCTACACCAATTGGATGCGCAATTTTCCGGAAGAAGGGTTTTTCTATAAACGAATTCGCATTGCCGGGCCGAATGAGAACGGCTGGTTGGTAAATAATAGAATCATTAATGATAGTACAGTTATCAGAGCCCATTTACAACTGACGGGTACGGACAAGCGCCCCTTGGCAGATTCTGTGCTGCAGGCCGAATTAACGGATGGCAGGAAGGTTGTTTCCCGCCAGAATGTGCAGACAGACAGAAATGGTAAGCTTGACCTCAGTTTTTCGTCTCAAAACAAGACCGGTAAGTTAGACATCGTACTGCAAAACCGGGTTAAAACCAAAAAAGCGATCATTCCCGTCAGTGTTAACCGCCTTGAAAACACCGACGTTCAGTTTATGTCCGAAGGCGGTAGCCTGATAGCGGGTTTTCCGGCAAGGGTAGGCTTTAAAGCCATAGGTGAGGATGGGAGAGGTGTTTCCATATCGGGTGTGATCGTTGATAATAAAGACAGCACGGTTGCATCCTTTAAGACACTTTTTAAAGGCATAGGCAGCTTTTACTTACAGCCACGCGCCGGCGAAAGCTATACAGCGCGGGTAATATTGAAGGGCGGAAAGATCAAATCTTATCCTTTGCCTATCGTAAAAGCTTCCGGTACGCTTTTGCAGGTTAAGAATATCCCGAACAGCGATTCGCTTGAAGTTGCGGTTGGGGCGACGCAGGAGATGGCCGGTACGCCGTATTATCTTATCGCCAAAGCACGCGGCATTGTCTGTTATGCAGCAGTTGCCGACCTGGGTAAAGAGCCTTTCAAAAGGAGCCTGATCGCCAAAAACAGGTTTCCGCAAGGTATAGCTCATTTGATTCTAATGACTACCGGCGGACAACCGTTGAATGAACGGTTGGTTTATGTAGATCGTGGAGATGGCTTGCACATCGATGTTCTGCCCGATCAGCAAGTGTATTACCCTAAGGATAGTGTCGCGCTGCATCTTAGTGTTACCGGTAATTCGGGAAAACCCGTTGCGGGTAATTTTTCGATGGCTGTTACCGACGACAGCCAGGTACATACCGACAGCCTGGATAACGATAATATCATTACCCGGATGCTGCTTACGTCTGATCTGAAAGGTTATGTGGAAGAGCCGGGTTATTATTTCAAAAACAACGATACGGCCAAACAGGCGCTGGACAACCTGCTGCTCACCCAGGGTTGGGTAAATTACGAGCCGAAGGCAGATATGCCTTTCAGCGCCGAAAAAGAGTTTACAGTACAGGGCGTTGTCAATAATCTTTTCAAAGCGCCGGTGAAGAAAACGCACATCGTGTTATTCTCACGGTCGCCCGCTTTGCTTTATGATACGGTAACCAATAACGAAGGGCGTTTTATTTTCGACCGTTTCCCACGGGTGGATACACCGGTTTTTGTGCTCAAGGCGGTTAACCGCGCGGGCAAAAGCTTCAATGTGAATATTGATGTGGACCAACAGACTACCCCGGCATTCAACCCGCCAAAATATCCAATAACTTTGCCCTGGTACGTCAATACGGATACTATGCTGATGAACCAGGTGAACAGCAGCATACAGATCCGGCCGACCGCGATCCCCGGCGGCGGACGCCTGCTGAAAGAGGTGCAGATAAAGGCAAAAAAAGTGGTCAAAGGTTCGTATAACCTGAACGGACCGGGCAATGCCGACATCGTGCTGGATGAGAAGGATTTGGAGGAGGCCGGGAAAAAGACATGGCTGGCGCTATTGCAGGAAAGGGTACCCGGATTTAAGATTGGATATTTTTGTCAAGGCGGCGGCCCAAAATGTGCGCATGATCAGCTATTATTCCGGTTTGTGACTGACATAGATG
>JAFDZL010000522.1 GCA_018266935.1 Bacteroidota bacterium | reverse complement strand
CTCGGGGTTTGGCGGCAGAATGATCTTATTATTGACCGTCTGCAACAGCATATTGTAGGCTTCAGCTTCGCCGATCAGGATGCCGCCAAGCAAATATTTGCCGTCGTTGCTGATATTGATGCGTTTGTAAACGCCTTTATGCGTGTCCTCGAAAATGATGGTCCGGCAGTCGGGTTCGCTGATAAAAGCATCACCGAAACTAGCTACATCAACGCCGATCAGCTTCAGTTTGGTGCTCATATCAAAACCGTGGAATGACTTTTCGCCGCTTATCAGTTGCGATACCACCACATCAGCCATTTCATAACCCGGCGCAACCAGGCCGTAGATCATATTTTCATACAAGGCGCACTCGCCGATAGCGAAGATCGACGGGTCGCTGGTTTGCATCTTTTCGTTCACGATGATGCCGCCGCGCGAGCCGGTTTGCAGGCCGGCCAGTTTAGCCAGTTCGTCGCGCGGGCGGATGCCCGCGCTTATAACCAGCATGTCAATTGCTAAAGAAGTATCGTCGTTGAATTTCAGCGCGCTTATTTTATGATCGCCCGCTATATGCGATGTGCTTTTATTCAAATGAATGTTCAGCCCCAGCTGCCTGAGTTTGGACTGCAGCATGGCGCTTCCGGCCGAGTCGATCTGCCTGGGCATCAGGCGAGGCGCAAATTCGATAACATGAGTTTCGCTGATGCCGAGGTCGATCAGCGCCTTGGCGGCTTCCAGGCCAAGAAGGCCGCCGCCCATCACGGCGCCCCTCTTCGCGTTAATTGCGTAAGCCTTGATCAGGTCGAGGTCTTCGAGGGTGCGATAGACAAATACACCTTCTTTTTCGACCCCGGGAATATCAGGTACGAAAGCCGACGAGCCCGTGGCCAGTACCAGGTAATCATATTTTAGGTTTAGTCCTTTTAAAGAATGAACGGTTTGCGCCGGTCTGTTGATCTCCTGTATCGGATCATCAAGATGAAGCGTTATATTGTTGTCGTCATACCAGGATCCTGCCGACAGCGAAAGGTCTTCAGCCGACTTGCCGGCAAAGTATTCGCTCAGGTGGACCCTGTCATATGCACGGCGTGGTTCTTCGCCAAACACTACGATGTTGTAGTTTGTTGACCGGGATACAAGTTTCTCGCAAAATTTGTATCCAACCATACCGTTGCCAACTACTATAATGGTTGGTTTCGACATGCTGATTTTTTAAATGTTAAAGCAAATTTTCAGCAAATACATTCAAGTTGCGACCTAAAATGTATTTACAATAGCAATATTAGGTAATTTTATGATGTTTGTCAATAAAATAGTTCAAATTTTTGATATATTTATGTAATTTTTATGATAATTATAATAATTAACTCAAAAATGACCTCATTATTTAGATAATTTTATAACATAAGTTAGTTTTATTAACTTATTTTGTGTTTTGATGATCTTTTTTTAAGCATTTATTGTTTTTTTATAAAAAATTGTAAAGAATTTCGCTGATTATGAATGTAGATATTGCCACACCTGAATTATTTGTGTTGGGGGCCGGACCCGGAGACCCTGAACTGCTGACTGTTAAGGGCTACAAAGTGTTGCAGCAGGCCGATGTGGTGTTATATGATAATCTTGCGAACAAGGAATTACTGGATATCGCCCCTGAGCGGGCGGATAAAATATATGTAGGCAAGCAACCGTACGGACAATATACCCCGCAGGAATCCATCCTGGAGATGATAAAACACTTTTGTTTTACCAAAGGGAAAGTGGTGCGGCTGAAAGGGGGCGATCCGTTTATTTTTGGGCGGGGTTTCGAGGAGATCATCTATGCAAGGCAACTGGGGATCAAAACACATTTTATACCGGGCATTACCAGTATGCAAGCCTGCGGACTTGAAGATATCCCGCTGACTCACCGCGCGGTGAGCGAAGGTATATGGGTGGTAACGGGTACCAAGAAGGACGGCACACTGTCGGCTGATCTGCGCCTTGCCATGCAAAGCAATGCCACGGTGGTCGTTTATATGGGTGTGAAACAACTGGCATCAATAGCCGATACTTATATCGATGAGGGCAGGGGCGATACGCCGGCCGCAATTATACAGCATGCATCGCTGAAACAACAAAAATCGGTATCAGGGTTGGTGAAAGACCTGCCGGCGATGGCAGAGGAACACGGTTTAACCTACCCGGCTATCATTATTATTGGCTATGTAGTTGAGTTGAAGGATATTTTAAATAGGGAAGATCATGAAGGTGCGCATTAAAGGAAATTCGTTAAGGTACAGGCTTTCGATGTCTGACGTGGCGAAGTTTGGACGGGACGGGTTCATCGAGGAGGCAGTAGATTTCGGGAAATCGCAGCTAACGTACGCGTTGCAAAAAGCCCCGGTACAGCATCTTGAGGCCGAGTTTATGAATAATAAGATCGTCATTTTTATGCCTTATAGCTGGTCGGAAGAGTGGGTTAACACAGACCGCGTTGGGTTTGATCAAAAAGGCCCGCTGTACCTGCTCGTCGAAAAAGATTTTCAATGCATTGACAATGACGCTGAGGATCAGAGCGATAACTACCCTAACCCCAATTTGACCTGCTGATTAACCCGGCAAATGGAACTGAAACAGGGTTTCATTAATATTGCCCGTCGCAGTTAAACGGGGGCTTTCATCTAAACAATCATCAAATTTTATGATATAGATCATATTTTTAGCATGAATCCCTGCCGACTTTTGTCCCATGGCAAAAGAGATAACTTCAAAGACAACGATCAAAGAATTGCTGGCGGACGACCGGGACAGCGTTATCGATGCCCTCGTAAAATTCAACAGCAACTTTTCTAAGCTCCGGAATCCGATCCTGCGCAACCTGATGAGCAGGAGAGTGACTATAGCGGACGCCTGCAAGATAGCCGGATGCAGATTACAGGATTTCATGGAAAACATATGCGCCCTGGGATTTACCATCGGCACGGAAACCGGCGAAATAGGGGGCGAGACAGAAACCACGACGTCCAAAAAGGCAAGCAATTTTGTGGCGTTAGACGTCAGGCCCATATTAGCGGAAAACCGCGACCCATTAAAAACTATTCTTAACGCAATAAACAACCTGCGGGGTGAAGAAGGCCTTAAACTGATCAATACTTTTGAGCCGGTGCCGCTTATCCATCTTTTAAGCGAAAAAGGGTTCACGCATTTCGTAGTGAAGCCTGATGCCAATACGGTCGTTACCTACTTTAACCGGATAATTCCCGGCCCGGAGGTGACGATTGATTCGGTGGACCGGGAGTATGCCAGCAGCCTCGAATCGTTCGACAATACGCTGAAAAAATTCGGCGAAGACCAGCTGCGCTATATCGACGTCCGCGGCCTTGAAATGCCCGGCCCCATGGTGACGATACTCCAAAACCTGCAAAGTTTAAAAGATAATACGGCGCTGTTTGTTCACCATAAAAGACGGCCCGTGTTCCTGATGCCCGAACTGGAAAAAAGAGGCTACAAATATCTTTTTAAAGACGCTTCAGGCGGCGATGTTGATATGCTCATTTTCAAGCCGTGAAGTACAAAAAGCATCATTATTCCGTCACCCTGGCGCACTACCTTTCGGCTGCAATATTATTCCTGGCATTGGCGGTCATGACAGCGTTCTCGCGGGACGCCTTTGCCGGGCATTATTTCCAGCCACGGATACTGGCTATCACGCATATGGCTGTTTTAGGATGGGGAACCTGCATGATCTTTGGGGCCTGTTATCAGCTTATCCCGGTTATTTTGGAGACCGAATTGTACAGCACCGGACTGGCCTGGGCCTCATGGGGAACGCTGTTACCGGGAGTGATAAGCCTTGTTTATGCATTCTGGGTATTCGAGCCGGGAATCTGTATGCAAACGGGCGCCTTGTTGCTGCTTGTATCCATCATTTTGTTCACGCTGAATATTTACCTGACCGCCGCCAAAACCAAAAAGCAAACCATACAGGAAGATTTTATTTTTACCGCCTGCCTTTTCCTTTGTTTTACGGCGTTGATAGGCGCAACGCTTGTTTTTAATTTCACCATGGCCTTTTTACCACAGGGACAGCTTCATTATCTCAGGATACACGCTCACCTGGGTCTCGCAGGCTGGTTCCTGTTGATGATCATCGGCGTAAGTTCAAAGCTTGTACCGATGTTTTTGGTGTCATCGTATAAAAACGACAGGCTTCTGCAGGTAAGCTATTACCTCATTGTTGCAGCGCTGATCGCGTTCTCGACCGATTCTTATTTCTTTGGACTGAACATTAAAACATGGTTCATTGCTGCCGTTGGTGTAGCCGGCATAGGTTGTTACCTGGTTTATATGGGCAAATGCCTGCGGGGGCGGATAAAAAAGCATATCGATCTGCCGATGAAGCATGGCATCTTTTCATTTATTCTGTTAATAGCAGGAACGGTATGTATTCCTTTTATTATTTACTACTATTTGCGGCACGGTCAACTCGACATCAGGTTCACATTTATCTATGGTATAATCCTGATCATGGGCTGGATAACGGCTTTGATCCTGGGGCAGACGTTTAAAACGCTGCCTTTCATCGTATGGGCTAAACACTATGAGCACCTGGCCGGCAAAGCGAAGATACCTATGCCCGCCGATCTGTTCAAACCCGGCCTTTTGCGCGTCCAGATGATCACTTTTATTGTTTTTTGCCTGAGCTTTGTACCCGGCTGCGCCTTTGGCTTAGCTTTGCTGACAGGTATAGGATGTCTCGCGCTGCTTATTACAGCCATTATCTACGTCACCAATGTGCTGATCGTCGTATTCCATAAAACCAAAACTTATGATGAACTTTGACATCTCGGATAAACACGCTTTTATGAAAGCCGAAGCTTTGGAGACACTGCGGCTGGTCATCGACCCGGAACTGCATGTCAATATTGTTGACCTGGGTTTGGTTTACGGTATCGATATAAACGAGGCCGAAAAGTCTATCCATGTCGCCATGACTTTATCTTCGTCCTATTGCCCGATGGGTGAAAGCATCCTGGCTGCCGTAAAAAACTGCCTCGAAAAACACTATCCGGCCTATGGCGCCGACGTTGAGCTGGTTTGGGAGCCGGCATGGTCGTATGACAGCATCACCGATGAAGGCAAAAGACAACTTGGTCTCGAAAAATGAATTCAGCAATAACTTACTACCTGCGGTTGGCCCTCACCAACTTTATTGTTTTAACGGTGCTGGGCCTGGTGCTGCGCTACATGCATATTGCGGATATCGATGGGGTTAACTACCAATTTTTGCTGCATGCCCATTCGCATTTTGCCTTTGCCGGGTGGATGTTTTTTGCTATCGCGCTGCTTATCATAAGTCTTATCGATAAGAATACCCTGGCTCGATCTTTCAAATGGGTAATGATACTTGCGCTGATAAGCGCCTACGGGATGCTGGTAAGTTTCTACCTGCAGGGATATAAAGCGGTTTCGATCACGTTTTCAACCTTATTTATAATCGTAACCTACCGTTTCACCTACCTTGTTTTTAAAAGCAAGATCCTGAAAAATGGTTTGAATCCACTCTCGGCGGGTCTTATCAGTGCTTCGCTGATCTTCCTGTGTTTATCGTCGGCCGGACCGTTTGCCTTGGGGCCGCTTATGGCGCTGGGGCTGAAGAATACGCCATGGTACCAGGATGCTATTTACATCTATCTCCATTTCCAGATGAACGGCTTTATGCTGCTTGCAGGGTGGGGGATGTTTGCATCCGTGTGGCCAAATGTTTCATTGAACAAAGCTAGCAAAACCTGGCTTAAACTTTTCGTCTGGTCAACAGCGGCGCTTTATTTCATCTTCACCTTATGGAGCAAGCCGGGTGTGCCATTTCAGGCGCTGGCGGCAGCGGGAGCCATTGTCAACCTGGTCAGTTGGCTTATGCTTTGCATCGGCTGCCGGGACCAACTGCCCAAATGTTCCTTGTTGGTCAAGGCTGCCCTCGCAGCAACTACGTTGAAATGCATATTCCAGGTGATAGTCTGTATCCCCGGAGTTGGCGAATGGGTTTTTTCAAACCGCGACCTGATCATCGGCTATATTCATTTGCTTACGCTTGGGATCATATCTCCGCTTATCCTTGACCAAATGATCCGGCGAGGTTTTCTCAAGCGTTCATTGCCGCTGGTTTGGATCTATATTGGTGCTGCGGTCGTTTATGTCGCACTTCTGTTTTTGCAGCCTTTCCTGGCCCGGCTTGGGGTGCTGATACCGGACTACGAGATATTATTATTTGCTGTAAGCCTGGTATTTCTTTTCATCGCTGTTGTCTTCTTTTTCAAGTTTTCTTTTAAAAGGTGATAAGCATCATTTTTTAATCCCATAATAAAGGACAAATTTGTCCTCTATTAAAACACTTGTAAAAAATGGAAACAGAAACAGTACTTGATGTGACGGTGATAGAGCCGAGGCTGAAGCACCAGACTATCTTTCAAAACTTCGATTCGCTGCTGGCCGGCGAATCATTCATTATTCATAACGACCACGATCCCAAACCGCTGTATTACCAGCTTTTGGCCGAGCGCGGGCAAACTTTCAACTGGGAGTACCTGGAACAGGGGCCGGAAATATGGCACGTGCGCATCGGTAAAAGGGCAGGGGAAGACGATACGGAAACCATAGGCGAACTGGTTGCGAAAGATTATCGTAAGGCCCAGGTTTTTAAAAAATATGGTATTGATTTTTGCTGCGGCGGGAAGAAGACGGTCAGCGAGGTTTGCGAAAAGAAGGGTATAGACCAAACGAAGCTGGAAACAGACCTGGCACGGGCCGAACAGCAAACAGCCGACAGCGAGCTTGATTTTCAAAAATGGGACATCGGCTTCCTGAGCGATTATATCATTAACACGCATCACCAGTATGTGAAGGATAACACGCCTTTCATACAGGAAATGGCACAAAAAGTGGCCAGGGTGCATGGCGCAAATCATCCCGAACTGGTAGAGGTTGCTGATGTTTTTGAACGTATAGCGCACAACCTGACGCTGCACATGATGAAGGAAGAAAAGATACTTTTTCCACGCATCAAAGAGCTGGCGTATTATAAAAAAATAAGCGCCAGGATTCCTGCTGACGACCTGGGGCTGGTATCAACACCGATCCAGGTCATGGAGTCGGAGCACGAGCAGGCAGGTGAAGATTTCGAAACAATCCGGCAGCTTACCGCTGATTACGAGTTACCTGAGGATGCCTGCCGGTCCTATACCATCCTGTTCAAAAAACTGGAGGAATACGAGAACGACCTGAACCGCCACGTGCACCTGGAGAACAATATCCTGTTCCCGAAAGCTATTCAGACAGAAAAGGAACTGGCGTAAACCGGCGTTTGCCGAAGAAAGATCACGTTAAAAAAACGCAGATGATATTATCCAAATCATGCGAATATGCCATCAGGGCCTCAGTTTTTGTTGCAATGAAAAGCAAAGAACATAACCGTGTTGGCATCGGTGAAGTGTCGGAAGCGATCGGCTCGCCGAGAGCATTTACAGCGAAGATACTCCAGACGCTGGTGCGCAAAAATATCCTTTCTTCAGCCAAAGGCCCTTCAGGGGGATTTTACCTCGAGAACGCCGATTCACTATACCTGATCGATATCGTCAGCGCGACCGATGGGAACGGATTATTTGTCTCGTGTGTGCTCGGACTTCGGGCATGTTCCGAAACGCAGCCATGCCCCGTGCACGCGCGGGTTAAGCCGATCAGGGACCAATTACTGACCGAGTTCAGCAATAAGCCGATAAGCGATTTTGTGGCTGATCTTGAAAAAGGTAAATACCACCTGAAGTAAATTTTTATAAAGGATGAAACACTCTTTTATTATTAACATAATATGATATAAACGATAGCGCCATTACTTGGTGAAAAAATATGATCTATATCATATTCTGAGCTAAGCCAGATCACGTTATAGGCGCTAATACACTAATAGTTTTACACAAAAATTCAATGATCATGAAGACGAAAAATCTAAGACAATTAATTCCTGCATTGCTAATATCCGGCGCAGCCTTTCTGTACGCTTGCGGAGGCTCGGGTAATGACGCATCTTCATCTGCAGATACAACTTCAAATTCCGCGGCGAGCACCGCCGCCAGCGTGGATCCCGCGACAAAAAGCGACAGCAAGGGCGTTGGCAAATTCACTTCGGTCCAATTGGGCCCTATCGACGATGCCATGGCTGAAAAGGGCAAAGCGGTGTTTACCGCAAAATGCTCGGCCTGTCATAAAGCAACCGATCAAAGAGTTGTGGGCCCGGGTCTGAAAGGCGTTACACAAAGACGCACGCCCGAATGGATCATGAACCAGATCACCAACCCGGCCGAGATGGAGCAAAAGGACCCTGTAGGCAAAGCGCTGCTGGCCAAATATCTGACGCAGATGACTTTCCAGAACGTAACTGACGATGAAACGCGCCAGATACTGGAATATTTCAGGCAAAATGACAAGCAATAAGAAATTAACTCTAAACGCAATATCATGAAACATGCAATTTTAAAATTTTCGGTGCTGGCAATAGCCTTGCCTGTGTCGTTCGCCATCTATTCCTGTAAACCGGGGAAGGTAGCCTCAAAGCTTGAC
>JAFDZL010000521.1 GCA_018266935.1 Bacteroidota bacterium | reverse complement strand
ACACCGTCACCGGCATTTAAGGGCACTTTTGCGCCCAGCGCCTTACCAAATTCGGGCGAGAGCGTGATCAATATCCCGATCACAAACCAATTGGCAGAACCCACCAAAATGCAATACAGGTATTTGATAAAACGCTTAAAATTGGTAAACAACAACAGGAAATTGCCCCTTGAGACCTTAGTGTTTTCAACACCCTTATATAAGCCGGATTCATAAGTACCCAGGCGCAAAAGCAACAGGAATATTCCCAAAATACCGCCGACATAATAGGCCCAGTGCCAGTCCAATGACTTGGCAACTAAATTAGCCGCCGCTGCACCGAACAAGCCGATAACCGAAACGATCATGGTGCCATACCCGCGCTTGGTAGTTTTCATAGTCTCGGTGACCAGGGTTATGCCCGCGCCTAGTTCGCCCGCTAACCCTATACCGGCAATAAAGCGAACGACAATATATTCATTAACTCCTGTTACCCTGCCATTAACAAAGTTGGCTATCGAATACAGCAAAATCGACCCGAAAAGTACTTTAATACGCCCGAGCTTATCGCCCATTATACCCCAAATTAGCCCGCCTATCAACAAACCGAACATTTGCCAGTTGAGGATGCTAATGCCCACAGGTTTTATATCGGCAGCTTTCACGCCTATTTCGTGCAGGCTGGGCATCCTCACAATAGAAAATACTAAAAGGTCATATATATCGACAAAATAGCCCAGCGAGGCCACTAAGACCAGGAAGAAGACGTTTCGGTTAGTTTTGGAAGATGCAGCTTCAGTCATAAATTGCAATAAATGGTTTGGCTAATTTGACAAAATTTTCGGCATAAAAAAACCCCTGCACTGTGCAGAGGTTTTTCCGTTTGATCAGAATAGTCTTTTATATCTTCTTCACTTTTACTGCCTGAGGTCCTTTTCTGCCTTCTTCCACTTCGTACTCTACGGAATCGTTATCCTTGATGGCATTTACGCCTCCCTGTACATCCTTAAAGTGTACAAAAAGGTCTTTGCCCTCGTCGGTTATAATAAAACCGTAGCCCTTTTGTGTGTTAAACCATTTTACTTTTCCAGTTTTCATAATATTGTTAGAGTATTAAAATATTTTAATCCGTTCGGCTTAAAAACAATAGCTCAACTGCAAATACGACTGTATTATTAATCAGAAAGCAATACGTATTAATCCTATGCTACTCCAAATATATAAAATTAATTGAAAAATAAAATAAAATTATTTATTTGGTTGCGGAGTCGTACGAAGATATGGTTTAATGATCTTATGACCTTTCGGAAATTTTGCCGGAATGTCTTCCGTCTTGATCGCGGCGGTCACTACAACGTCCTCTCCATCCTTCCAATCAGCGGGGGTGGCCACGCTATAGTTGGCGGTCAGCTGCAGCGAATCTATAACCCTAAGTATCTCCTGGAAATTCCTTCCAGTCGAAGCCGGATAAGTGATGATGAGTTTGATCGTTTTATCTGGCGCGATGATGAAAAGCGAGCGCACCGTCGCCGTCAGCGAAGCATTAGGGTGAATCATGTCGTAAGCCAGCGCGATCTCGCGGCTCTCATCGCCGATGATCGGGAAATTTACTTCGACGCCCTGGGTTTCGTTGATGTCGCCGATCCAGCCTTTGTGCGATTCCACCGAATCCACGCTCAGGGCGATCACCTTTACGTTGCGCTTGTCAAATTCGTCTTTTAATGAGGCGGTCCTGCCCAGTTCAGTGGTGCAAACTGGTGTATAATCCGCGGGATGAGAAAACAAAACGCCCCAGCTGTCGCCGAGATATTCGTAGAAGTCGATTTCGCCTTCTGATGTTTTGGCCTTGAAATTCGGGGCCACGTCGCCTAATCGTAAGCTCATAATGTTAAAATTTGTGGGAGTTTTTAATTCAGTTCGTTGAGGATAAAGGTACGGGCAATGTTCGGATAATCAAGCGCGAAATCCTATAAACTACAAAATAGGTGTATTTTATAGCAATTATTACAAAAGCATTATAAATACACGATTATAAGATTTTGATCGATGCGTATGATTAGTCGCATCAACGAACTATTATTCGTCCGGTTGATTTAATAATCTTTTAACCAATGAACGATAAACTACTGAACTATCGATAAACATTATCCAACTAAATGTTGTTGAAGCTAAAACCCTTAGCTGATACATTGATACTTCTACTATGGCAAAACACACCTATCAAACCGGCATCATCGGCAATTGCGCATACATCGCCCATATCAACCGCAACACCAATATCGACTGGCTGTGCTGGCCGACGTTCGACAGTACCTTCATTTTTGGCGGATTACTGGACAAAACCAAAGGCGGCGAATTTTCAATATTGCCCGAGGCTGATTTTAGCTCGCACCAATATTACCAGGAAAACACTAATATCCTGATCACCGAAATAACCGTCCAGGGCAACGGCCGGTATAGAATCACAGACTTTGCACCGCGTTTTTATAACCATCAGCGTTATTACAAACCCCTGATGCTGATCCGGAAAATTGAGCCGCTGGATGGCTCTCCGCGTATCAGGGTGAAATGTGAGCCTGTTTCAGAATACGGTGATATTAAGCTTGACGTGAACCGCGGCAGCAACCATATTCAATACATCGGCGGCGATGAGAGCATCAGGCTTACCACCAATATACCTATCAGCTATGTTTTTGACGAGCAGTTTTTTGTGCTGAACGACTGCAAATACATGGTAATGACCTACGGAGAGCCGCTGGAGGCGCCGCTGATCAGCACTGCCGAGCACTTTTTGTACGAAACCACCCATTACTGGCGAACCTGGATTAAGCACTCGTCGATAGCCACATTCTACCAGCCCTACGTGATCCGTTCGGCCCTGACACTGAAGATACACCAGTTTGAAGATACAGGCGCCATCATAGCAGCCAGCACGACCAGCCTGCCCGAATCGCCGGGGAGCGGTCGCAACTGGGACTACCGTTATTGCTGGCTGCGCGATACGTATTATGTCCTTACTGCGCTGAACCACATCGGCCATTTCGAAGAAATGGAAAGATATTTCGGCTATGTTACCGATATTTCGGTTTCAGAGGATTTCAGATATCATCCGCTGTATAGCATAACCGGGAAAAGCAGGTTGACCGAAATTATCCTGGACAGACTGGAAGGCTACATGGGGAATCAGCCGGTGCGCATCGGCAACCAGGCTTATGAGCATATCCAAAATGATATTTACGGACAGGTGATGATATCGCTCCTGCCCCTTTATACCGATCACCGCTTTATTTTTTCAGAACGCAAAGATTCAGCAAAATGGGTTGATTTTGTTTTGCATAAGATCGAAAAAACCATCGACGAGAAGGACGCCGGGATATGGGAGTTCCGCAATATGGCTAATATCCATTGTTACAGCAACCTGTTCCAGTGGGCCGGTGCCTGCGCTGCAGAAAAAATGGCGCTGACGATCGAGAACAAGGCACTTTTGAGACGAGCCCGGTCAATGAAAAGAAAGGCTGCCAAACACATCGAAAGCTGTTACGACCCGAAACGCCGGGTTTATACCAACTCGGCCGGCAGCCCCAACCTCGACGCGAGCACGCTGCAACTGATCATGATGAATTACCTGGATCCGGCTTCCAAACGAGCGAAGGACCACCTGGCAGCGCTTGAAAAGGAATTGAAAACCAGCAACGGTCTTTTCTACCGCTATTTATACAAAGATGATTTTGGCAAACCCAAAACCACGTTCCTGATATGTGCGTTCTGGTACGTGGAGGCGCTGGCAACCGTGGGGCGGCTGGATGACGCTCAGAAAGAATTCGAGAACCTGCTTCAATTCTCCAACCACCTGTTGCTTTTCAGTGAAGATGTAGATGAAACGGACGGCAGCCAATGGGGCAATTTCCCGCAGGCTTACAGCCATGTAGGTTTGATGAACGCCGCTTACCGCATAGCGATGAAACTGGATAAGCCGATTTTTTTGTAGTCAGAAGTCGTAAGCCGTTTCAATATCATTTCGTTAGTTGAGCGGGCACACCAGCTTCAGTCATGTTCTTCAGCAACTTCCGGGCTTCTTGTGGCGTTCTCAGATAAAACTTTGCTGCCGACACGTTATTCCCGATCTTGATGGTAATGGCGCTTTCAGGCAACGCTCTAAAAATGTCCTCGTCCGTATAGTCATCCCCCAGGGCCATAATAAAGTCGTATTCCGTATTGTCGATCAGCATCATAGCGGCCCTACCCTTGTTGATCTCTACGTTCTTAACTTCCACTACTTTATTTCCGGGCAATAGCTGAAGTCCCTTATCGGTGGCTAAATATTTCAGATTATTCATCAACTCCCCTGCCCTCAGTTCGCCCAGGCCTTTTTGCGCCTTCCGATAGTGCCAAACCAGCGAAAATGATTTTTCTTCGATAAAGGTGCCGGGGGTACGGTCAACAAATGTTTCCAGCACCGGGCGGATATCTTCCTTCCACCGGGCTGATAAGCCCGGCAGCCTGTGCCACGAAGCGCCTTTCCTTTTTATCCAGGCGCCGTGTTCAGCTATCATATCAATATCGCCTTTACCTTTGCCGAACCACTTTTCCAGGTGCTCGTGCCTGCGGCCGCTCACCAGTACCACGCGGTTATCGGGGTCGTCAGTCAGTTGTTCGAAAAGCGCGTATAATTCCTCGTCCGGATGGGCCTGTTCAATGTTCGATACAAAATCAACCAAAGTACCGTCGTAGTCCAGGAAAATGATTCGTTTATTGGTTTTCGAGTACCGGTTTATAATCGATTGTTCGGTGCCATACGCCACATAACGGGTCTGCATGCTGCGCTGCAATTGTTTCACTTCCGTTAATTTATCCATGAACACCTTTACCCAATGCGAAACATTGAACTTGGCGACCACCTGGCGCATTTGTTTCATGCGGGTGCGCTGCTCGTCCAGCGGCATATACGCAGCTTTGATAATGGTTTTGGCAACCTCCTCGGTGTTGTTCGGGTTGACGATAAGCGCGTCAATTAATTCTTTAGATGCGCCAGCCATTTCACTGAGTATCAACACACCATCGTTATTAATACGGCTTGCGATATACTCTTTGCTCACTAAGTTCATCCCATCGCGCATCGGCGTAATCAGGCAGACATCCGCAGTGGTATAGAGCGCCGAAAGCATTTCGAGCGGAAACGAGCGGTAGAAATAATGTATCGGCGTCCACTCCATTGTCCGGTGCGTGGCATTGATGTTGCCAACCTGTTTATCGATCTGTTCGCGCAGGTGCGCATATTGGGGCACTGTATCGCGTGACGGCACCACGATCATATAAAAAGTGATCTTCTCCTTAGCTTCGGGGTAGTGCTCCAACAAATATTCAAAAGCTTGCAGACGCTGCAATATTCCCTTACTGTAATCCAGCCGGTCAACAGATAGTACCAGTTTTTGCTTGCCAAAAGTGTCTTTGATCAGCCTGATGTTTTTTTTTACTTCCGGCTCAGATGGCAGCGAAGTGTATTTTTTATCGTCGATACCTATCGGGAAAGCTTCCGCAACTATGGTCCTGTCGCCTTTTGTGATAATGTTCGCCGAAGAATTGACAGGCAGGATACGCGTCGCGGCATTAATAAAGTGGCGAGTGTCGTCGTAGGTGTGGAAACCGATCAGGTCTGCACCTAAAATACCGTTCATCAGCTCAGCACGCCAGGGTATCAGCCTGAACATTTCGTAAGAAGGAAATGGAATATGCAGGAAAAAACCGATCGATATATCAGGTATTTCATGCCGTACCAGGTCGGGCAGCAACAAAAGCTGGTAATCATGTATCCAAATAGTGTCGCCGGGTTCCGCGTGAGCGATAACCTCATCTTTGAATTTCTGATTTACTCTCTTATAAAAATCCCAGTTCGACTGCTGGTAATTCGCATATGTGGAAGCATAATAGTGAAAAACAGGCCACAAAACCTCGTTCGAAAAACCCTCATAATATTGGCTCACCTCCTCCTGTGTCAGGAATACGGGCAGCAGGCTTTGCTCGTTTAGCTGCGCTGTTACTTTCTTTTTAACGTCATCATCGGCTACTTCGTGGCCTGGCCAGCCGATCCAGATGTTATCGCCCTGCTTATAGATGGACCCTAAACCCGTGGCCAGCCCCCCTTCGCTTGGCGCTAATTTGAATTGTCCGTCAGTTTCCGTAAGCTTTACCGGCAGCCTGTTGGATACAATTATAGTCTTGGGCATATCAAAAATATATGCCTAATAAAGGTCTGAATGGCGCTTTTGTTTTAAATAGTGTCGTTTCTGACGTTTGAGCTTATAAACAAAAAGCCATCCGTCAACTGACAGATGGCTTAAGGTTTTTCCGCAATTTTGCAGTTTACTTAACTTCCGTATAGAACTCGGTGTGCAAAGACGGTGTTATCTTCACCAGTATTTCTTTGCTTTCGTTCTTCAGGTCAACGAAGTACGCCGTTTCGTCAGCCTCAGGGTTCAGCTCGGTATTGTTCTGAACTACGATAACACCGGCTACATCGTAACCATTGTACTTGTCAGCGATTTCGGCTTTAGCCTTTGCCGGGATCGCTTTGGCGTCAACATTCATGGTAACGGCCACAAACTCGCCTTCGTGATTGTAGAACGCAGTGGTTTTTACGCCGTTCAGGATGAAGTTAGCTTTCTGGAAGTCTTTGCTAACGGTCCAGGTGACGTTCTTTGCTCCGGCAAAGTCGGCGTT
This sequence comes from Bacteroidota bacterium, assembly GCA_018266935.1. Lineage (GTDB taxonomy): Bacteria > Bacteroidota > Bacteroidia > Sphingobacteriales > Sphingobacteriaceae > Mucilaginibacter. The sequence goes on along the minus strand of JAFDZL010000521.1, from coordinate 15,615 downwards.
GAACTCATTCACTACAGTATAAGATACATCGATCTTAGTAGCGGTTTTCTTGCTTCCATCAGCAAAAACGCTTGCGCTAAACAGGGTAGCTACAGCGGCGGTTATAAAGAATTTTTTCATTGTCTTAAATTTTAAATCCGCAACAAAAATACCCTATAACTGCAAAAAGCTAAAATTTTGGTTAATTTTTATAATATTTTAATAAATTTTAAAGAGTTTTTCGAATTCTTACAAAAACAAGAGCAATTATAAGCGTATTATTGAGATAATCTCAATGAAAAGACGGGTGCTTATTGTAAATTTAACACTAAGCTATTCTCTTAACAATTTCCTTGCAATTACATGACAGAAAAGGCTTTTTTTACGAGTATAAAAGTTATGTAAGCGCTTATTGAATCATCGATTAGATCATAGAATTCAACGATTATTTGATCATCGGAATGGCCAAAATATGATCTTTACCCGTTATCGGCAAAGCCGGGGTAAAGCGTCATGCCGCCATCCATAAATATGGTCGTTCCGGTAATGTAGTCAGCATCGTCTGAGGCGAGCCAAACGGCCAATTTGCCAATATCCTCAGTAACGCCGGGCCTACCATAAGGTATCAGGGTCAGTAGTTTGTCCAGGGCGGCCTTTGACGACCAGGCAGCCTGGTTAATATGCGTTTCTATAGCGCCGGGCCCTATGCTCATCACCCTGATCTTATGCGGCGCAAGCTCCTGCGCCATACTTTTCATCAGCATCATCACACCACCTTTGCTGGTTGCGTAATTGACGTGCCCTCCCCATGGGATCACTTCATGTACGCTGCTCATACAAATGATCTTGCCCGCGGCCTTGCTGCGCCCGGGCACTACTCCCCTGCGAATAAATTCTCTTGCAGCCTCGCGGGCGCACAGGAACTGTCCCGTCAGGTTGATGCCGATCACCGTTTGCCACTGCTCCAGGGTCATATCCACAAACTTCGAATCGCGCTGCAGGCCGGCATTGTTGACCAGGATATCGACCGTTCCGTATTTGCTGAACATTTCTGCGAACATGTTTTGCACTTCCTCTTCGCTGCTGACATCAGCGTGGATAGCATAAGCCTCGCCGCCGGCCGCTTTGATCTCATCAACGGTTTGTTGAGCGACCTCATGCGCATCGACATGGTTAATGACCACGCTGGCGCCAGCTTTAGCCATTTCGATGGCGACACCTTTGCCGATGCCGCTGTCGGCGCCCGTAACAAGCGCGACCTGGCCCTGTAATGAATAGGTATTCATCTTTTTTCTCTTGTTTTTAAAGATAACAATAAACCCTGCTAAGGTTTGGTTTGGGGATTGTTAAATAATTGCGACGAAATTATTCCCTGCAATCGCAAACCATTCGGCCTCCGGGCGGTTTATCTTGTGTCAATCCACTAACAAATAGTTAAATATTGAGGGGAAGATAGTCAGTGAAAAGCTGGCTATTTTCATTATTTAATGGTGGCGACAAGACATGGAAAAACGTTTATTGGTGATCGACGACGACCAGGATATACGCGACGTGGTGCGTGATATATTTGAACAGGATAATTACAAGGTGTATTGTCTGGCCGATGTTAACGACGTTTTCTCAGAGATCAATCACTTCAGACCCGACGTAATTCTAATCGACTACAGGTTGGGTATAAGCAATGGCGCCGATATCTGTTACCAGATCAAAAGCAATGCGGGAACACTGCATATCCCCGTCGTGCTGTTTTCAGCCCACCACCGAGAAATCGATAATATCGGCAACTATGGCTGGAACGCATTTATCGGAAAACCTTTCGATATCGATCACATCAGGCACGTGATCAATAAGTACATCAAAAAGAAACCCCGCGAGGCCTGATTTTACTTTGCCGCGACTGTCGGTTTCAAACAACACAACTACTTTCGCGTATTTACTAAACAATAAATTTAAACATGAAATTATCGGGCAATAAGATATTAATTACCGGCGGAGGCAGCGGCATTGGCCTGGGCCTTACCGAACGGTTTATACAGGAAGGTAATACGGTGATTATTTGTGGCCGCCGCGAGGACGTGCTGAAAGAAGTGGCCGAAAAGCACCCCTCCGTGATTGTTAAGGTGTGCGACCTGTCGCTCGACGCCGAGCGCATGGCGCTTTTTCAATGGGTGAAGACCTATCACAACGACCTGAACGTGCTGGTGAACAACGCCGGCATTCAGCAGTGGATGGGCATCGACGGGCCTAATTTTTTTCCAATGGCCCGTTACGAGATCATTACGAATATCGAAGCTCCGCTGCACCTGACCTCACTGTTCCTTACGCTGCAATCGCTTAATACTATTATTAATATTACTTCGGGCCTTTCATTTGTTCCGTTTGCGAAGGTGCCTGTGTATTCGGCCACCAAGGCATTTTTTCATTCATTCACTCATTCTGCGCGTTACCTGCTGAAGCCAAGGGGTATCGAGGTGATCGAAGTGATCCCTCCTGCGCTCAATACTGATCTTGGCGGCAAGGGGCTTCACGATCATGCTCCGCCGGTAAGCGATTTCATTGAATCGGTTTTCAAACAGCTGAAGCAAGGAAAAACCGAGGTTACATTTGGTTTTAGTGAAGAACGGGCCAAAGTCGGGAAAGCGGAGTTAGAAGCGGTCTTCAACCGGCTAAACCCGGCTTAAATAAGAAGGCCGGCTTTTCGGCCGGCCTCAGCTTATTCATTGGCGTTATTCACTGTCTTAACTAATTTTCCATTAACTGTGAAATACAATAACTGATCATCGAACGATCCTAAATTGTCATAGATCATCTTGTTGCCGCTATTATTATCGACTTCGACGATGAACATTTCACTGTTGGGCATGTGCAGGCGTTTCACGCCATCGATATGATAGCTCGCATATTTGCTGTCCCTGAGGGCCTTCCTGATATCGGGCGACAGGTTTTTCAAATGACGCATAATAACTTCTGTGCTCCGCCAGGCCCCGTCTTTAGCATAATAAGCCTCACACTGTCTGCCGTTTAATCGGAATGAAGCGACATATTGATCATTACCGGCTTCCCAATTGCGCACTTTCACACCCGGGTACTTCGAGGCGAAATCAGTAGTCACCGATAATGGGATCCGGTCTGATCTCTGGGCGATGGCCTGGTAAGATATCATCCCCATTGCTGCAGCGAGGATGAGAGATTTTAATGTTTTCATGATATAGAAATTTTATGCTTGTCCCATGATAAAACGCGAACAAGCAGTTTAACAATCCATTGGTTGTAACTTACTTCTTAAGAATTTATGCGGAAACCATCAGATCCGTAACGTCCGGTTATTGAGATAGGAAAAATGCCGGTCGGTCAAAAAAGCGCTGTTAAAAGCGGTCAGCCTTGACGAGCCTGGCAATGTATAACTGTGCTTTATCCCGGTCAAAATGCCGGTGCTGGTTTGCCGCATCGGCGCAGTTTTGTTTTCGTTGAAGCGGCAGCGGTCAGTTCGTATCAGGTTATAAATAAGCTGGGTGCTCTTCTCCCTGCTCCCTTTCTGTAAATACTGATGTCGCTGCACTCCTGAACCAAAATCGGGTGCCGGAAACAAATGGCCCAAAACGATGAGCAGATACCCGGTTGCGAAAGCCAAAACACGTGTCCGATACAGTTTTCCCGGCCTCATTGGATAGTATAGATATAAGCGTAGTACCCTAGACTATATTTCTAAAATTAACTATAAAAAATGTGTTTAGTTGCTTGATGAGCGAAATTTAATATTGAAGCATTGGCTTAACATTAAAACAATAAAGAAACATTAAGTTAACATTGCTCACAGGAAGATGCGCCGGCTAAATTTACTCCTTAAGCACCACCGCCACCATCATATTACCTAGAAAGCCAAATGGCGTGAGCAGCGCATAAACAAATTTAGCGATGGGTAATTGAACCGAGCCCGGAAATTTTTGAGATAATTTCCGGACAACAACATTATGATCCCAAAGCCTGAATACTTTAATAGCTTTAAATTCTTTTAATAAATAGCTTTTAACCGCCTGGCTAACCATCATTCTATTCCATCGATACACATAATTCGTCGAGTCGCCGTGCACTTCCCATTCTGTTCCGATCAAATTGCCCACAGTGCCATAATAGGGTTCAATAACTACGACCCCTTTTCTGGCAGTTCTCAGCATTTCGGTAAAGCCGGTGGTGGGCCTGGGTAAATGGTGCAGGCCGTCCTGGACAATGACCAGATCGTATGCATTCTCCGGCAAGCCCGTGTCCTCGCCATTGAGCACCACGGTCTTTATTTTAGGTTCCAATTCCCGGCATATCTGCAGCGAATTCTCAGAAATATCGGAAACCGTTACATCGTGAAAACCCTTTCTAATAAAGAAAATGCCTTCACCCCCTACTCCGCCGCATACCACCAGGACCTTCCATTGGTATATGTCTTCGCCGTTGCTGTTTGCTTTTATAAAATCCAACGCTTTCTGAAGCCTTCTGTCCCGAAGGTATCTTATCAGAGGATCATTGGTAACATTAAAACTAAACCTCGCAGCATTGTCTTTTGAATAGATCTCTTCAAAAATATTCTGTTGTTCTTTGACCTGTTGGAGCATGTTTTTTTAAGTAAAAATATAAATAGCCGATTATTTCTCAATAATACGCTATTAAGTTATTCATTGCATTTACCGATTACGTTTTTTCACCCATTAATGTTTTCTAAATCAAAAAATAACGTCGGTTCGGACAAAATTCAAGATATCCACACAATTGTGGATAAAAAGTGTGTAAATCAGTAGGTTTTCAACATTTGATATAATATTTTAGTGACTTTAATTAAACTATCGAACTAACTGGAGCTTAGTAAGGTTTGTTTTAAGATTTTTGAGAGAAATTTTATTTCAAAAAAAAAGCACAAACTTAAAACAATCTATTGCAAGCACTGTTGTTGAGCAAAACTTCAGTTGAAGTTTTGACCCGCGTACCAAAATTAATTTGGAAATTATTTTTCGTTAACGTAAAATTAATTTCTGAAAAGTTTGCTTTTTAAAAACTTTAAATTAATTTTGCTGCAATTAATTTAGATTGATTAATTAAACTACCCAAAACGAATGAAAAAAACAGCCCTTACCCCCTGGCATGGCATTGCCATGTTCGCCGGGATGGTGTTACTAAGTCTCGGTGCGTGCAAAAAAGATGTGAGCGTAAACCCGGCAGACACCGCAACCAAAGCCAATTTACCGAAATTTGATTTTAAGCCGAAGTCGTTAGCTACCCTGACAAGTTATACGTCCTCGCCGGTAATTAATTATAACAGGGTAAACAACATTACGATCAGTGGTTTATCTATCGCTGGCGGCACAGTGCCATCTATCAGTTTAAACAATTGCAGTAATGTACACATTACACAATGTAGTTTAGGCAACACAACAACCGTAGCTATTCAACTTTATAATTGTACTAATATTACCATTGACTATTGCTACTTTACCAAATGCGCTACCGGGGTGTATGCAGTTAGTTGCCCAAGCGGTTATATCATTACAAAAAACAACCAGTTTTTAAATATGCAAGGGCCTTTCCCGCGCGGCCAGGCTGTACAGTATAACCAATGCAACGGCCCCGGTATGGTCATTAGCAACAACATGATCCAGAACATTATCGGGCAATGCAGCACTTATGAAGTGATTAGCTGCTACAAAACCAATGGTACCCCAGCCAGCCCTGTACAGATAAATGCCAACTGGATACTGGGCGCCGGACCGAATTGGAATAGCGGCGGTCTGCAGCTGGGCGATAATGGCGGCTCATATATTACCGCTACCAACAACGTTCTCGTTAATCCCGGATCGGATGGTTTATCGGTATCCGGCGGCGACCATATCGTGGTATCCAATAATACCGTATATTCATCAGGCAGCTCATGGAGTAATGTCGGAATATCGGTTTGGGGACAAGTGGGCTATGCGGTAACCAATTGTACCGTAAGCGGCAATAAAATTAAATTTATCAGCAAGGCCGGCGCGGAGAACGACAGTTTTATAGGTTCAGGAACGCCAACGCCAACCGGATGGAGCACCAATACATTTAATGCAGCAATCAGCGCGTCTATATTGCCTTCGTCAATCATCACGGCCAACGCTGCAACGGTGCCTTTACAGCCGGCAAGCAGTACAACTTCGTCGACCACTACCACCACTCCTACATCGTCGCCAATAAACTATACCGGACAGAATAATGTAGCTATAAGCAATCTGACCATTACCGGCGGGACCGTACCATGCATTACTTTAACCAACTGCAATGGCGTATTTATTAGCGACTGTACCCTTCAGAACTCAAGCGATGTAGCCATACTGCTGACAAATTGTACGAATGTGACCATTCAAACCAATTTAATAAGCAATGTGGCGGCCGGTATTTTAGCGGTTAACTGTCCTAATGGCGGCATTAAAATAATGTCGAACAAAATGAAGAATATGCAGGGGCAAAAATATTACGGAGCTTTCGTAGAATTCAGCAATGTGGGTGGTGCGAACAATGTCATCAACTGGAACAAGATGCAAAATTTTGCAGGGCAAAGCAATACACGAAATGCCATCGATATCGTCGCAAGTAACGGCACCTCTGCCAGCCCGATTACCATCAGCACTAACCAGATCGAAGGTGGCGGACCAAGCACAACAGGCGGGGGTATAATGCTGGGTCACTCGGGTGGCTCATACCAGGTCGCAACAGGGAACTCCCTTGTTAACCCCGGTCAAATGGGTATGTCGGTTGCCGGTGGCTCCAACATTTCGATTACCAGCAATAAAATATTTGCCAGCCAGCAATCATTTACCAATGCAGGTATAATTGTTTGGGGACAAGGCTCGACAATCACCAATAGCACAGTTAGCGGCAACCAGGTAAACTGGACGAATAGCAGCGGGGTTCAAAACAGCGATTACCTCGGCTCGGGCGAAACTACGCCTTCAGGCTGGAGCACCAATACCTGGGGGGCTTCAACCATAACGGCTTCGATCTTGCCTGCGACGCTTTTTTAAGATAAACAACAAACTAAAATATCAAGGCTTGCACGGACGTGCAGGCCTTTTTTATTAGCCTGTTTACAGCGATCTCACGTAATCAAGGAAAAGATGAAGCGCCTCCTTTTTATCCGCTGTAAGATTAAAATCCAGCCTATGCATCAGGTAATCGTCGAGGTCGAAATCAGCGCGATGAGGTAATGATTCGAGCAGTTGCTGCCGATGGTCAAGCCCAAATTTGAGCGATCTGTTGAATTCATCGACAAATTCCTCCGAAATGGGCTTATTAGCGATCCATGCGGCAAAAACAAAAGGCAGACCGGTAAATTTTTTCCATTCCTCCGAAAGATCGTAAGCAAACGAATATTTCTCTTTTTTTCCAAAGGTGCGGTCGCCGATCTGCACAAATGCGGTATTGGGATCGATAGATTCAGCATAATCAGCAGCCCGGAAAACCAACTGCGGTTCTACTTTCCAGAAATTTCTCATCAGCACACGCGCCAGGTTGTTCGAAGTGCGCGATTGCGGATCCAACTGCACTGCCTGTACCTCGTGTATGTCGCAATTACTGAAAATAAACACCGAATTCACAGGGCCGTCAGCGCCGATGCAATAATCAGAAACGACATTCCATTCGGGCAAGCTCAACGTGGCCGCCACCGGTATCAGGCCGATATCAACCTTGTCGTCTATCAGTTTTTGAGCGCAATCGGCGGGCGTGTCTAAACTCATCTCGATTTTGTTAATTATGGGTGTATTTTCAATTCCGTAAATGAACGGTTTGGTATTGGTATAACTTACGGCAGATATTCTGATCTTGTTCACAGGTATTGGATTAGGTAATTAATTCGATATTGAACATTCGAAATTCGAAATCACTTCAAATGTTTCGCATTGTTAAAATCCACGATCTCGAATTTCGAACCATCCCAGGTCACCTTATATAGTACGAGATTTTGATGCGGGAAGCTCTCCATTTCGGTGAGCGGCTTACCGAGCAGTACGCACATCAGCAGGCGCATGGCACGCCCATGCATACATATCAGCACGGTTTTCTCTTCCGGGTGACTCATGATAGTTTCCATCGCCTCCAGTTGGCGTGCTTTTACCTCGTTAGGGCTTTCGCCGCCTTCAAATTTCTCGTCCAGCCGCCCGTCGAGCCAGTGACGGATAAGTCTCAGAAACACGGCGCGATTCGCGGGCGTACTCGGCTGGCCTTCCAGCACACCCCAGGCCAGCTCATCTAAACCGGCTAGTTTCTCATAGGGTATGCCCAGGTCGATAAATTGCTGTATGCTTTGCTGTGTGCGCTTTAATTTAGATACGTATATCTTGTCAAAGGGAATGCTTTTATACCCTTCAAAGAAATGCCTGGCTTGTCTTCGACCCTCGTCATTCAAATCGGTATCCTTGCCCCTGCCCTGTACAATGCCCTGGCGGTTAAGTTCGGTTTCGCCGTGGCGAACGATATATAGGGTTTTTAATATTGGGGATTCCACCGATTTTGTAATTGATTTCACCGAAGTACCCATGCTTAATTAATAACTGGTAAACGGTAAAACTGCGGCTTGGCTTCTTCAGGGAACTCATAATTGGTGTAGTCTGTCACTATATTATACAGCGTGTCACGCTCTATGGGTTGCCGGCCAACTTGTTTGATCAATTCAACCAACTGTTTGGTGCTCATGCCCGGGTGCTGTTCTTCAGCGCCGGCCATGGAATATATTTTGGTGGTATCGTCCAGCGTACCATCAATATCATCGACACCAAAATTGAGCGATAGCTGCGCCGTATTGCGGCTGATCATCGCCCAATAGGCTTTGATATGATCGAAATTATCGAGGTAAATCCGTGCAATGGCGTAATTGCGCAGGTCTTCGATCACACTTACTTCAGGCACGTGCGACATCTGGTTGTCCTGGTTGCGGAATTTCAGCGGGATGAAAGTTTGGAATCCGCCGGTTTTATCCTGCAATTGGCGCAGGCGTTCCATATGATCCACCCGGTGCCAATATTTTTCGATGTGACCATAAAGCATGGTCGCATTCGAGCGGCCACCCAGTTTGTGCCATTCTTCATGTATCTCCAGCCACTGATCAGCCGTACATTTATCCTTGCATATCTGGTCACGTATTTCCTCGTGGAATATTTCAGCCCCGCCGCCGGGAATTGATTCAAGGCCGGCGTCCTTCATCATTTTCATACCGGTTGCATAATCGATCTTTGCTTTTTTGAAGATGTAATGGTATTCAACCGGTGTTAGCGCCTTAACATGCAATTCGGGTCGGTAGGCCTTTATCTTGCTGAAAAGTTCCGTATAAAATGGAACATCATACTGCGGCAGTACACCCCCGACGATATGCACTTCGGTGACGGGCTCATTATCGTATTTCTTCACTATGTCCAGCATTTCGTCCATAGTATATTCCCAGCCTTCCGAGCGCTGTTTGATCAGCCTGGAATAGGAACAAAATTTGCAATCGTAAACACAAAGATTTGTTGGCTCGATATGGAAATTCCGGTTAAAATAGGTCTTGTCGCCATGCTTTTTCTCGCGGATAAAATTTGCCAGCGCACCGACGAAACCTAACTCACCTTTCTCATATAACAAAACGCCCTCATCAAAAGTGATGCGTTCGTTGTCCAGTACTTTTTGGGCGATATGCCTCAAATCGGCTGAAAGATCAGGGTCGCTGATAAGTAATTGTAAATTATTCCCGGCTTCCATCGCAGCAAAAATAGAAAATGTTAGTGTAATGACCGTGTAAACATTAATTAACTCTCGCCAAAACTTTAAGTTTGCGCCGTGAAGAAATTCTTAACCTTGACGCTCATATGCACCGGAAGCATTGCTTTCTGCCAATCAAAAATTGATTCTGCCCTTTTTAAAAAAATCTCTATGATGTTTAACAACGATCAAAAATGGAGGCTTGAGTACATGAAAATAAGTAATGGTCAAAAATCTGCTTATAGTCAAGCGACAATCGACAGTAACTGGAACATAGCTGATAGTTTGAATCTTATAGAGGCAAAAAGCATTATCCATCAATATGGTTTTCCGGGATATTCACTCGTCGGTAAAGAAGGAAGTAATCGGTTTTGGGCGATCGTGCAGCATTGCGACGAGGAGCCAGATTTTCAGTAGCAAGTATTAAGTTTAATGCAAATCGAACTACAACATCATAATGCCTCACCAGAAAATTACGCTTACCTAACTGACCGGATGCTTGTCAATAAAGGTAAAAAGCAATTATTTGGCACCCAGGTTCGCGTGAATACTAAGACCAAACATACACGACCGTTACCAATTCAGGATTCAACCAATGTTGATGTCAGAAGAAAAGCAGTTGGCCTGTCGCCTTTAAAGGATTATTTAAAGCAATTTAATAAGTAAGACAAAAGTATTATACAATGAAGATCGAAACTATAGCCATCCATGCGGGCAACGTAAATGATGAAGGCACCGGGGCGGTTATCCAGCCTATCACCATGTCCACTACATTTCTGCGCGAAGCGGATGGCTCCTATCCTTCGGAATATATTTATAGCCGTTCAGCTAATCCCAACCGTACCCAGCTGGAAAATGTCCTGGCGAAACTGGAAAATGGCGTTGACGCGGCCGCTTTTTCGTCGGGCAACGCCGCCGGTATGACCGTTTTTCAATCATTGAAGCCAGGCACACACGTTATCTGTCCGGACGATATGTACCATGGGCTGCGCAACCAACTGAAAACACTTTTCGCAGGAATATTGGAATTCGATTTTATTGACGTGAATGATGCAACTGTTTTGGAGGCGCGCATCAGGCCCAATACCGGTTTGATCTGGCTCGAAACACCGTCGAACCCTTTACTGAAGATCACCGATATCGAAAAAGTGGCCAGCATCGCCAAAGAAAGAGATATTAAAGTCGCTGTCGATAACACCTTTGCCACACCGGTTTGCCAGCAGCCACTGGCTCTTGGCGCCGACCTGGTGATGCATTCCTCCACCAAATATTTCGGCGGTCATAGCGACCTGATGGGCGGTGCGTTGATCACGCCCGAGAAAAACGACTGGTGGACAAAGATCCGCCAGATACAGGAAATGGGTGGCGCCATCCCCTCGCCCATGGATTGCTATTATTTGGTACGGAGTCTTAAAACATTACCATACCGGGTGAAAGGCCATGTGCACAATGCACAACTATTGGCTGAACACCTGGAAAATCATCCGAAAATTGAGTCGGTGATGTACCCGGGTCTCCAATCGCACCCACAGCATGAAATAGCCAAAAAGCAAATGCAATATTTCGGCGGAATGTTGTCCTTTTGCGTTAAGGGGGGAGCCGAAGACGCTAGAAGGGTCATCAGCAAACTTCAGCTTTTCACCATAGCTACAAGCCTCGGGGGCGTAGAGACGCTAATTGAACACCGGGCATCCGTCGAAGGCCCGGATACCAAAACTCCGCATAACCTATTGCGCGTTTCAGTTGGCTTGGAACATATCGATGATCTGATCGCGGATATCGAACAAGCTTTGGAATAGCTTATGGTTCATAGATCATAGTTCATTGCAAATCCTTGATCGGCCATGAACTATGAACCATCAACTATGAATTTATTTCAAGCATACACTTCACTTTTAAAATAAGACATGGCTGGCTTACCTAATGCCCTTCTGAGAATACCGATCTGACCAATGTGATACGCTTGGTGATGGTTGATGAACGCCCATAATCCGCCAAGCGTATTATCAAAAGGGGTAATCGGATGGCGGAAGTTAACCACCGTATTCAAAGCCTCCTCCGGCAAGTTTTCCAGGCCTTTGCGTAAAACGGGGCTATCCCCATTCCATTTAGCCCTAATCTCTTCCAGCGTTGGCAGCGGACTTGGAGGAGCGTTAAAATCTTCCGGACCACCACCTTCCTTAGTATAAAAATGGTCGCGCCACTTTACTTCAATCGGTACTTCGCCTATATTGGCGAAATTAGCGTTTGCCCAAAGCAAATGCCCGGCCAGCCACTTCACGCTGTTCATCGGGTCGGTAATAGTCACGTTTGATTCCGCATCGGTAATATCGGCAATCACATTGTTGAACAGTACGTCGTGCAGATCATACTGTGCTAAAAGTTGTTTCTTGTTTGACATAATGGTTTCTTTTTATCAAAAATAATGCAAAATAGCCCACCAATGAGGTGTAAATGCGCCAAGTTTGAGTGCCATTCGCGGCAAATTTGCCGCAGCTTAAAGCAGAAAGCGCAAAGCTGAAAGCTATGTAAAACAAAGCTTTTGACTTTCCGCTTTTCGCTTTCTGCTAAAAAATAAAATTTTATTTGGAGGATTGCGTTTACAACCGTTATCTTCGCAACAATATTTGGTAGCAATACCCTTTCGATCATTACCTCTCAAAAGGTTGTGATTTATAAAGAAGCGGCGAGAGATCAGGCTCAACGACCCGCTGGCAACCCTCCAAAGTGGAGAAGGTGCCAAATCCTGGCCCGGAGAATGGATCTCCGGGAGATATAAATTAATAACCATGAAAAGTCTAAAAAACAACAACCGATCAATCATTGGGCCCTCTGCGGGTCATGCATCTTCACTTGACCGAATTTCCGGCTTCATGTGTATGTGCATTTGCATTTGCTGCTGATCCCGGTTCTGCGCTGAATTTTTTCCAAAAATAAAGCGGGCACGCGGAGCAGCGGGGCAACTACTGTTATCACTATGTCGTAGATCATTTAATAAAAAATCAAAATATTTAAAATCCAATCATTTATGTCACTGAAATTTGAAACTTTGCAATTGCACGCCGGCCAGGAAGCCGACCCGACAACGGGCAGCCGGGCCGTGCCCATTTACCAAACAACCTCGTACGTATTCAAAAACGCTGAACATGGCGCCAATCTGTTCGCACTGAAGGAATTTGGCAACATTTACACGCGCATAATGAACCCTACTACCGACGTATTTGAAAAACGCGTGGCGGCTTTGGAGGGCGGTGTAGCGGCTTTGGCAACCGCATCGGGACAATCCGCTCAATTCCTGGCTTTGAATAATATTCTTCAATCAGGCGAAAACTTTGTGACCTCCCCTTTTCTCTACGGAGGCACTTACAACCAGTTCAAAGTTTCATTCAAAAGATTAGGGATTGAAGCCCGTTTCGCTAAAGATGATTCGGCCGAAGAATTAGAAAAACATATCGACGGCAAAACGAAAGCTATCTACGTGGAAACCATCGGCAACCCTGAGTTTAACATTCCTGACTTCGATAAAATTGCCGCGTTGGCCAAAAAACATGACCTGCCGTTTATCGTCGATAACACATTCGGAGCGGCCGGCTATTTGTTCCGCCCGATTGAACATGGCGCCAACGTCGTTGTGGAATCAGCTACTAAATGGATTGGTGGCCATGGCACCAGCATCGGCGGCGTGATTGTCGATGGTGGCAATTACAACTGGGGCAACGGCAAATATCCGCAATTTAGTGAACCTTCTGAAGGTTATCATGGGCTGGTGTTCGCGGATGTGTTCGGTGTAAACGGGCCTTTTGGTAATATCCAGTTTATCATTCGGGCGCGCGTAGAAGGGCTGCGCGATTTTGGTCCGGCTTTGGCTCCTTTCAATTCATTCCTGTTCCTCCAGGGCCTCGAAACGCTTTCGCTTCGCGTTGAAAGGCACACTCAAAATGCCCTGGCATTAGCGCAATGGCTGGAAAAACACCCGCAAGTAGCAAGTGTGAAATATCCGGGATTGCCTTCGTCACCTTATCACACGAACGCCAAAAAATATTTGAAGAATGGCTTCGGCGCTGTTCTCTCGTTCGAGATCAAGGGTGAAAAGGCAGATGCAAGCCGGTTTATTGACAGCCTGAAATTGGTGAGCCATTTGGCAAACCTCGGTGATGCCAAAACACTGATCATCCAGCCCTCGGCAACAACCCATCAGCAACTGAGCGATGAAGAACAACTCGCCGCAGGTGTAACGCCCGTTGCATTACGTGTAGCAGTAGGAATCGAACATATCGACGATATCAAGGCTGATTTTGAGCAGGCATTCGCAAAAGTTGCGGAAGCCGAATTAGTATGAGTTTTTTTAAGTGACCTAATAAAAAGTTATCGCGGAATGCGGTCCGCCGACCGCGGATCGCATCCGGGATAACGAAAATGAAAAATGAGTCTGCAAATTTTCAAATATAAACCAGGACTGAAATTAGAGTCGGGCGCGAAACTGCACGAACTGGAAATAGGCTATCATGCTTACGGTAAGCTGAATAAGAACCGGGATAACGTGGTTTGGGTTTGCCATGCTCTTACTGCCAATTCGGAGGTATTTGACTGGTGGAAGGGCCTTTTCGGCGCGAATGACTATTTCAATCCAGAAGACTACTTTATCGTTTGCGCCAATATCCTGGGCTCTCACTATGGCACCACGAACCCGCTGAGCAAAAACCCGGTAACCGGCCTGCCCTATTACCTGCATTTCCCGCAAATTTCGGTTAGAGACATGGTCAACGCACATCAGCTCCTGGCAGAACACCTTGGCATTGAAGATATTAAAATCGCTATCGGGGGCTCCCTGGGCGGCCAGCAGGCGTTAGAGTGGTCGATCATCGAACCTGAGCGTATCAAAAACCTTATCCTGATCGCCACAAATGCACGTCATTCGCCCTGGGGTATTGCATTTAACGAATCTCAGCGTTTGGCCATTACCACCGATCGCAGCTTTTATGCCAACAAACCTGATGGCGGCGCCAAAGGCATGAAAACAGCACGCAGTATCGCGCTGCTTTCCTACCGGGCCTATAAGGCTTACGGTGTAACCCAACAAGAAGACAGCGATAAAGTGATTGATAATTTTAAAGCCTCATCTTACCAAAATTACCAGGGCGATAAACTAGTGAAACGTTTCAATGCTTACAGCTACTGGTACCTGACCAAAGTAATGGACTCCCACAATGTAGGCCGGGGAAGACACGGGGTAGAAAAGGCGTTAAGCCTGATCAAAGCCAACACACTGGTGATAGGTATTAAATCTGATCTGTTGTTCCCTATCGGGGAGCAGCAATACATGTTCAGGCATATCCCAAAGGCCGCTTTTGCCGAGCTGGATTCATTCTACGGTCATGACGGCTTTTTGATCGAAACAGAATCGCTGACCAACGTGATCACATCATTTTTTAAAACAGACGTAAAAGGAAAAATTATAGAACTGCAACAATCCGCATAATGAGTAAGAAACTAACCATAGGTCTTTTTGGCTTTGGCGTTGTGGGCCAGGGTCTCCACGACATCATAAAAACTAAAAATCTGAATATCGAGATCATTAAGATCTGTATCAAGGATCCCACTAAAAAGCGTTCGCTCCCTGCTGACTTGTTTACAACCGACAGGGATGAATTGCTGAATAACCCGGAGATCAATACCATTATAGAGCTGATCAACGAAACTGAACCTGCCTTTGAGATTGTCTCAAGAGCTTTGAAAAGCGGTAAAAACGTAGTCTCAGCCAGCAAAAAAATGATCGCCAATCATTTGGATGAACTCATCCATCTGCAGCATCAGTACGGCACGTCGCTCCTGTATGAGGGGGCCGTTTGCGGCAGTATCCCGATCATCCGCAACCTGGAAGAATACTATGAT
>JAFDZL010000520.1 GCA_018266935.1 Bacteroidota bacterium | reverse complement strand
GCTTGCCTGAGTACAATGTGCTGCCTGTCGGAGAAGAAACTTATATCGAAGCGATGCCCCTCCGTGGTATGAGCAGCAAGCCTTTGTTCGACACATGGCAATTCAAAACCTACGGACAGGTGCTTGAAAACTTCTGGAAGAAATGGGGCTTTCTGCTTTTGGAGATCATTAAAGACCCCGAAAACCCGATGAGCTTCCTGCTGGATGCCGACGGCAATTTCAATGATGCGTCCACGATTGGACTTTCGCGCTGACAATGTTCACAAAGTCAGTCAATACATGCGGATGCAACACGGCCGTAATCATCAACCCGGCTATGGCGCCGAATAGGTGCGCATCGTGATTAATATTACCCCATTGTTTTTTGGAAGCATAAGAGCAATAGACCAGGTACAGCGCGCCGAAAATAATCGCGGGTATGCTGACTGGGATAAAAAGGATACCCATCCCCGCAAATGGCGCAAACAAAATAAAGCTAAATACCACCGCACTGATAGCCCCGGATGCGCCCAGGCTGCGGTAGCCAAAATTATTGTGATGCTTGGCAACCGATGGCAAGTCGGCCAGCACCATGCTCAATAGGTATAAAATCAGAAACTGCCAGTGGCCGAGCACTGCTTCGATCGGGGGAGCGAAGTAATAAAACGTGAACATATTAAAGAACAGGTGCATCAGGTCGAGGTGGATGAACCCGCTCGTGATCAGCGTATGCAGTTTTTTCCCCTGGTAAACGTAATAAGGATGCAGGATAAAACCTTCATAAACCTTGTCGCTGTAAAAAGCGATAAAGCTTGTGATCAGGGTTATGACAAATATCGCGGAGGCTACGGGAGCCTGTTGAAGAAGGGCGTTTATTTCCATTTATTGCAGGTCGAGTTTGGCATCGGTAAGCAGTCGGCCAACCGGGTACCGAAGATAGGTTTTTTCGAAATAAGGTGAATTGTGGTAAACGAAATTCAGCTGAGCCCGTGCACTGTTCGCAAATTGCGGATTTTTGGCTTTTTCGTCATCAAGTTTTTTACGGAGTGTAGTGTCATTTTTCAGCAAATCAGCGGCCACATCTTCAAAAACATAATCGGAATAACCTTCTTTTTGCCCAAGTACCGAATCAAAGAAGTTCCATGCAAAAAATGAATCTACGCCCTGCGGCTCAAGCGTTTCTACAATATAACGGTTCAGCGCCTGATTGGTGTAAACCACATAGTCACCCTGGTAAAATTTCACCTTCATTTGTGTCGGATTCAGCTTCACATCGCTATGCAAATAATGTCCCTCGTATGGGCGCTGTGGGGTTTTGTAATCGCCGATATAGTACATCTGCAGGTCTAAAGTGGTATCATGAGCCAGCCTGCGCATGGCGATATTGTTCAACTTGAACAATTCGATCACTTTTTCCCAGGCCTGCGGGATCACGTAAGCTACCGGTTTATCTGCGAAAACAGTCGGTTTGTAATTGTCAAAATACTTGATGGTTTTGGTGAACGGCTTGGTTTCATCGTAGTATAACCTGGGCAATCCGCTCACCTCGCTGGTCTTATGGCCAGCGGCATAGCCCTTGAAAGTCAGCGTATCCCAATGTTCCCAATCCACTTCCCAGTTCAACGCAAAGGTCTTCTGGTTTTTCACCTGTTCGTCAGCCTTGTGTTTCAATTCGCCAAGCAGGTTGTGATCGCGCTCGCAGATATCGATCAGGTGCACCATAAAATCATAGGTGGCATACACGCGCTTATCGAAAGGCTTCAGCATGTGTGTTTCGGTGATATAACTGATGATATTATGCTGGGCTGTATAACCCGTAGCGAAACGTGGTATCTCCAAAAAAGCAACGATGCCTGAATCCGGCGTACCTTTTCTTTCTTCCACATAAGGCGTCATTTCGTAACCGCTTTTGGCCATGCGCTTATACAATTCAGGCGAAAGTGTTTTGGAAGTATATTCGGCCAGTATCGGGTTTTGCTTATCTTTTTGCGTTTCTATCAGCGTCATTACGTACTGGTAGTCGGCGCCGTCGCTGGTGTGGTTATCCAGAAATATTTCGGGCTGCCAGGTATTCAGTATCTTTTCAAACGCCCAGGCATTGCGGCTGTCAGCTTTGATGAAATCGCGGTTCAGGTCCAGGTTCCGGTAGTTCCCGCGGAAACCATAGGCCCTAGGGCCGTTCTGGTTGATGCGTGACACGCCCCTGTTCAGGCAGCCATCGATATTATAAACCGCTATGAAGCAAAGGACTATATCTTTAGGCAGCCGGTTGTTTTTCAGCAGATCACGCGCCAGCATCATGCTCGCATCTATGCCTTCGGGCTCGCCGGGGTGAATACCGTTGTTGATCAGTAATACTCTTTTATTTTGCTTTTTGATCAGGGCGGGATCGAATATCTTATCCTGCGATAATACAACCAGTGTCAGCGGTTTGCCCACGTCCGTCATACCATAGTTGATCAACTTCATTTGGGGGTATTGTTTCGCGAGGTTATTATAGTAGGTGATGATCTCGGCGTAGGTAGCGGTGTAATTTTTATCGCTGCTTTTTTCAAAAGGTGTCAGCTGAGCCTTAGCCTGCACAAAGAATAAGCAGGCCAGCAATGCCGGTACGAGTCGTTTCATTGAGAAATGTTTTAGCAAATATAGTTTTGGAGTGGAACTGCGGAAGATTGTAATTCAATTAATACAGTATCCTTATAGCGCGCGCATCTCATCCTGCACCTTTTTGGGCAGGCTTTTGAGCACGAGCTCATAGGAATGGTCGATCATTTCGCAGATCTGCTTCCGGCTGAGGCTGCCGTTGGTATGTACCGTATTCCAATGCTTTTTATTCATGTGATAGCCTGGCTGCACTTCTGAGTAACGTTCGCGCAACTCGATCGCCCGTTCAGGATCGCATTTGACGTTGAATTGCGTGCCCGCCGAAATGCTGGTCAGCAAAAAGAGTTTTTCGCCGGCACGAAAGACCAGCGTGTCCTCGCCGAAGGGCATGTCCTCGGTGACACCGGGTTTCGCGAGGCAGTAATCGCGTATTTCTTCAATATTCAAGATTAGAAACGCCTGATGAGCTTATTGAACGAGGTGATATTACCGAAGAAGAATTTGACGCCGATCTGTATTTGCCTGTACTGGTCGGTGGCGTTGTTTTTGAACTTGCTCGGCGGATCATTGTATCCGTCCAGGCCTTCGCCGAATACCAGGCTATGCACGTAGCCTATATCGAAAGCAAGATATGGTTCCTCATAAAAGTTGTACAGTTTGAACTCGTAGCCAAAGCGCAGCGGAACGTCGAGATTGACGCCGCCATTGACTCCCGGGAAAACATAGGTTGGAGGGCCGTAATTCGGCAGACCGTTTTCCCCATAAAAAACATTGGTGCGCTGCGTGGTGTTGTTATTGAAAACAAAGCCAAAGCCTGTTCCGAAATAAAAATTCTTCAAAACATTCAGCAGACCGCTTTGCGAATAATCTATCACTTCGCCGAGCTGAAAATCGGCATGTATCAGGAAAGCCTCAAAGTTATTGGTAAATTGACGGCCGTATGGGTCAAGTTTTGGCGTCAGGCCGCCACCGGATAAAGTGCCGAACTGCAACTCAGCTACAACGGGGATATAAGGGCTGTAATTGTAAATGAAATTCAGATTGGCGCCAATGTGATTGTCCTGCCTGGTTACGTTGGTATAACCGCGCTCATAACTGACATCGAGACCTATACCATACATTTTATAGTTATAACCCAGCTGCGCCTTGGCCAGAATTACAGAAAATACAAAAGTGAAAAGGAGTATGAGTTTTTTCAATGCCTAAATTTGATCAATATTGTACAGGGGCCAAGTATGCTCCTCAAAAATAAAATTTCTGCTGAAATAATTTTAATATGAAATTAAATTCCAACTTTAAATTTACTGTCACAGAGCGTTTTTTGCGTTATGTGACCATCGATACGCAATCTGACCCGAATTCCAATACGATACCATCCACCGAAAAGCAGAAGGACCTGGGCAGATTGCTTGTAAACGAATTAAAAGCTATAGGGTTACATGACGCGCACCTGGATGAGCATGGTTGTGTGTATGCAACGGTGCCTTCAAACAGCGAAAAACCCACTGTTCCGGTCATTTGTTTCTGCTCGCATATGGACACCGCGCCCGATTGCAGCGGCACAGGCGTCAGACCTATTGTCCATAAAAATTACCAGGGACAAGACCTGGTCTTACCGGATGACCCGTCGCAAGTTATACAGCTGGCCGATCATCCGCAGCTTAAGGAACAGATCGGCAACGATGTGATCACGGCGAGCGGAACGACGCTTTTAGGCGCCGATAACAAGGCAGGTGTAGCTGAGATCATGGATGCCTGCTATCAATTGATGAACCATCCGGAAATCAAGCATGGTAAGATCAGGATATTGTTCACTCCCGATGAGGAAATTGGCCGTGGCGTGGACAAGGTGGACATCACGAAGCTTGACGCTTATGCAGGATATACCATAGACGGCGAGAGCGCGGGCAATATGGAAAACGAGACATTTTCGGCCGATGGCGCTAAGCTTACCATTCATGGCATCAGCGCGCACCCGGGTTTTGCGAAAGGTAAGATGCAAAGCGCCATTAAAATAGCCGGACAGATCATTGCTGCGCTGCCGCATGACCTTTCGCCCGAGATGACGGACGGCAAACATGGCTTTATCCACCCGGTGGGTGTGCAGGGACACGTGGAGACTGCCGGGATAGATTTCATCATCCGCGATTTTGATGAGCACAAACTAAGACATCATGCAGAAGTGATCCGCGAGGTGACTGAAAAAGTTTTGGCCCGGTTCCCGGGCGCTCATTACAGCCTTGATATCAAACACCAATACCGTAACATGAAACAGGTGCTGGACAAACATCCCGAGATCGTCGAATACGGCATGGAAGCCATGCGGCGCGCCGGGCTGGATGCCCGGCTGTGCAGTATCCGCGGCGGGACCGATGGGTCGCGCCTATCCTTTATGGGACTGCCCTGCCCGAATATTTTCGCCGGCGAACACGCCTTTCACAGCAAACATGAGTGGGTATCGGTACAGGATATGCAAAAGGCGGTGGAAACCATTCTGCATCTGTGCGAAATCTGGGAGGAGAGATCATAAAGCGGTCCGAAAGAAAGATATTCCAAAACTACATCTTTCGGACTTTCCGACTTATGCGGACTTTCGGACTACTTCTCCGCCAGCAAATTCTCCGTCAGCTTTTCAAACTCGTCCTTGAATTCAGTGTAATACTTGCCCGTGCCGGGGCCGCTGAAACCGGTGTGTATCTTGCGGACAACGCCTTTTTTATCAATGATGATAGTAGTTGGAAAGCCCTTATAGTCAGCCAGCATAGGCAGGCTTTTCATGGGGTCGTCATGATACATGGTATAACCCGTAATGAGCAATGGATACGGGACATTGAATTTGTTTTTTACAGCCTGGATCAATGGCTTCGATTTCTCAAAATCAGACGTCCGCTCATACGCAAGGCCGATCACCTCTACTCCTTTTGCATGAAATTTTTTGTAATAGCTGACAAGATAGGGTGTTTCGTCCATGCAGTTAGGGCACCACGAGCCTAACATCTGTACGATGACAACTTTATTTTTGAAACGCGGATCGCTCAACGAAACTTTTTCGCCATTAAGATCTGGGAAAGAAAATGCAATTTTTTTATATCCCGGCTTTAAATAAGTCAGTGAATAGGCGTCGGGCAATTTGGCGTTCGCATCCGCTGCAGCCGTCCAGTTGGTAACTTCGGAATACTCAGATTGATCTTTACCATTCAGGAGCGTTTTTTGGTCTTTAATTTCAGCTATAAACAGGAAAGCATGCCCCCCATCGAAGGTGGAGAGGTACAATTTATTGCCTGCGACTGTTCCCTCAAGGTACCGGTCATCGCCGGTGGTAGTTAAAAAAGTTCCGGTAACGTGCGCACCTACCTGTTTAAACTCACCTACGCGGATATCTTTCTTTCCGTCTTCGCCGAATGTGGCCGACCACCTGCCGGTAATATTGAATGCCGGCTTTTCCGCGGCTTTGAAAAATCGCCAGGACTGACCCGGTTCAGCGGAGAAATCCATCGACATGTCCCTGTCGGCATAGTGTTTTATCCACTTTCCCGTTAAACCGGCGCCATTTGATCGCAGTTTGAACTCGGAGTTGAATAACGGCATACGGAATAGTACCGAATCGCCTTTGAATTTTATGCCGGTTACTTTTATCCGTTCCGCGCCATTCATCACGATAAGCTGCTGGCCGCCCGCATTTTCCTTTACCTCGAAATTAAATGGCAGCTCGTTACCCGCAGAGTTTTTCAGCGCCCCCCGCCATATACCCGTTTTCAGGTGGCCCTGGGCGTCGGTGGTGATAAAGATAAAAACAGATAAGACGGGCAGTAAAAGATATTTGAAACGCATCAGTTTTCAGTTAAAAGATACTTTTCAAATTAAACGAAAAACTGCTGTATTATTTCAGTATCTCCCTTGAAATGACAATGCGTTGAATTTCAGAAGTGCCTTCATATATCTGCGTGATCTTGGCGTCACGCATCAGGCGCTCTACATGATATTCCTTCACAAAGCCGTAACCGCCGTGTATCTGTACCGCCTCGACGGTGGTTCGCATGGCAACCTCAGAAGCATAAACCTTGGCCATGGACGATGCCTGGGCGTAGGGCAGACCGTGGTCCTTCAGCCAGGCGGCTTTTAAGCAGAGCAGGCGCGCCGCCTCGATCTCAGTGGCCATATCAGCCAGTTTGAACTGGATAGCCTGGAAATCGGAAATTGTTTTGCCAAAGGCCTTACGCTGCTTGGAATATTCCAGCGCAAGTTCATAGGCGCCTGAAGCGATACCCAAAGCCTGTGAAGCAATACCGATGCGCCCTCCTTCCAATGTTTGCATGGCGAACCTGAAACCAAAACCATCCTCGCCGATGCGGTTTTCTTTTGGAACTTTCACATCGGTGAACATCAGCGAGTGCGTATCCGAGCCGCGTATGCCCAGCTTGTTCTCCTTCGGGCCGACGGTGAAACCTTCCATGCCTTTCTCCACGATGAGCACGTTGATGCCGCGATGGTTTTTTTCAGGATGAGTTTGCGCAATGACTAAGTAGGTTGAGGCCGTACCGCCGTTGGTGATCCAGTTTTTGGTGCCATTGAGCAGGTAATGGTCGCCCATGTCGATGGCCGTGGTATGTTGTGAAGTGGCATCTGACCCGGCTTCGGGCTCCGATAAGCAAAACGCGCCAATTTTTTGGCCGCTGGCCAGCGGAACCAGGTACTTTTGCTTTTGCTCTTCGTTGCCATATTTTTCCAGTCCGAAACAAACCAGCGAATTGTTTACAGATACCACCACCGAAGCCGAAGCATCGACCTTAGAAAGCTCCTCCATCGCCAGCACATAGGATACGGTATCCAGGCCGCTGCCGCCATATTCCGGCGATACCATCATCCCCAGGAAGCCGAGCTCGCCCAGCTTTTTTACTTGTTCGGCCGGGAATTTCTGGTGCTCGTCACGTTCTATTACACCAGGCTTCAATTCAGTTTGCGCAAAATCGCGCGCTGCCTGACGTATCATTTGTTGTTCTTCGGAGAATTCAAAATGCATAGGATTCGGTAATTGATCGGCGCAAATGTAATGCTATGCATGCATAGTAAAAAATGCGGTACGATAAAGGCACAAAAAAAAGAGAACTTTTGTTAAAGTTCTCTTTCCCCTAATTAATTTAAACTATTGATTAAACCCAAAACAAAGAACAAATAAACTCAGCTTGGGCGTCTGAGATTAACTCTTAAATAAAGTTTTTCATAGGTAGATGAAGCTTTATTTCTTTTTCACAGATTGTATGCAGAGCCGTATTGTTTAATACAAAAGTAAAGCCAGTTTAAATAATGGGCAACGACGAATACGTCAGAATTTGTATCTTCGGGTATTTATTTTGTTACAGATACCGAAAATTACTTGCCGATTTTTTTGATAGATTGCATTTAATATTCCCGACTAACTTAAAATAGCCACATGTTACTTACTGATTTTGAGTATCTTAACAAATCTGAAGAGGCTTTCAAAAAAAAGATCGCGCTGCAGATAAAAAATCTCCGGAGACAAAATCGGGTGACCCAGGAAAAATTTTACGGCGAGACAAATATTAATATCGCGAGGCTCGAATCAGGCAAAGTTGATATCCGCCTGGATACCTTGCGTAAGGTTTGTTACTACTTTGATGTGTCGTTATCGGGCTTTTTTCACGGTATTTATTAGGTTTTCCGCTTTTTAAAACAGCCGTTTAACTGTAATTCCTCTATTTGATACAATGGCTGTCTATAAATTAAAACAATATTCGCCCGAAATTCTTCAAAATCTGATCTGCAATTGGTAGGAGACGCAAAATGTTGCGCTCGACGGTTATCTTTGACGGATGCAATTCATACACGAGCTACAGGACTGGTGGCGCGGAGCCAGCTGGTTCGAGATTATCGGCGCCATTACCGGCTTCCTGTGCGTTTACCTGGCTTCGGTAAATAATATATGGAATTGGCCCATAGCTATTATCAGTACCGCCTTGTATGTTTATGTATTCGGCCAGAAAGGTTTTTATGCCGATATGCTGCAATATGTTTACCTGTGCGTAATGAGTATGTACGGCTGGTGGTTTTGGAGCCGGCACCCGCAAACTGACGACAAGGCTCCTGTATTACTGATAACCAGGAAGCAAATCATCATATCAGCGCTTATTGTAATCGTGGCAACGCCTGTGTTAGGCTATACCTTGATAACTTTTGCAGCAAAATTGCATTACGACCCTCCGGCATACCCTTATCTCGATAGCTTTTGCACCTCATGCAGCCTCGTCGCTCAAGTATTTTTAGCGCGAAAGGTTCTTGAAAACTGGGTCATCTGGTTTTTCGTTGATATTATTTATGTCGTTATGTATTTCAAAAAGGGGCTCGAGTTCACTTCGTTTCTTTTTATAGTATATATCATTATTGCGGTAAACGGCTATTTTGACTGGCGCAGGGATTATAGAAAGCAATTAGCTTAATATCGGATTTCGAATGTTCAATTTCGAATTTATCTTTATTAATTAACAAATGGCCAAATTCGACATTCTAAATTCGAAATTCGAAATCAAAAAGATCGCTATTGTCGGCCCGGAATCCACCGGTAAATCTACCATGTCGGCATTCCTGGCCGAACATTACCAAACGGCTTGGGTGCCTGAGTTTGCCCGTGACTACTGCGCCGCGCTTACTGAGCCGCCCACATGGCAGGACGAGATCAATATGTTTTATGGTCAGGTCGCCTTAGAGGAAGAATATCTGCCCAAAGCCAATAAGCTGCTCATTTGCGATACTACTTTTATAACCGTAAAGATATGGAGCGACCATACTTTCGGCCGCTCACCGCAGGAGGTGCTGGACGAATTACCAAAACGTCCCTACGATCTTTACCTGCTCCTCGACATCGACATGCCCTGGGAATACGACCCATTGCGGGACTTTCCACATCTGCGCGAACATTTTATGGGAGTTTGGCATAAAGAGCTGAAAGAACTCGATGCCAATTATGTGGTTATCTCGGGTTTGGGGCAGGAAAGGTATGATAGTGCGCTGAAAGCTATTGATGATTTTTTAATGTCGAATTTCGAATTTTCAATTTCGAATTTGTAAGTCTCAATAATCTAAATTCGAAATTCCACATTCGAAATTCGAAATCACTTCATTTTCTTTACCTTAAATTAACCTTCCATGCAACGTTCAAAAAACCGATGCGTCATATAGGGTGAAAGCTGAAATTTTGGAATCCGTATTTGTCGATAAGCATTATGCCTTAGTGGCCGAGTGCAAGCAGGGCAGTAAAAAGGCCTGCTTCGAGCTCTATCGCCTGTATTCCAAAGCGATGCTGAATATCGCTTTCCGTATAGTGGGCAGCGTTGACGAAGCGGAAGATGTGCTGCAGGAAGCATTCCTGGATGCGTTCAACCGGATTAAGGACTTCCGGCAGGAAACCACCTTCGGCTTGTGGCTGAAACAGATCGTGGTGCACCGCTCGATCAACCTGCTGCGCAAACGCAGGCTGGAGATGGTGGAGATAGAAGATGGCCACCTGGATAACATACCGGAAGAGGAAGAAGAGGATGATGAAGAAATACAATATAAGGTAGTACAGGTTAAGGAAGCTATGAAAGAGCTTCCGGAAGGCTACCGGGTGGTTTTGTCGCTATACCTGCTGGAAGGATACGACCACGAGGAAATAGGACAGATACTGAATATATCAGAAAATACCTCGAGGACGCAGTTCCTGAGGGCGAAACGAAAATTGAACGAGATTCTAATAAAAAAAGGAATATCATGAGCAAACGATTTGAGGATTTTGTTAGGAACAACCGCGAACAGTTCGACGACCTGGAGCCGTCGGGTGACCTGTGGGCCAGGATAGAGCAGCATTTACCCGCCAAAGGCGCTGTTAAGCAAAAAAAGGAAGCGAAAATGTTTTCGCTGGGCTTTGTGCTTAAGGTGGCCGCATCGGTCACCATTGTGATGGGGGTAGCATTTGCTTTTTACTTACGCAATGAAAAGAGCAGAGGCGTCGATCTGGCTGCCATCAACCCGGTTTATGCCAAACAGCAGGTACAGTACGCTTCGATGGTGGAGTCGAAAATGACCGAATTGAAGACGCTCACGAAGAACGACCCGGAAATGTACCGGGAGTTCAGGCATGAGATCGCCAAAATGGATTCGACCTATAAACGGCTAAATAGTGAACTGGCCACCAGCCCGAACCAGGAATACGTACTCCGCGCCATGATCCGCAATTTGCAGATACAAACACAGGTGCTTAACCAGCAGCTGTATATCATTGAACAATACAATCAAATAAAAAAGGATCCGAAAAATGAGACCAAAGATATATAAACCTTTCACCATGATCGCCTTGCTGCTGATGGCAGGACAGGGCTTTGCGCAGGATACCGCGTGGCGTAAAAATGAGGATGACAATGTACATATTGCCGGCATCGATCTTAACGTCAGCAAAAGCGATCTCAACATCGCGATGAACGACCTGAAGATCAGCATAAAAGAAGGCCTTAAAGATTTGAACAGCGCCTTGCATACCATCTCCCCGGATATAAAAGGACTGGTGAACGATATGAACATTAGTTTCAGTAGAAGCGATCAGCGCCTGGATGAACTGGTGCAGCAGGGTTCCATTGGCGAAAAAGTAAAGAACTATAGCAAAACTTACCCGCTGGATGGCAATGACAGACTGAGCATAGATAATAAATTCGGTAAGGTGATAGTGAATACCTGGAACAAGAACGAGGTTAAGGTTGACATCGAGATAAGAAGCTATGCCAGCAGCGACGAAACTGCTCAAAAAATGATTGATGCCATCAGTATATCGGATGGCAAGGAGGGAGATGTGGTGTCATTTACCACGAATTTTGGCAAGGGGAGCAGCAATTCAGTATGGGACCTGTTCAATAACAGGAACGACCATCATAAGGTTGAGGTGAACTACACGATCTCTATGCCGGCAAAAAATGCCTTAAGTATCGCCAACAAGTACGGTTCGACTGAAATTCCAGATATGAGCGGAAAAGTAAGTATCGATTGCGCTTACGGCAGTTTCGCGGGCGGATCGCTCATGGGTAATGATAACCAGATCAATGTGCGTTATGGCAGCGCGAAGTTCGAAAATACAACATCGGCTGATGTGAATGTAAGCTATGGCAGCCTGGATATGGGCGATGTTGGCAGCCTGAATGCGGGTTTACGCTACTCGTCTGCAAAGATCGGTAAGATAAAGAATTCGGCCAGCATCAACGGGCACTATGCCGGCGGCATTAAGGTAGAGGGACTGGATAAGGGCTTCAGAAGCTTTTCCTACAGCTCGAATTATTCAAACCTGATCATGGGAATTGATAACGGCACCAATGCAAATTTTGATGTGACGGTTCGCTACGGAGATTTTAATTACGGGGATGTTCCGGTACAAATTACCGAGAAAACGCCATCCGATAATAGCAAAGGCTGGAAACCAACCAAGAATTTCAAGGGCCATATCGGTAATGGCGGCGGCGGCACGATCAATATCAGCACGAGCTACGGCGGGGTGAAGTTTGATTGAGATGAGTTGATTAGGTTAATTGGTTGATTAAGTTAGATTAAGTTGGGAAGGCCAAAACCTAATCAACCACTTAACTCAATCAACTTAATCAACTCTCAATAAACCCTGCACAGCAGCCCCTTCAAATATTCGCCTTCGGGGAAAGACGCTCGTACCGGGTGGTCCTCCGGCTGGCAGAACTGGTAAATGAACTGCACTTCCTTCCCGGCATCCAAAGCGGCCCAGGCCAGGACTTGTTTAAAGGTGTCAATATCCATTGCGCCGGAGCAAGAGAAAGTCGCTAACAATCCGCCCGGTTCAAGCAGGTACATGGCCAAACGGTTCAGATCCTTGTAAGCGCGCGAAGCCTTGTCCAATGCCGAGCGTGATGGTGCATATTTCGGCGGGTCGAGCACAATAAGGTCGAATTTTTCGCCTTGCTCCCTGAATGTTCGCAACTGTCTGTTCACATCCGATTGGATCGTGGTAACTTTTTTAGCGTCGAGTTTATTCAGTGCGATATTCTTCTTCAATGTTTCGATGGCCAGTGCCGAGCTATCTACGCTGGTCACAGACGCGGCGCCGTTTTTCAATGCGTTCAATGTAAAGCCGCCGGTATAGGAAAAGCAGTCCAATACCTTTTTGCCTTTGGCATGTTGAGCGGTGATTCTGCGATTATCGCGCTGGTCGCAATAAAAGCCGGATTTTTGGCCCTCGGCTATATTGATGCCATAAGTCAATCCATTTTCGATCACTGTAACCAGTTCGGGCGGATGTTTACCGGCCAATACCTGGTTGATGGTATCCAATCCCTCGTGCGCGCGCGAACCAGCGTCGCTTTTATCAAAAATACCTTCAGGCTTCAGCAGCTTTTGTAGTTCGTCAATGATAATGGGCATCACATTTTCAATTCCGGACGTAAGCACCTGTACAGCCAGGTAGTCCGCGTATTTATCTACTATCAGTCCCGGCAAATAATCGGCCTCGCTGAAAACCAGGCGGCAGGTGTTGGTTGACTCATTCAAAATATTGCCGCGCCCTGCCACTGCTACTGCCACTTTCCTCCGGAACCAATCCTCATTCACTTCAACCGCTTCATCCCATTCCAGCAACCGCAACGCCACCCGCGACTGGCCATTGTAAAACCCATAGGCCATAAATCCGCCCCGGTCGTTAAGCAGGCGCACAATATCGCCGTTGGCAGGTTTACCTTTCACACGTTCCACCGCACCCGAGAACAGCCAGGGATGGCGTTGCAGTACAGCCTTTTCTTTCCCCTTTTTAAGGATCACATCGATCATGGCACAAATTTAGTCCGAAAGTCCGCATAAGTCCGGAAGTCCGAAAGAATATTTGTGGTGTTTTGTGGATTACTGATCCTAACGAGAGATTTTGCATAAGAGAATATTGATCTTTCGGACTTGCGCGGACTTCCCGACTTCCGGACTATAACACATTTGCTTCTTTGCGGTTAAGTGCCTAAGTTTGCGCCTCTGTTTAAGATTTTTATGGCTAAAGCATCAGATATAAAAAATGGCAGCATCCTTCGTTTTAACGGCGAATTGGTGCAGGTAGAAGAATTTATCCACCGTACGCCGGGCAACCTACGCGCCTTTTACCAGGCTCGCATGCGTAACGTAAAGACCGGCAAGCTGGTTGAATACCGTTTCCGTACCGACGAGGAAGTTGACATTGCCCGCGTAGAAACCAGCGATTACCAGTACCTGTACGAGGACGGCAACGACCTGGTGGTGATGGACAATACCACTTACGAGCAGTATAATGTGCCCAAGTTTTTATTCGGCAATTCGGTGAAATTCCTGAAAGAAGGCACCAACGTGATCGTTGCTTTTGAAAGCGGAGAGCCTATTACGGCTAAAGCGCCTGCATCGGCTGAACTGGAGATCACTTATACCGAACCGGCCGTGGCGGGTAACACTTCAACCAACGCCATGAAAAATGCGACCGTGGAGACAGGCGCCGAGATCAAGGTGCCGCTGTTTATCAATATCGGCGACAAAGTGCGCGTGGATACCGCGAGCGGTTCTTACGTGGAAAGAGTTAAGTCGTAAACCTGCTAACCTCCTGAAGGGGAAAACACAGTTGGATATAAATAAAAGAATCCTGTTTCACGACGGGATTTTCTTTTTTTGCCAATTTATTCCCACTCCCCCTTTGGAGCTGCGGGCCTAATCGATCGGCTTGAACATCCGGTTCCAGCGAATTTTGCCGCTGAAAATACCCTTGGTCGAATCGGTGCTTAACACGGTGATCAGTGCTTTGCCGATGACATGGTCTTCCGGCACGTAACCCCAAAATCGCGAATCCCACGAATTGTGGCGGTTGTCGCCCATCATCCAGTAGTAATTCATTTTGAAAGTATAGGCCGATGCCCTTTTGCTGTTGATAAAGACATCTTTACCCTTCATATCAACTTTATTGTGCTCATAAACTTCGATAGCACGACGATAGAGCGTCAAAGTAGAGTCATTCAACGGAATGGTCCAGCCGCGTTTAGGTATTACCAATGGGCCGTAGTTGTCCTCGTTCCATTTGAGTTTGCTGCTTTGCGGAAAGACTTGCGGATTAGCTTCGCCCGCTTTGGCTATATAAGGCTCTATGCTTTTGATATTCGAGTAACTTTTCATCTCCGCCAGGTGGTCCTGCGGAATGATCATCTCGTACATATTCGGGCCAAGCGACTGCCGGGTTTCTATATTGTCATCCTCCAAAAGCTGCGGGTTGATATCGGTTCCGTTAGTGGTAACGGTATAGGATGTCTGCTGTTTGGGCGCATTCTTAGCCGGCTTACCATTGATATATACCTGGCTGTTGATGATCTGCAGTTTATCGCCCGGCGTTGCCTGGCAGCGTTTGATCAGCGTCAGCAGTTCGTCGGTTGGCGTGCCCTCCCCGGCATGTTCCGGGCTATTGAAAACCACGATATCACCTTTCTTAACCTCGGTGAACCCAGGCAGGCGCCAGTAAGGCAATTTGATCAGGTCCCAGTAAGTATTTACGCCGTGTATCTGCGGCTCTACGAACGGAATTGCCAAAGGAGTGTTTGCAATGCGCGGGCCGTAGCTGATCTTGCTCACAAAAAGGTAATCGCCGCCAAGCTCGGTGCCCTCCATCGAACCGGTAGGGATGGCATAAGCTGAAAACAGCAACCCGCGTATGATGGTGGCTGCTACTACGGCGAAAACAATGGCATCGAGCCACTCGCGGGCTTTGGATTTTTTCTTCCTTTCGGCTTTGGGCTTGCGTTTAAAGAGGGTCCATTTCATAAGCGGGCAGTTTTGGCTTAAGATTAGACTTTCGGGTAGAGTGATTGTTACAGGGTTGAACCAAGAACATTTATTTATATTTATACCATGAAACTGTTGAGCCTTTGTCTTATCGTTTTGATTCCCCTTGCTTTTAACCTTTCAAAACCCGCGCGAAATAGCCATATTCATACAGGCACTCACGCGCAGGATTCCATTTATAGGGTATGGAAATTTACAGGTGTTGACTTTGTAAAAAGTCCGGCAACTGCGGAACCGACATGTCCCACCGACATTGATTTGGATAACTATGGTACATGGGATTTAACCAATAAAGGTGTGCTACGCTACAACTTTACTGACACTCCGGGAGTATTCCATTCAGTTTACTACAAATTGATTGATAATGCTATTACTCTTCAGTATTCGGACAAACGAAATAGTGTTACCAGTTTCAAAATTAAAGAACTAACACCTAAAATATTAAAACTGATAGTTCATGTAACATGCGACATGGGAGGGAAATCTATTGAAAGAGATGTGGTCGAATTAGATTTCGAGGTCAAGAACTAAGTAACTTCAAAACCCTTCCAACTCCACCAGCACCGGGCAATGGTCCGAATGTCTCGCCTCCGGTAGTATCATCGCGCGTTTGATATGCGCTTCCAGCGGGTGCGTCACCATGATATAATCGATGCGCCAGCCCAGGTTCTTGGCGCGTGAATTGGCGCGGAAGCTCCACCAGGTATAGTTGTGCGGTTCCTTGTTTTTATGTCTGAACGTATCGATAAAACCTGAATTGACAAAATTCTCCATCCATTCGCGTTCTTCGGGCAAAAAGCCGGATGAATTGGCGTTGGACTTGGGGTTGTGAATGTCGATCGGGCGATGGCAGATGTTATAGTCGCCGCAGACTACCAGGTTTGGATAGGCCCATTTCAGTTGGTTGATGTATTCACCAAATTCGTCCAAAAACTGGTACTTAAAACCCTGCCGTTCGTCGCCGCTGGAGCCGGAAGGGAAATAAACGCTTATCACGGAAATGTCCTCAAAATCAACCCGGATATTCCGTCCCTCGCGGTCATAATGCGCTAAGCCGCAGCCGTATTCCACGTGCTTTGGCGTGTGTTTGGTGAAGATGGCGGTCCCGCTATAACCCTTTTTTTCGGCCGGGAACCAGTAATGCTGGTAGCCCATTTCCTCCACCAGGAACAGCTCGGTCAGCACGTCCGGTGTCGCTTTGATCTCCTGCAAACAAACCACGTCGGCGTCTGTTGCCTGTAGCCACGCCAGCCAGTTTTTATTGATGGCGGAGCGGATGCCGTTGACGTTATAAGTAACAATTTTCATTTCGAATTTCGAATGTTCAATTTCGAACTTAGTTGGCTAAACCAAGTATTCTGTCCAGTTGCCTGCATTCCTTTTTGCTCAGCAATTCAACCGTCATGGGTACATCCACGACCGGGCGGTCACGTTCGTCCTTTTTTACGGCTGCAATTCGATCCACCATATCGATGCCGAAAACAACCTCGCCGTAAACGGTATAGTTCTGGTCCAAATGCGGCGCACCGCCCACTGACGTATAATAATCCCGTTCCCATTGCGGTATTTTTCGACCTTTCAGGCGCGTTTGCTCTAAGGTGTCCAGTTTGCCAGGCGTGAACCGTTTCCCTTCCACAATATAAAACTGGCAGCCGCTCGAGGCTTTTTTGGGGTTATCGTCCCTCGCTGCCGCTAAAACACCCCGTTTATGGAACAGGCTGTCGCGAAATTCTGCCGGGATAGCGTAGCCGACGTCACCATTGCCTAATTCGGCACCGGGCGTGGCTTTCTTCGGGTCTTTGGAATCCGGGTCGCCGCCCTGGATCATAAAGTTCTGGATGACGCGGTGAAACAACGTGCCGTTGTAAAAGCCCTGTTTTACCAATTTGATGAAATTATCGCGGTGCTGCGGCGTTTCGTTATACAGCCTGATGATGCAATCGCCATAACTGGTCCGTATGCGAACGTACTGGTTCTTCGGTTTGCCGGCAAAAGCGGTAGTGGTTAGGAGTATTAACGTCAGGGTAAGTAATTTTTTCATTTTAATGGTTGTAAAGTTGGAAGGTTCTAAAGTTGAAAAGTTATTGAAATGATTCGAGAGATTTGGCTTTTGCAAAAATCCAACCTTTCAACATTCCAACTTTACAACCTTACAACAATTCGTCAAAATAATCAATGATCAGCGACTTCAATATCAGTTCCTGCTCGAGGATGGTATAATTGGGTATTTTGTCAGTTAATTTCCAGTGCGGCCAGCCGTCCTGGTCGAGCCCTTCCAGCTCATAAAACCCCATCCGGCTGAATAACCTGCAGGTGGCTATGTGCATCAGTTCTTCCTTTTGTCTTTTGCTGAATTTCCGTGGTCCTTTCCCAAGTTCCTGCACCCCGATCAGGAAAAGCATCACTTTGATATCGGGCTTATCCATTTCAAAGTCCGCTGCTATGCGTTCCTGCAGTACGTTCCACTTGTTATTGATGTCGGCGGGTTTCATGCGCCAAAGATAATCCGGATCATCGGTTTAACGAACGTCCGAAACATTCTTTCCAACGACATTGTTACCTGGTAATGACGATTTAAGTAACGGTTTCGTTATTTTTGCGGGCAAACGCCACACATGATGCTCGTCGCGCGTCATTTTGCTGATGAAAAAAGGTAAACGCCATATTTTTTATGCCCTAATACTGCTGGTCTGTTTCGTTGCGGGACAGTCGGCCGTTTATGTTCATCAGCACAAAACGTTGGCCCGCATCACCCGTGCTTCGCGTGGCACAGTAGTTTCCGAAAAATGCCAGTTGTGTGATGCCATGCATCACAATAGCATGATCAGGCACACCCCTGTGGTATTTGCGCCGATCCAGGTTATCGATCACCTGTATAAGCAAGCTCAATACGATTTTGTAAGCATCTCACTGGTCCTTTCATCCGGCCGCGCACCTCCTGCCGCATAATAATAATAATAATTACCCAAAACCGACCTTGCCACGTACGGCAAAAATCTTGAACCACGACGATTATTATTATGAAATTAAAGCTCTTTTTTAGCTTTTTAACTTTACTTATAAATTTTGCCGCATTCGCAAAAACGCCTGGCAGGGCCACCATTTTGGAGGGTGACGGCAACAATACGTTATCCGGTGTGGTCACCGACAAGGCCACCGGCATGACCATACCCGGGGCAACGGTGTCCATCCCCGACCTGCGCACCGGCTCGGTGACCGATGCTAACGGGAAATATATGATAACCAACCTGCCGAAAGGCATTTACCTGGTCCAGGTAAGCTATATCGGCTATGCGACGTTCAATCAAAATGTCGATCTGTCCAAAACTTCGGTATTGAACGTTCAATTGCAAACGTCGGCTATTGAAACGGCCGAAGTGGTGATCACAGGTTTGAGCAAGGCGACCGAGATCAAACGCGACCCGATACCGATGGCGGCGGTGAGTAAAGCATATATCGACCAGCATTCGGCGTCAACCAATGTGATCGACGAAATTGCCAACCTTCCAGGCATCAGCGCAGTAACCACCGGGCCGAACGTATCCAAACCTTTTATACATGGCCTGGGCTATAACCGCGTAGTGACGCTGGAAGACGGTATCCGCCAGGAAGGCCAGCAATGGGGTGACGAGCATGGCATCGAGGTTGACCAAAACTCCATCGACCGGGTGGAAGTGGTAAAAGGACCGGCTAGTTTAAGCTATGGTTCTGATGCTATAGGTGGTGTGGTAAACCTGATTACGCCGCCGCCGGTGGCTGAAGGAAAAATACTGGGGTCGGTAACCGGCGACTATGGTACGAACAATAACCTGATCAATACGTCACTTCGTTTGCAGGGGAATGATAGCGGCTTCGTTTGGGGGACAGTACTTTCGTATAAAATGGCCAAGGACTATCAAAACCAGCACGATGGCCGCGTTTATGGGACCGGTTACCGGGAGAAGGACGCGCGCATCATGCTGGGCGTTAACAAAAAATGGGGCTACTCCTATTTCAATGCCTCCTTATTCGATGACGAGCAGGAGATACCTGATGGCAGCCGCGATTCGCTCACCCGTAAATTTACTATGCAGGTGACGGAGGCAGATACCTATCGTCCCATCGTTCGTGAAAACCTGTTGAATTCATACGACATTACGCCGCTGCACCAGCATGTGCAATTGTACCGTATTTACAATAACAGCAATATCACGTTAGGAAGCGGCAACCTGATCATAAACCTTGGGTATGAATACAGTCACCGCCGCGAATATACGCACCCCGAGGCGACGGATGTCGCGGGTTTGAACCTGCACCTGAATGATTATACCTACGATGTGAAGTATAATTTCGACATGGGAAAGGGTTACGAGACCACTTTCGGCGTGAACGGCCAGTATCAAACCAATTCGATCGGCGATGCGACTGATTTTCCGATTCCGGCTTATCACCAGTTTGATGCCGGGCCATTCTTTATACTGAAGAAAAGTATCGGCAAACTCGACCTGGAAGGTGGCCTGCGTTATGACAGCCGGTCGATAACAGGGCAGGCTGCCTATGTCGATACGACCGTGCAATATTTCCCGGCTTTGTACACAGGTCCAAACCCGGCGACGACGCCAAATGTTACCCAACAATTTGCAGGGTTTAGCAAGACATTTTCGGGAACAACGGGGAGCTTAGGCGCAACCTATAACTTCAGCAATGCATTCCTGGTGAAGGCGAACGTAGCCCGTGGCTTCAGGGCGCCGAATATTGCCGAGCTTTCAGCCAATGGTCCTGATCCGGGTTCCCAGATATATCATGTGGGGAACCCTGACTTCAAACCTGAATTTAATGTACAGGGAGACATAGGCTTTTTCCTTACCTTGCCGAACCTTTCAGCGAGCGTAGAGTTATATGACAACAATCTGCAGAATTACATTTTCCAGGAGCAGATACTGGACGCCAACGGTAACCCCGAGCGCGTGAACGCTGACGGCAGCTCCAACCCGAACGGAATTTACAGCCGTTTCACTTATGTGCAAACAAAAGCCCGTATCGATGGAGGCGACTTTAATGTAGATATACACCCCTATCACTGGCTGCACTTTGAAAATACGCTGAGCCTCACTTACGGCGCCAATTTGGGCAATGGCGGCCCGGTTCCGGATAGCCTGAAGTATTTGCCTTTCATCCCGCCCCTGCACACGCACTCTGAGTTGCGCGGAACATTCGCCAAAGGTTTTGGCAGCTTAAGGAATGTGTATGTTTTTGTCGGATTTGACCACTATGATGCGCAGAATAGGTATTTCGCGGCTTATGGCACCGAAACTTATACTTCGGGCTACAACCTGGTCAGCGGCGGTTTCGGCGGCGACATTACCGACGACAACGGCAACGCGGTTGTGAAGATATTTATCGAAGGCACTAACCTGGGTAATAAGAACTACGAGTCGAACATGAGCCGGTTGAAGTATTTTGATAACACGACCGTACCACCGGGCGTTCAGCCGGGCATATTCAACATGGGTCGTAATATCAGCCTGAAATTAGTGATACCATTTGATGCCTCACGGAAGGTGAAGACGAATGGGTAATGAAATCAAAACAACCGTCATAGCGAGCGACAGCGTTGCTATTTCTGCGCGTGCAAATCGATAATTTCGTTTCTTGATTGGTGCAGTTCAGAGATGGCTTCGTTCCTCGCCATGAACGGAGGGCGGGAAATTATTTCAACCTCTTCATGATCTCCCCGGCTGTTAATTTCTCCTGTACGCCGCTGGTCATATTCTTAAACGCCAGCAAACCGCTCTGTATCTCGTCGCTGCCTATGACAATAGTGTAGGGAATGTTTTTACTGTTAGCGTAGTCTAATTGCTTTTTGATCTTGGCGCCGGCCGGGTATAGTTCAGCCGTGATATCCTGCTCGCGCAATCTCTGTACTAGTGGAAAGGCATACCGTTCACCATCTGCATCAAAGCAGCAGATAAGCACCTGGGTGCTTTCAGTAGTCGCTTCCGGGAAGAGGTTTAATTCCTCCATTACATCATAAATGCGGTCAGCTCCGAACGATATACCTACGCCAGTCAGCCCCTTTAGCCCGAACATGCCGGTAAGGTCGTCATAGCGCCCACCCCCGCCGATACTGCCCATAGCCACCTCGTTGGTTTTTACTTCGAAGATTGCGCCGGTGTAGTAGTTCAATCCCCGTGCAAGCGTGATGTCTAACTCTACTTTAGCTGTTTTGGTTGGGCAGTTTGCGATATAGTTCAGTACGGTTTCAATTTCGTCGCAGCCTTTAAGCCCGGTTTCAGATTTTGCCAAAGCATCGCGCAGGCTGGCTAATTTCGCTTCGTTCGAACCTTCCAACAAAATAACAGGCTTTATTTTTTCGATATCGGCATTGGTAAAGCCCTTCTCCAGCAGCTCTTTGATCACACCATCCAGGCCAATTTTGTCCAATTTATCTATCGCAACAGTCAAATAAACGATATTATCATTTTTATCTATAATCTCTGCTATACCAGATAGAATTTTTCTATTATTTAGTTTTATGGTGAAATCACGCAGGCCTAATTTGCTCAGGGCTTCGTCGTAGATCAGCACAAATTCAGCCTCGTTCAGCAGAGAATTCGAACCCACCACATCAGCATCGCACTGGTAAAATTCGCGATAACGGCCCCGCTGCGGCCTGTCGGCGCGCCAAACCGGTTGAACCTGGAATCGCTTGAAAGGGAACGATATCTCATTTTGGTGCATGACCACGTAACGGGCGAAGGGAACGGTGAGATCGTAACGCAAGGCTTTTTCAGCGATCAGTGGCAGCATCTTTTTGCTGTCGGCAGTGATATTTGATTCGTTAATACCGCCATCAGCTAAAAAATCACCATTGTTAATGATCTTAAAGATCAACTTGTCACCCTCTTCACCATATTTCCCCATCAGTGTTGAAAGCTTCTCCATCGCCGGCGTTTCGATCTGCTGGTAGCCATATTTGCGGAACACACTTTTGATGGTATCAAAAATGTAGTTGCGTTTGGCCATTTCGGCAGGTGAAAAGTCGCGGGTGCCTTTGGGAACTGATGGTTTAACGGATGCCATGGGCGCAAAGGTAATAAAAAGAGAACAGCGGTATGTTAAATGAATGGGTTAACGATTCTAACCTTATTTTCAACAAGCATGTTGTGCTGCATGTCTTCGGAATAAAGTACTCCGCATTCTGAATTCAGCGCGGATGCCACTATTAACGCATCATAGACCTGGAAGTCATATTTTTTGCTGAGTGTAATTGCGGTAATAAAGGTTCTGCTATCAGTTTGAACCAATAAGCAATCTGTTAATAAATCAGACCACAAATTTAACAGTTGCTCTTTCGTGTATTTGAAGCGGCGTTTACAAACGTTTGCACTCTCTGTTAAAACCTGCGCACTTATACAAGGCCTTTTTAAAAGCAAATCCTGAGCTATTGATCGTTTGTGTTTATCGACATCCAGCAAATAAAGAATGATGTTGGAATCAATAAATATCTCATTCATGGTCGTTAGCATCATCACGATCAAACCGGTAGTTTTCGTGAGAGATGGGAGGATATTTTGAATATTTTTTCTTTATTTCGGCAGAGCTTTTTTTGTTGCCATTATTTCCATTATCCTTGTCAATTTCAAAAGCAATGACCTCCACCGTTTTGCCTATCATTTCATCGGGCAAATTAAGGGTATAGGTTTTCCCTGCTGGTTTCACAATCTCTCTGATCATCGTTTTGTAATTACTCTATCAAAAATAACAAATAAATTTATCATTAAGTACATTTGGCTCATGCCGCTTTTTATACAAACACCGCGCTTCATTATCCGCGAATTCAAACCTGAAGAGGAAGAGATTTACGTCGCCTTATATGATGACGAGAAAGTGATCGTCCACCTGCCCAAGCGTACACAACAGGAACAGGTGGATATTTTCCGTGGAACGATCGCCGATTATGAGGCCGGGAAAACGCTCAACCGCTGGGGCCTGTTCAACAATGGTGACGGCGACTATATTGGGAGTTGCCTGCTGCGTAATTTTTATGATTTCAAGGACAAGATCGAGTTAGGTTATTCACTGCACCAAAAATATTGGGGCCAGGGTATCGGCACCGAAATGGCGCAGATCATGATCGCTCATGCGTTCAGCAATACTGATGCGGAAGAAGTTGTTGCGGTCACTACCCTGGGTAATACCGGTTCGCAAAAAGTATTGCTCAAAGCGGGTATGGAGCGCCGGGATAACTTTCACCGGGATGGAGAGGAACTGGCATACTTCGGTATCAAAAGAAATTCCGGTTTCAAAATTTAAGCTTAAGCGCTTCTTGAAGAACAAACCGCAATTACCTATATACTTCTTTGAATATCAGATTCCCGACTTTTTTCCTGTAATGTAAAATGTCGGACCCATAATTGAACTTATTGTTGGTGATGGCGTTTATTCCTGAATAGTCAAATACATTTTCCTGCCCAAAGACATCATCCAGCTGTTTAAGATCTGTCGGGTTGATCTTTATCTGGTCGTACAATGGAGCTATCACAACCTTATAGTTGGTTTTATGGCGGTTAAAGATCAGTTCAATCTGGTTTAGGAAATATAGTACGCTATCGGTAACCAATGCTTTACTAACCTGTTGCTGCGTCGGTCTGCGGTAAAATTTCGGCAAGCTGTTTCGGTAATAGTTTGCCGAGTCAGTGTCTATTTTTTCGTCCGATCGCGGGTCCCAGTCATTCGTAATCGTGTCCAGGTCACCTGGCTTCATTCCGACGAATCCGTCCATATATCCCCGTTGTTTATGAAAAATGGCATAATCTATACTCGATAAAATCAGTTTCGGACTTTGTAAATAATTGAGGTAATCCTTGGTATAGTATTGATACTTCGATATGCCGGTGATGAGGTAATGATCCCATGATATTTTATCGAGGTGAAAGGCCCGGTCAAGATCGATCACAATAAAGGCATTATGGATTGGTTTTTTTAGCGAGTCGATCAGTTTTACACGCCGGTAAATACCTTCTACCGACTCATTCCAGGCGCTGAACGAGAATGGAGAACTACCTTTTGGCAGGTATTTTTTCCATTCGGCGGCTGTGTGGGCAGTTGACCTGGAACTGCCAAAGATGAATGAATCATATTTGTGCCGATCGGCGTTCCTTAAGTAAAGTTTCGTTGATATGTCGCCCCGCGACAGCATCAGGATATTAAACTCATGAATGCGGTGCCAGGGCATACTCTGGTACGGGTCGGTTACTAAATAACTTATAGTGGCTACGATCAGGGGGGCGGAAAATAAGAAAGCCTTTTTGATAAATTTCCGCATGACCTAAAATTGAAAATAAATAAACTGCTTGCTGATGGGTTCGCTGAATACCACCAAAACAAAGAGGAAGCCATAGTAGATCAACCAGCGCACTAAAGCAGGTTGACTTTTTATTAGTTGATTTATGCTGCGTTTCCCCGCGATCAGATGGACCGCCTCCAAAAGCAGGATGGAAAGAATAGCGATCGTCAGCTCCTGCCCGATCAAACCGAGATTGAGTTTTGATTGAAGGTGGTGCGTTAGCGCATAAATATCTTGCGGCGTATCGGCAAACATGCTTTTCACAATATGAAAAGCGATATGAATTGTCGGAGCTCGAAAAAATATCCAGGCGAAGGAAACGGCAGCAAACGTAAACATAACCTGCAAAGCATTATTCAGCGAGGGATAATTGCATAACCCGCTTGCTTTTGCGGCCTTGTTTCTTACTTTTTTTGTGGCCGACGCGATGAGCAAATAGCATGCATGCAATCCGCCCCACAGAATAAAGGTCCAGTTGGCCCCATGCCACAGCCCGCTGACTAGGAATACCACGAAAATATTGAAATACCACCTCGGTATGGAAACCCGGTTCCCGCCAAGCGGTATATATAAATAATCTTTAAACCAGGCAGATAAAGAGATATGCCAGCGCGTCCAGAATTCGCCTACGCTTCGGGAATGATATGGCTGATCGAAGTTTTTCATCAGCTTAAATCCCATTACCCTGGCCATGCCTATAGCCATATCCGAGTAGCCTGAGAAATCGCAGTATATCTGGAAAGAAAAGAAAAGGGTGGCTATAATAAAACTGAGGCCGTGATGACGATTGGGGTCGTTGTAAACATTATCAACCACAACGGCCAGCCTGTCGGCAATAACTATTTTTTTGAACAGGCCCCACGCCATTAACCGTAATCCATCCGTTACCCGCGAATAATCAAACTGGTGTTTCTCGTAAAACTGATGCAGCAGGTTTTGGGGCCGTTCGATGGGCCCGGCCACCAGCTGCGGATAAAACATCACGTATAATGCATAAATACCAAAATGACGTTCGGGTTTTTGCTTGCCTCGGTAAACCTCGATCGTATAACTCATCGCCTGGAAAGTGTGAAAAGACAAGCCGATAGGCAGCAGGATATACAAGTGCGGCGGAAGGCTCCGGTACCCGATGCCTTTTAAAACGAGCGACAGGTTATCATTGAGGAAATTGTAATATTTGAAGATCGCCAAAACACCGACATTGGCCACAATGCTTAATACCAGGAATGCTTTTCTTCTTCCTCCCTCAGACCCTTCGATGAATATCCCGGCCCAATAGTCAACCACAATGGTGAAGGCTAATATTAAAATATAGACCGGCACGAAAGTCATGTAAAAATAACAACTGCTGATCAGCAGCAGCAGCCAGCGAAACTTATGCGGAATGGCGAAATAAAGACTGGTAACTACAATAAAAAAAGCAGCAAAATGAAGGGAATTGAAAACCATTAACGCTGAATTGTGACGATAATAACGCGACCGATGATAACAAGGTCCAAGATAACAAAAACCGATAAACTCAGCTAAACTGAGTTATTTGGGAGCAGGCGAGGGTAGTCAAGCAAACCCCCTGAGAATTTCCAGTCTATTGGGCGGCGCATCAGGTGAAAGAAAATCTGGTATCGTATTAGCAGTCCTTTTCGGGCGGCTTAGCCATTCAACGTACCATTCTGCTAGCCTGGGTTCTTTTACGTGTTCATAAACACCTGGTTCGGGCTCATTGATATGTTCTTCCTGTAATATTAACGCAAGCGGCTTTTCAGTTCCAGGATTCTCTTCTGAGAATTTGATTGCATCGTCAAAATTGTCAAACGCGTAATAGTAGTCGCCGTCATCCTCTAAATCAGTTGCGCCAGCAAGCGGATGACACCATACCCGATATTCTAAGACGTCATCCCAAACAAGGCCACCACCTGATTTCACGAACCCCGGATATGTTCCAACTAGTTTTTTGTCTTTTACCTCAGGATATTTTGACATATACCTATTCTTGGTGCGTAAATTCTTTAATAATATCCTTACACCCCATCTCGATCAATTCAAAAACGGGCTCGAACTGGCTGTCTTCATAATAAGGATCGGGTACTTCACGGTTACCGAGGAGTAATTTGACTTTTGCAGCGGCATCCTCGCCGGGCGCCATTTCCAGCACATCCCTAAGGTTGTACTTATCCATTACGAAGATGTGATCGAAATGCTCAAAGTCGCTGATCCGGATCAGCCGGCAAACCTGGCCACTGATATCGATGCCATGGTTTCGCGCGGCGCGCACCGAGCGCCTGTCGGGGCCTTCGCCCACATGCCAGTTACCGGTTCCCGCCGAATCGATCTTCCAGCCGAGGCCGTGTTCGTCCGACAAGTGCTGCATAATACCCTCCGCCAAAGGCGAGCGGCAGATATTACCGAGGCAGACCATTAACAATTTCATTGTTAAAGTTGATTTAGTGAGTAGTTGATTTGGTTGAATAAGTTAATAATGCGGAAGGATAAACTCAATCTAACCACTTAACTTAATCAACTCAATCAACCAAAAATAGCATTCAAAACCCCTGCCAAACGTACACCGGCTTTAACCAGTTGCCGGTTAACGATGGCAATGTGGCTATAGTTGTACCGGAAAGCGCTGATCGTATCCCCGGGTTTTACCTCTTCGTATAGTTTATCGGCTATTTGATTGGACTCGAATAACCATTGGCTGATGGGTTCCTTTTGCCATTGAGCGCGCTGTGCCGCTGTGGTAAAATTGATGGTCGCGGCGTATTCAGTATAGCTTAATTGCTGGAAATCGATCAGGCCCGAATCCCAAACCGAATGCAGGTTCGACGGGTTGCCCATCCAGGTTATCTTGATATCGTTGCCGCCTTTATCGGATGTATGGCCCACATGCATGGGCTGGTGCACATCTTCGACAATGTGAATAAGCATACGCAGGTAAAGTAATTTCTTACCTGAGGAAAGATCCTTTTTCTTTAGTTCGGCGATCAGGAAGTTCAGTTTGGTGTAAGCATCAACGGATGTATCCTGGTTCAAATGCTCCTGTAGCCCGGAGTACGTGTAAGTCTTGTCCATGTCGATGTAGTGCCACGCGCTCAGATAGTTGTAGTTCGGGTCGGACTTAATAAAATCGGCCCAGTTGCTGGCAATGGCGATACTGGTATCGCCCAGGATGGCCCTGATCGCTGCTTTGGCTTTTGG
>JAFDZL010000519.1 GCA_018266935.1 Bacteroidota bacterium | reverse complement strand
AGCACAAAAGTTATTTTCTTTCGGACTTTCGGACTTATGCGGACTTCCGGACTAAAACCTATCTTTGCGCAATTATGAGCAATGCCACCGACGAATTATTCAAGAACGTAATATCCCATGCCAAGGAATACGGC
Source organism: Bacteroidota bacterium (assembly GCA_018266935.1). GTDB lineage: Bacteria > Bacteroidota > Bacteroidia > Sphingobacteriales > Sphingobacteriaceae > Mucilaginibacter. Next base: position 10,123 of record JAFDZL010000519.1, on the reverse strand, counting down.
TTCGTATTCCAGTCAAGCGAGCTGTATGACGGCCTGAGCGCTGTGTACGACTACGGCCAGAACGGCGCCGAGTTGAAGAATAACCTCAAAACCTACTGGTGGAAGGCCATGGTGCAGCTGAACGAGAATATCGTGGGCATCGATTCGGCCATATTCATGCACCCGAAGATATGGGAAGCGAGCGGTCACGTGGCAGGCTTTAACGACCCGATGATCGATAATAAGGATTCAAAAAAACGTTACCGGGCCGATCAGCTTTTGGAAGATCGAATAGCCCAATACGACGAGGAGGGCAAAACCGACCTCGCCGAAGAATTGCAACTGGAGATGGACAAAGCCCTGAAAGCTGACGACCTGAACCGCCTGCGCGACCTGATCATCGAACATAAGATCACCTGCCCTATCAGCGGCACAGCCAACTGGACCGAAGTGCGCCAGTTCAACCTGATGTTCAGCACGCAAATGGGCGCCGTGTCAGAGGAATCGGACATCGTATATCTTCGCCCTGAAACCGCACAAGGTATTTTCGTGAATTACCTTAACGTACAAAAGTCGGGCCGCATGAAGACACCTTTCGGCATCGCGCAGATCGGTAAAGCATTCCGCAACGAGGTGATCGCAAGGCAGTTCATTATCCGCATGCGCGAGTTCGAGCAGATGGAGATGCAATTCTTTATCCGCCCCGGCTCGCAAAAAGAATGGTTCGAGCACTGGAAGCAGACCCGCCTGCAATGGCACCTGGCTTTGGGCACCGATCCGGCCAAATACCGCTTCCACGAGCATACCAAGCTGGCACACTATGCCGACGCCGCTTTCGATATCGAATTTGAGTTTCCGTTCGGCTTTAAAGAGGTGGAAGGCATTCACAGCCGCACTGATTTCGACTTGAGCCAGCACCAGAAATACTCGGGCAAGAAGATACAGTATTTCGATCCTGAGATCAATCAGAATTACACGCCTTATGTGATCGAAACGTCGATCGGTTTGGACCGCATGTTCCTGCTGACGTTAATCAACGCTTACGAAGAACAGGATCTGAGCACCGCCGAGCGCCAGGACAGCCGCGTTGTATTGAGGCTGCACCCCTGCCTGGCGCCCGTAAAAGCGGCGATTTTCCCTTTAACCAAGAAGGACGGGCTGCCTGAAAAGGCTATGGAGATCATGAATAGCCTGAAGCTGGATTTCAACCTGCAATACGAAGAAAAGGACTCTATCGGCAAGCGCTACCGCCGCCAGGATGCTATCGGAACGCCTTTCTGTATTACTGTCGATCACCAAACTTTGGAGGATGACACCGTCACCATCCGTTACCGCGATACCATGGAACAGGAGCGCATACCGGCAAACCAACTGCAGCAAATTATCGGCGACCTGGTAAGTTGGAAAAATGTATTAACTGTTTAAACAGGATTTTAACTCACACAAAATCAATCCGTTCGCTTTTATTGCGGGCGGATTTTTTTGTTTGATACACTAAGCCTATAACCAAATGTGTCAACCTGACGTATAAGCTTCCTGATCAATACAAATAAGTAGCTGAACCCCTGCGTTATAGTGCTGTTGCTAAGGTTGAACCAGGGTCAACGGCAAATAACGAATTAAACTATTAGCAATTGAAAGGGACATTCATTCTAATACTTCTTCTCATAACTGGCTTGGCGGCTTCGGCGGTCAGCTATCACACGGGCTACGGGCATAATGAAGGCAGCGCAGCCTATAACATGGCGAGCTACCGGGTTGACAGCCTGAAAAACCTGCTTGGCAGTTCGCTGACCAGCAAAGATGCTCCGATAGATACGCTTACCATCAATAGGATCAATAAGCTTTCATCTGAATTTATCGATATCAACCCCGACAGCGCGCTTTATTACAGCAAGTTGGCCATCGACAAGTCTATTGTACTCAAATACAACAAGGGGATTGCCGATGGGTTGCTTCAAGAGGGTAAAGTATATACCTCAAAGGGCAATTTCGAAAAAGCTCAAAAGAGCCTGTACGGCGCCAAATTATTATACGTTAAGATCGGCGACGACCGTGACCTGGCATCGTGCTACATCGCCATCGGACGGGTTTATTATTGGACGGCTAACTATAACCTGGCTTCATCCTATTTTAATAAGGCGCTTGAGATCAATAAAAGAATAAAAAACGAAGCCGGCATTGCTGATACTTATCACAATATAGGAATGGTTGCCGACGGTGTTGGCAAATCAACTTCTGCACTTGATAATTATTTCCAATCGCTTTCACTCGACTTAAAACTCCACGATAAGCTTTCATCAGCATCGAATTATAACAATATCGGTGAGGTAATGAAGGCTATGGATATCTATCCCAAATCCATGGAGTATTACCAGCGCGCATTGAAGATATGGGAAGGCTCGAAGAATATCGAGGGTATCAGTACCGGTTACCAGAACATCGGCGAGGTTTATTTGCTCGAAAAGAACTACGACCAGGCGATCAATTATTTCACCAAATCTTTGAAACTCACCCTGGGCCAGGATAACAAGGACGGTTTGAGCGGCTTGTATAACGACCTGGGCCTGTGCTACGCGAATAAGAAACAGTTCGACGCATCGCTGAGCTATATGGCCAAGTCGCTAAAAATGGCGACCGACTATAAGCTTGACGCCGACCGCACTACCGCGCTTAACGGTTATGGTACGGTGTATAACCTGAAAAAAGATTATGAAAATGCTTACAAATACGCTTTCATGGCCAAGCAAGCGGCCGACAGGCTGGGCAATATAGGACTAAGATCAACTGCTACGTTACAACTAAGTTCGGCTTTGGGCGGCCTGCAGCGTTATGAAGAAGCTTATGAGATGCGCAAGGTTTATGAAGACCTGAAGGATAGCCTGAAGAGCGACGAGAACGTGCAGAAACTGACTACCTACAGTCTGGAATCGAGTTTCAAGGAAAACCAGCGCCTCCTGGCCGAAGAACATGCGCGCAAGGATGAGCAGTACCAGCAAAAAATACAAAGGCAGGGCCTGCTGAGTATCATATTCTTCTGCATCATACTGGGTATGATCGCCGTGCTGATCGTTTATTATAAAGCCAAGCGCAAGCAACAGAAGATTAACATCATGCTGGAAGACCGCAATAGCGAGGTGATGCAGCAAAAGACCGATCTGAACAGCCAGGCAGATAAGCTCAACGACCTGAACAACCTGAAGGACCGCCTGATATCTATCCTGGCACACGACCTGCGCGCTCCGCTGAGCACGCTACGCGGACTATTCGGTCTGCTCGAGGATGACAGCATTACGCATGAGCAGTTCCTGAGCATGATACCGCAGGCATTGAAAAAACTGGAATATACGTCCGACTTTTTGGATACGCTTTTGTTCTGGATCAACAGCCAGATGGATAATTTCCAAAGCTCTACCAAGAACTTCACCATAAAAGAAATTGCCGCCTTCGAGGTGCAGAATTACCAGGAACAGGCCGCTGAAAAAGGCATCAGGCTGATGGACAGCGTGCCTTCCGACCTTACCGTGACCGCCGACCCGAATTCGATACGCATCGTGATCCGCAACCTGATCACCAACGCCATCAAGTTCTCGAAACAGAACGACACCATCAGCGTATCGGCCAATTACCAGGACGGGCAAAATGTCCTGCTATCGGTAAAAGATACTGGCGTGGGCATGAGCGAAAAACAACTGAACAAACTCTTCAAAAGCAAGGTTGACAGCGGCACCGGCACCAACAACGAGTCGGGCACAGGCATGGGCCTGTTGTTCTGTAAAGACCTGATCGAAAAGTGCAACGGCCATATCTGGGTTGAAAGCGCACAAGGCTCCGGCACCGCATTCTTCTTTACCCTACCCGCCGCCGCCGTGGTAAAAGAAGAAGAGGCCGCTTTGGCGTCATGACAAATTGAAACTGCTTCTATTAATATCGAACACCGAATATTGAACATCGAATGACGAAGTGAATTTCTTCGAAATTCGAAATTGGACATTCGAAATTCGATATTCTCATTGCGCTACCGGGTTCCCCCCTTTATTTACACCGTTAATGAAATTCTGCGCGGTTACTTTTTTGGTATCGCCCTGATAGACCCATACGATATTGGTGATATACTTCCGGAAAGCGTCGTTCACCTGCTCGGTGGTAAGCTTTTTCACATCATCCACCAGCGTCAGCGCGCGGCGCCAGTTGTTGAATAACACTTCGTTGGCAGCCATTGATGAGGCCTGCGCCTGGTTGGTTTCCTGGCGATAATAGAAGCCTGTGAGATAGGTCATTTTCATGTCGGCCACTTCATCGGGCTTAAAGCCTTCCATTTTGATGGTATCCACGAGTTTGTCGAAAACGTCGATGTATTTATTAGGCTCTGTCGTTGAAACCGAGAATTTAGCCACAGCCGTCGAGCCGCTGCTGAACCAGGCCTGGGGCGCGTAGGACAGCCCGTTCTTGGTGCGGATATACAGGAAATGCCTGTCGGCAAAAATGCGCATCGCTACGTTAAATGCGTTGTAGTCGTCCGTACCCGGCTCCGGGCCGCTGGTTATGCCTTCGATATAATTGGTCGCCAGGCCGCGGTCTTCCGACGAGAATGAATTCTTATAGACCCTGAAGAACGACTTTTTCAGCTCATAGGGAGCGCCCTGCTTCATTGTGCCCAGCAACTGGCTTACCTTTTGTTCAATAACCGATTTGTCCAGGTCGCCTACCACCACGATCACCATCCTTGACTTGGTGAGTATCGACTGGTAATATGCTTTGGTTTGCTCAACAGTGAGCTTGCTGACATTTTCGATGGTACCGTAAGGGTCCTGCGCGTATGGCCGGCCGGCGAAGGCGACCTTGTCAGCATATTTATCTATGGCGGCATCGGGCTGGCTGTCCTGCTCCTTCAGGCTATTGATCGCGTCCTGGCGAATGCGCAGGAATTCCTTTTCATCGAATTTGGGTATCGTGATCGCTTCCTGGTATAGCGCCCATACGTTGTCAAAATCAGGCTTAACGCAATTCATGCGTATCAGGGAATAGTCTTTGCCGCAGGCCCCGTAAACAGTCGCGCCAAGTTTATCCAACTGGTCCTTAAAGGCGTTCTTGTCATGACGCAGCGTACCGCATTCGGTGAGCGCATTCATGGCCAGCGCCTCGATGCCGGCTTTATCGGCGGGATAGTTCTGCACGCCGCCCTTGATCACGGTTTCCACTTCGACAATATCATTGCCGCTTGGCTGAACGATTACCTTTACGCCGTTTACCATCATATCATAGGCTTTGCCCTGCGCGTTTGCCAGTTGCAAGTTCAGCAAACCTGCCGCTGCAATAAGTACGAATATTTTCTTTTCCATCGTGTCAGGTTTATTTATTTGGCAGCCATAAAAAACGAGCCTGCGTTGATCCGTTTGTTCATTTCAGGCTTGATGATCATCCCGGCGACCATCGGCTTACCGAGAATATATTTGTTGATGTACCGGGCAATGTCCTCGCGCGTTACTTTCTGATAATTGCTGTCCAGGTCGGTATAATAATTCAGCGATGTGCTGCACCAATTGAAACTCGCCTGGCTGGCCAGCCTTGAAGGCTTCTCTTTTTCATGAATGGTTGCGCGCAACCTTATCGCTTTAGCATCTTTTAGCTGTTCGTCGGTAAAATAATCCGGGTCCGCGAAATGCTTAATCTGATTCATCACTTCAGCATAACATTCTTTCACCTTGTCGGGGTTCGGCACTACAAACAGATCGATAGGACCGACATATTTGCACGTGCTGTAGCTTAACGATGCGTCAGAGGCCAGGTTTTTATCAACCAGCGCCTGCTGCATTTTAGATGCGTTGAGGCCGACAATGGTCGAGAATACGTCCGCTGCAACGGTCGAAGCCGAATCCGTCAGGTACGACGGGCCCTGCCACGAAAACATCATGTAAGGCGTTTGAGCGATAGACATTTCTTTCACAAAATAGCTGCTGCTGTCAAGAGGCTTGAATGGCGGTATCGGGTATTTCTGTATCGGGTCGAAACCGCTGTTCGCCCAATCGCCGAATATTTTCTCAGCCTCGGCAAAAGCCGTCTCATGTTTAACATCACCGCAAATGGTAAGCAGGCTATTATTCGGGAAATAGTATTTGTTCTTGATCACCATCATTTTTTCAGGAGTGGCGGTATTGATCACGTCGTGTATGCCGATGGCTACCTTGCGGGTCACCAGGTCGCCCCATTCGCGCCTTTGCACCTCCAGCCAAAGCTGCGAACCGGGGTCGCTCTCCATACGCTGAAACTCGCCATCCACTACCGGGCGTTCCTTTTTCATATCCTCCTCGCGATAGATAGGAAAACGAATAGCCGCATTCATGAATTTGAGATCAGCGACCAGGCTATCTTTTTCCACTGTAAAGAAGTAGTTCACGCGTTCAACGCTGGTGGTCCCGTTCCAGATGGCGCCCAACTGCTGTGTGCGCTTCAGGAATACTTCCTGGTTGGGATAGTCCTTGTTGGCCTTGAAAAACATGTGCTCGAACAGGTGCGACAGACCGCTGTATTCGGGGCCCTCGGTATAGGCGCCGTTTTTTACAGCTATTTCAACCGTCACCAGCGGCACCTTGGCATTCTCGATCACCAGCACCTGCAGGCCGTTGGGTAATTGTTTCCAGTAATACCCTTCAGGCAGGCGCAGCTGTGCGTTGGCTGCAACAGCAAAAAGGAAAACAAGAAGCGTTAAGATTAAAGGTCTTGTAAATTTGAATGGCATAAGAATGGTTTTTCGATAAGACGATAAATATATCGCTTATGTTACTAAAAGCAATGTGTGATAAGCACTTTTAACGTATTGTCATTGGGTCATTGAGTCATCAGGCATTCATTAATTTGAAAATGTGCCGATTTGAAGATTTGAAAATGAATTAACCATCTTCAAATTTTCAAATTAATTAATCTTCAAATTAAAATGTCCGTCCGTTTTTTGGAATAGGGTGTAGTGGGACAGGGCGGACACTAAAACAATCACCGGCGTTAAATGTAGAAACGACAAGATCAGGCTTATATTTACCAGATGAAAAGTTCACTTTTTGCCGCCGGGTTATTTCTTTTTTGTTCTCTCGCGGGTACAGCCACTTTTGCGACTGATGAAAAAATTTTAGCCACGGGCAATCAGCCGCAGCTGGCGGTTGACAGCCGAGGCACTATCGAGGTCATATACGGTCAGGATGACAGGGTATATTATACAGCGTCGCATGATAAAGGGCTTTCTTTTTCAAAACCCCTGGTGGTTGCCGAAATTCCCGGCATGCACCTGGGCATGTCGCGCGGACCGCAACTGGCAAGTTCAGACCAGTATTCGTTAATTACGGCTATGGATAAAACCGGCAATATTCATTGGTTCCGGCTAAATCATGCCTCGGGCAAGTGGCAAAGCATGGGACTCGTCAACGACCAGGCCGGATCGGCGCCGGAGGGACTCATGCATATCGCCGCGGACCATAACGACCACTTTTATGCGGTGTGGCTGGATATACGCGCGGGGAAACATAACCAGATCTGTTTTGCCGACCTGCCGGCGAATGCGGCCAAATGGTCGAACAACCGGATAGTTTATCAATCACCCGAAGGGCATACCTGCGAATGCTGCCAGCCCCATATTTCCGTTAACGGGCCTAACGTTGATATTATGTTCAGGAACTGGCTAAACGGCTCGCGTGATCTTTACCTGCTCAGTTCGTCCGATCGCGGGGCGTCATTCTCGCCCGCACAAAAGCTGGGCGACGGCACCTGGAAGCTGAACGGCTGCCCGATGGATGGAGGCGGCCTGGTCGCGGACCCTGCTTCGGTTCAAACCACCTGGCAACGGCAGGGAACCATCTATTATTGCAAACCGGGCCAACCCGAGCTTAACCTCGGTCCGGGCCGTAACAGCAATATCGCAGAAACAGGTGGCAACACTTTTGTAATCTTCCAATCCAAAGACACACTTAAGATAATTAGTCTGCCCGCTCATAAAGCGGAGATACTTGGCACCGGCGAATTCATAAAAACGGCTGCCCTGCCGAATAATAAGATAGCATGTGTATGGGAACGGGATAATAAAATCGTGTTTCGGGATAGGTAACCGGGGTACGGCCCATTATTTATTTTTCTGAAGTGCCTTGTTCATGTTAACCTTTAATATCACCCCGGTCTGGATCCCGATGCCGTTAGTTGGATTATTGGCTATCCTTCCCTGAAGGTCGAACAGACCCAATTCGGGCGATATGGCCAGCACTTCGCTCATATTGTGCGTCAGACCCAATGACCCGCCTATCGATCGCGCATAATTTTGGCTGCCGCCGCCAGCCGCTGTAACGATATAGCTTTCGGTGTACCGGGCGTTCAACGTTAGCGATGTGCTTGAAGATATATTCTTGGTCAACACCAGCGCCACGCCCGGCGACCATGCGGTTTTTGCTTTGTCCAGTAAGGTGACATAGGCCAGACCGCCGCCGCCGATGACGCTAAACTGCCACTGGGCATCTTTCGGCGTCAGCCTGACCTTCAGGTCAGTAGCAGCACCTAACGACGGGCCCGCGCTGGAATAAGGCAACGGCACCGTGCAAAGCCTGTAGCCTATATCGACGCCGTTGAATAAGCCGACACGTATACCGGCGTGTGCAAGGAACGGGGTAAAATTGGTGGAGGAAGGGGATTGAATAAAGGTAAGCTGCGCCCCGGTTCCGCTTATAAAGGCTACCTGGCCGGGTGCTAATGTAGATGCCGCTCCAAAATTAAGCAGCCACTGTGCCTGCGCGACTTTAAATCCCAAAAGGCTGAGCGTAAATAGCAGTATAATTTTCTTCATAGGATTAACTGTATGAGCGCTGAATCTAAATCCTTTTTTTGAATTTTTTCTGTACAAGCAAAATTTTTTTCCGCCATAATTACCACATCGCCCCATCTCGCTCAAAAAAGATTTGGATTATTGGATTATTTGCTCCATGTTTGTAGTGTACTATCATACTAATACACTAATATGATTCAAGTTCAGAATCTTGATTTTTGGTATAAAAAAGGAAAGCCGGTTTTCAAAAACCTGAGTCTCTCGCTCGTTCCGGGGCATATTTACGGCCTTCTGGGGAAGAACGGTTCGGGTAAATCAACGCTGCTGAAATGTATCTCAGGCCTTTCTTTCCCGCTGGCGGGTAAATGCCTGATAGACGGTATTTCGTCGTCAAAAAGGACGGTAGCCACGCTGGAAAACCTATTCTTCCTGCCCGAAGAGATCTTTGTACCGGCGCTCACACCGGGTCAGTTCCTAAAAAACACTGCCGGCTTCTATCCCAAATTCAGCATCACCGATTTTTATGGTTATCTGAAAACGCTTGACGTTGACCCGGAGGAACTGATGAATGATATGTCATATGGTCAGCAGAAAAAGGTCATGATCGCCTTTGGCCTGGCGACGAGTTCGGGAGTCCTGATCATGGACGAGCCTACCAATGGGCTTGACATTCCTTCAAAAGTACAGTTCAGGAAGCTGATCGCTTCAGTTTTGAATGAAGACCGGTGCTTCGTGATCTCTACGCACCAGGTGCGCGACCTCGACAGCCTGATCGATACAGTTTTGATACTGGACGGGCATAAGATAGCGATCAACAGTTCAGTTGATGCACTGACCGAAAAACTGCTGTTTGGCGTATTCGAAAATACCGACGGAATGGCGGTGCTTTATGAAGAAGAAACCATGAGAGGTAAACATGCAATTGTTCAAAACACGTCCGGCAAATACAGCAAAATGGACCTGGAACTGCTTTTCAATGCAGTCACCTCGGGCAACGGTAAACTTGCGCAAATACTTGAAACGGGAGGCGGCGATGAATAATTTTTTCAATTTCCGGCGCTTTTCCCGGCTTTTTGTTAAACACACCGCTGAACATTACCGCACCTACCTGATGTCGGCCGCCGTATTGGCAGGCGTGTTGCTGCTTGGCGGCTCATTCTTATTTTTTATCGTTCCTGACCTGCCGGACGCCGGGCTTCAGACTGCCATATTTGTGGTTGTCCTGCTGGTCGCCGGCACTTTATTTACCAGTACTGTTTTCAGCGATTTCGGCGATAAGCATAAAGCCATTCCCGCCCTGGCGCTTCCGGCAACGGCGTTTGAAAAATTCCTTGTGGGATGGATATA
>JAFDZL010000051.1 GCA_018266935.1 Bacteroidota bacterium | reverse complement strand
TTATCGGATTTGCAAAGACGCATCCAGGCTTTCCAGCAAGATGCCCAGCAAAAAGTGGCAGCTAAAACCAATGAGCTTTCAAAGCCGTTGTTTGATAAGCTGCGCGCAGCGGTATCCGCGGTAGCAAAAGAAAAGGGCTATGCTTATGTGATCAATACTTCGGCTTCGCAGGATGATATTTTACTCGTTTCGCCTCCGGGTGACGACCTGTCAGCTGACGTAAAAGCCAAATTAGGTATAAAATAAAAAACACGTGCATGCGTTAAAAAGAAGCGGTTTGATCCATCAGGCCGCTTTTTTTATTTGACCAGGATCATTTTGCAGTTAAAGATTTATAGATAATTTAGGCCTCAATTTGAACGGGATGATGAAAAAATTATTGGTTATAGCAGCGGTGTTGGGAATGATGTTCACAGGGCAGGCGGTAAACGCCCAGGCCAAAATAGGGTACGTTAACCTTAGTCAGCTGGTACAATCGATGCCCGAAATTAAGGCCATACAGGACCAGGTGAACGCGTACAGCAAACAATTCCTGGACGAACTGACGAAGATGAACGATGACTTTAAGGCTAAAGCAGCGGATTATGAAAAAAATAGGGCTGCTATGACCGATGCTGTGCGTACTGTCAAAGAAACTGAATTGAACGACCTTCAAAAACGCATGCAGGACTATTCAAATGAGTCCCAGCAGAAGGTGGAAGCCAGAAGTGCAGAGCTTGCCAAACCTGTATTGGACCGGATGCGCGCGGCGGTGGCACAGGTGGCAAAGGAAAAGGGATATAACTATGTGATCAATACCGCGCAAGCTGACCTGGTCGTATCACCCCCGGACGACGATCTGACGGTGGGCGTAAAGGCGAAATTAGGCCTCAAATGAGAACGCATTTCTAAGCCGGGAGCGGCTGTCTCAAAAATGAAATCCAGCCAGGTGCGCGACTTATATTTCGCATTTCAAAAGCTCCGTGCCTCTCTGTGTCTTCTTCGTGCTCTTTGTGGTTAAATTTTACCACAGAGTACGCTGAGAAAGGAGCACAGAGGACACAAAGACAAATATTATTTAGTGCCTTCATTGGAAATCGACTTTTGACCCAGCTTTTTTTATTTTTACAGCGTGACAAACAAACGACCCATTGGTATTTTTGATTCAGGTTACGGCGGACTTACCGTTTTCCGTTCCATAGCCGATTTGTTGCCGGGTTACGATTACATTTATCTTGGCGACAATGCCCGCGCGCCATACGGCAACCGCTCGTTCAATACCATTCATCAATATACCTGGGAGTGTGTCCAGATGCTTTTCGACATGGGCTGTCCGTTGGTGATATTAGCGTGTAACACAGCTTCCGCCAAAGCACTAAGAACGATCCAGCAGCGCGACCTGCTGAATGTCGATCCGTCCAAACGGGTATTGGGTGTGATACGCCCTACGGCCGAAGTGATAGGCAATTATTCAAAGTCAAAGGAAATAGGCGTGCTGGGCACAAAAGGCACGGTACAATCCGGCTCATACCTGATTGAGATCAACAATTTCTTCCCCGACGTGAAAGTTAGCCAGCAGGCCTGCCCGCTTTGGGTGCCGCTGATCGAGAACGGGGAGCACGACAAACCGGGCGCCGATTATTTCGTCAAAAAATATCTCGACCAGGTGATGGCGCAGTCGGCTAAGATCGATACGATTCTATTGGCCTGCACACATTATCCGCTATTATTGGATAAGATCAGGGCTTATCTGCCGCAGCGCATCAAGGTTGTTCCGCAGGGCGACATCGTTGCTGAAAGCTTAAAAGATTACCTCCATCGGCACCCTGAGATGGATAAAAAATTGACCAAAGACGGCACCCGCCAGTTTTACACCACGTCCGATGACACCGGCGATTTTGACCATCATGCAACGATGTTTTTGGGAGAAGATGTAAAGTCATCTTATATCCCGTTAAAGTAAATTTTACTATTTACTCTATAAACTTAATCAACTATTCAACTCAATCTAACTCAATCAACCAAAAATCGTTAAGTTTGCGCTTGAAGCAGACTGATCATTGAACTTTTACCTCAAATATATCATCGCAGCTATCGGCCTGTTCGCGTTTTCGGGCTTCTTTGCTATTCTCGGTGTTTATGCCGAGCGTAAAGTGTCTGCTTTCATACAGGACAGGCTTGGCCCGATGGAGACCGGCAGGTACGGCACATTGCAAACGGTTGCCGATGTGATCAAGTTACTCACCAAGGAGCTGATCACTCCGTCAGCGGCCGATAAATGGCTTTTCATGCTGGCGCCAGCGATCATTTTCATCGCGGTGTATATGGGTTTTGCGGCCATACCCTGGGCCGGCGGGTTGGCCCCGTCCAACATCAACCTCGGGCTCTATTATATTTTCGCCATTATTTCCATCGAAACGCTCGGCATTTTAATGGCCGGATGGGGTTCGAACAATAAATATTCTATCCTCGGCGCCATGCGTTCGGCAGCACAGATCGTTTCCTACGAAATACCGGCCGGCTTTGCCATCATATCAGTAGTCATGATAGCCCAGACATTGAACCTGCAAACCATATCGGCGCAGCAGGGTGTTCTGTCCGCCGAGCATAGTAAATTTCTCGGAATATGGGACGTAACCGCTAACGGTGGCATTTTAAGCTGGAATATTTTCCGTGCGCCGCACCTGCTCATCGCTTTTGCGATCTACTTTATAGCGTCATTGGCTGAGAGTAACCGCGCGCCTTTCGATATCCCGGAAGGTGAGTCGGAACTGGTAGCCGGCTTTCATACCGAGTTCACGGGCATGCGCTTCGCCTTTGTTTTTCTGGCGGAATACAGCATGATGTTCCTGGTGTCGATGATCGGTGTGGTATTGTTTCTCGGTGCGTGGAATACACCGCTCCCCAATATAGGTTCAGTTCGCCTGGCCGACTGGACCACGGGTATGGCCTGGGGTATCTTCTGGACAGTAGTAAAAGTATTATTGTTGGTAGGTATGCAAATGTGGATCAGGTGGACACTGCCCCGTATGCGCGTGGACCAATTGATGAGCCTGTGCTGGAAAGTGCTCACGCCGCTCGCTTTCATTTGTATTATTATCTCAGGTGTATGGAGACTATGGGTAATGTGATTTGTTGTAAGGTTGTAAAGTTGGAAGGTTGTAAAGATAAACTATAGTAAAAAATGACTCGATGACCAAATGACTCAATGACAAATAAATCGGTGCAATCAAAAACTAACATAAGGTCTATCTGGAAGGGGTTAACTTTAACCCTGAAACACCTGTTTTTGCCGCATTCGAAACGGAAAGTGGTACCCGTGAATTCTGACAACTACTTCAAACAGCTGGAAGGTACGAGCACCATACAATACCCCAAACAACAACTGGCTGTGCCCGAGGTGGGCCGCTATCAGCTGGATGTAGAGATAGACGATTGCATTGTCTGCGACCTGTGTGCCAAAATATGCCCTGTTGATTGCATCACGATCGATTCTATACGGGCGACGGAAACTTTCGGACAGACCTCAGACGGTTCGCCTAAACGTATCTACGCAGCCAAATTCGACATCGATATGGCCAAATGCATGTATTGCGGACTGTGTACGATCGTTTGCCCGACGGAATGCATCATCATGACGAATACTTACGACCGGAGCGTATTTGAATTGAAAGATCTAAACTATGAATTCGCGGACATGACGCCGGAAGAAGCTGAAGAAAAACGCGCCCTGCTCGAAAAGCAGTTAGCCGAAAAGCAGGCCGCCAAGGAAGCCGCGATGAAGAAAAGGGAGGGCGGAGCATGACGATGGAGCAAATCCTGTTCTACCTGATGGCGGTCATTGCCATCGCCTCAGCGTTGTATGTGGCTGCAACCCGTAACCTGGTGCGAAGCGTATTTATGTTCTTTGTGACACTGATGGCGATAGCCGGTCTTTTTGTGCTTTGTATGGCCGACTTCGTCGCTATCACACAGGTGGTGATCTACGTGGGCGGTATTTTGGTGCTCATTATATTTGCCTTCATGCTTTCGGGCAGGGAAACTTTATCAAATCTGCAACATCAGAGCAAGTTCATCAGCATAAGCAAGCTGCCGGCTTTGATACTAGCCGGGTTGTTTTTTATCGTGTTGCTGAATATCATCCTGAAAGGCAACATCAGCGGCCTGATGTGGACCGAAAAAGCGGTTTTGACGAACAATGTCATCAGCGCCAAAGACACTACGATTGACAATATCGGCGTAAACCTGATGAGTAATTACCTGCTGCCTTTTGAAGCTATATCAATATTGTTAATGATGGCCTTGGTGGGCGCGGCGCATTTATCGAGAAAGGAGCGGAGCGCATGATCACGTTGACGGATTTCCTGGTTGTTGGCGCGGCGCTGTTTTGCACGGGCTTATATGTCATCCTGACCAAACACAACGCGATACAGGTTTTGATCGGTATCGAGCTGATGCTGAACGCCGCCAATTTGAACTTAGTCGCCTTCGGCAGGTACGATAAGCTCAATAACGGCGGACAAATATTCACGTTGTTTTCCATCACCCTTGCCGCAGCCACAACTGCTGTGGCTTTGGCCATCATTTTGAATGTTTACAAGCGCTATAAAACCATTGATCCGAATAAGATTGACGAATTGAAGGACTAAGATGAAACTATTTAGTATCATATTTCTTTCACTGTTTTCGGTGGCTGCATGGTCGCAGGGAAAGGATACTATTCATGACAAACAACAGGTTGTATTAAATTTTCATGGCGAGAAAAAAAGTCTAACTAATGCTACAAAACCTTTGATAGTGTTAGATGGTGTTCCTTATCCAGGAATTCCTAATCCCGATGATATAAAGCAAATATCTTTGCTTCGCGGGGATCAAGCCTCTGCTTTATATGGCTCACAGGCTTCTTTAGGCGTGATATTCATCGTAACTAAGCAATCCAAGGGATATTATAGCAGAGATAACCATAATAAGACCGAAGATTTGTATGTTGACACGAACGCCTTATATATAATTGATGGAAAAGTGTCAGCAACTAAATTAAGTGGCATTGACGTTCAGGATATTCTAAGTGTAGATATTCTGAAATATAGCGCCAAAGATCCATCTCTAAATAATGGAATTAATTCACAGGTTATAATCACAACCAAACAAGGTGCAGTTAAAGCCTATCAAAAAAAATTTAGTGCATTTTCAAAGGAATATGCTGAATATTTGGCAGTCCATAATAATGACGATAGCGGATTCTTATACACAATAAAAAGAAAACCTTTGCTACAGATATACATTGATTACGGGACACCTCAACCAGAAAAGACAATGGAGGGGATTAGAGAGTTGTTCGATCTTGGAGAGCAAAAAATAAGCAAAGTTTATTTCCTTGAGTCGAATATTCATACTGTAAATAAAATAGTTTTGATAGAACTCAAAGAAAACTGATTTGGAAAACCTTTTACAACAGGCAGATACGTTGACCATCAAATTCGCCCTCGGAGCAGTGCTGCTGCCGCTGTTGGCTGCCGTGGTCAATGCCTGTTTGCCGGGTAAAGGCAATAAGGCAGCTGGCTGGGTTTCCACGATGGCTGTTCTCGGCAGTTGTGTTCTCTCGTTCTTTGTCTTTTCCAAAGTATGGAATCAACATAACGTTCATCAAAAAGAATTATGGTTTACCATCGGCGATACCAAATTGTACGCCGGCGTCCTGCTGAATAATCTTTCGGCGCTTATGCTGCTGCTGGTATCGCTGGTGGCGCTGCCGGTGCATATTTATTCCACCGCCTACATGAAGGAGGATGCATACTATAAGCGCTACTTCACTTATCTCAGCTTCTTCTGTTTCAGTATGCTTGCGCTGGTGGTGTCGGATAACCTGGTATTGTTTTATGTTTTCTGGGAGTTGGTGGGTTTTTCGTCTTACTTGCTCATCGGTTTTTGGCAGACCAAACTGAAAGCGGTCCTTGCCAATAAAAAGGCGTTTATCATGAACCGGATAGGAGATATCGGTCTGCTCTCAGCCGTCGTAATCCTTTACGCGCTGTTCCATACGTTTGATATTTCACAACTATTCGGCGATACCATGTCCGGTTCGGCGCTGGCAAACCAGATGCCGGTAGCCGCTCAGCGAATTGCCTGTATCGGCCTGTTACTTGCCGTCGCCGCTAAATCGGCGCAATTCCCGCTGCACACCTGGCTGCCCGATGCCATGGAGGGCCCGACATCCATTTCAGCGCTCATCCACGCCGCTACAATGGTGGCTGCGGGCGTATTTTTATTAGGCAGATTCTATCCAATTTTTACACCGGCAGAATTGACCGTTTTGGCCATCACAGGCTGTTTTACGGCTTTTATGGCTGCGAGTATAGCCCTCACACAAAACGACCTGAAGCGTATCCTGGCTTATTCCACAATATCGCAGCTTGGCTTTATGGTGATGGCTATGGGTATCGGCGCGTATGCTTCGTCGCTGTTTCACCTGGCGACGCATGCGTTCTTCAAATGCCTGTTGTTCCTGGTTGCCGGTATCGTGATCCACGAGGTGCAGCACATTAAGGACGAGAACCAACTGGACATCGATTCGCAAAATATCCTGTACATGGGCGGTCTGCGGAACAAGATGCCCCTGACTTTTATTTCTTGCGTAATAGCGGGGCTGGCCCTCATCGGCCTTCCCTTCACCTCAGGTTATTTGTCCAAAGACAGCATCCTGATCCAATCCTTCGAGTGGGCTGAAGGTAAAGGCTGGCTGTATGAGTTGATCCCTATAGGCGCGCTGCTCACCAGCTGGCTGACGGCGTTCTATGTGGTAAGGCTCATTACCAAAGTTTTCCTGGGCGATTTCCGGCTGGCTGAATTCGACCCCAATATCAAACTGCATATCAGCGATGGCAACTGGCAGTACCGGGTGCCGCTTATGCTGCTGGCGCTGTGCTGCTTGTTCCCCATATTCTCCTACAACCCGATACTGTATGAGAAGGCCTGGCTGTTCAACGGCTTCCCGGCCATAACCGGTCTCGACAGGGTAAAT
>JAFDZL010000518.1 GCA_018266935.1 Bacteroidota bacterium | reverse complement strand
CCATCATCAGGCGCGAGAATACGTCCATCTGCGCCATTCGCATTTCGCGTTCTTCGATGATGTAAGGCGTCATGGCGTAAATGCTGCTTTCCGTCTTTGAAATGTATTGATCTACTGCTAAACTTTGGACATGACGATGCCCTACCGCGTATTTGCGGAACTCCTGCTTATCGATATTCATGATGTTAGTTGATTACTTTTTTGTGAACAGGCGCATGATCTTTCGCCTGAAACCGGTATGCTCCGGCTTGCTGAATAGTTGCTGGTGTACGCGCTCTATTTCCTGCTTCAATTGCTGCCGGCCGTATTGCTTTACAATGTTATAGGTCTTCTGTTGCCAGTGCATCTTATCTCTTAGTTCAGGCTCGAGCAATAACCTGGCTTCGAAAACCAAAGCATCGCCCGGTTCTGATCGACGCAGCAGGTGCGTTTCTATTTGTTCGGTCTCAATCAACGAAGTCCTCATAGGTCAATGCTTTTTCTTTGACGGTTTCCCTTACCTTTTCCAGGCATTTATACTTCTGCACCGTGGCGGATCTTACGCCTGAAAAACCAAATGTTTCGGCAATATCAGCCAGCGGCAATTCGTCGTAATAAAACAAGCGGAGTAACTCCATGCATTTTTGCCCGGCGGTTTGCAGGAAGCTCAATATTTTGCTTTCGGATGGTTCGGTTTCTACTTCAATTGCCTCGTCAAAACCATCGATCGCCACTTGCCTGTTGTTATCCCGGTGTCTTTTCAGCCACAGGTGTTTGGCTATGCCCATCAAATAAGCCTTGTCATTGCCGACGGCTCCTGCAACGGCCTTCTCATACCAGGTCACTAGCGCATCCTGGAAAATATCCTTCGCCTCGTCAAAGTTGCCGCCCATTTTGCTGACATACCTTGCGACAGCCGGGAATACTTCCTTATATAACTTAATAAAAAGCTGTTCCCGTTCCGCCGGCGTCTTTACTATGATCTTGTTATCATTCATAGCACCTGTTTTATTACTATGTGCAAGTTAGGGATGAAATATCACCTTTCAGAGAGATTTTTTTGTCGATAGTCGATGGTCCATAGTCGATAGCATATACATGTTAGCTATGGACTATGGACCATCGACTATAGACAAACTGCCACGGCCACCTGCTACTGCTACTTTCCTTTTACCGCCGTCACCTGCGACCCATCTTCGCCCCGCGTCGAAAAGATGATCTCTTTATCCGTCAGTTCGGTCACATAAAATGCAAACTGGCGGGTCGTGTTGCCCGGTAAAATTTCCTTCATCACTATACTGTCGC
The DNA here is from genome assembly GCA_018266935.1 of Bacteroidota bacterium. GTDB lineage: Bacteria > Bacteroidota > Bacteroidia > Sphingobacteriales > Sphingobacteriaceae > Mucilaginibacter. The sequence goes on along the minus strand of JAFDZL010000518.1, from coordinate 18,603 downwards.
CTGCGGTTTTGAAAGTGCCATGCGATAGTTCCTTGCCGGCCCACCAGATCAGCAGGCTGTCTTTGGTGAACATAATATAAGGGCTGGCCGCCACGAGGTCGGCATGCTTCACGCTGTCGGGTGGGTGGCTGTTCGGGTTTTCGACTTTGGTATAATTCCAGCGGCCAAACAGGGCCTCAGCGGTCAATGGCTTTTTGCATGATGCGCAAGCAGTGCATAGTACCAACAGATACGAGTATTTTTTTAGCATAATCGAATGTAAACTTAGCGATTGATCCGCATCTGTTTAAAAATAATTTCTTCGCCGGGTTGTAAATATTCATCACGAAAAGCATCTTTGATTTGACAAAAAAACCTTTCACCTAAATGTAACAATATGCAGATAAACCTATCAAATAAGCGCTATATAGCTAAGGTCTCAACAAGCTATAAGTTTATGTGAGGGCCCGCACCTTAAGGGTTCCGTTTAAAAATCAACTTAAAAATTTATGAACAATTTAGTGATCCAGATCCTATGGTGGGGTGTGCCCATTGTGGTCCTATTATTGGCGTACAAATTTGTACTCCGCGTGTTTTTCGGTATGGTTATCGTTCCTGACGACCGTATCGGTTTAGTAGTTAAAAAGTATGTGCTTTCGGGTAACAAACGCCTTCCCGACGGGCGCATCATCGCTACCGGCGGTGAGGCGGGTATGCAGGCCAAGGCGCTTGCCCCGGGACTTTACTGGGGTATGTGGCCATGGCAATACGCAGTTACTATGCAGCCATTCACGATCATCGAGCAGAACAAGCTTGGACTAGTGAAAGCCAAAGATGGCGCTTCGCTCGATACGGGTCGCGTATTGGGTAAGCCCGTCGAATGCGACAAATTCCAGGACGCAACCGCATTTCTGGAAAACGGCGGTCAAAAAGGCCCGCAGGCTGCATTTCTTACGCCGGGCAGCTACCGTATCAATGCTTTTTTGTTTGATATCGAAATGGTGCCAATTACGCAGGTTCAGGATAACAAAGTGGGCGTTGTAACAACACTCGACGGTGAACCGCTCGATAAGGGCGAGATCGCGGGGAGTTCGGTGACTGGGCATCGAAATTTCCAGGACCCGATTGCTTTCATTACGGCGGGCGGACGCAAGGGTCTGCAGGAAGATGTTATCCTGGCGGGTACTTATTACCTGAACCCCTGGTTCGTTACCGTCGAGCAGGTGGATATGATTTACATCCCTATCGGTTATGTGGGTGTGGTGAACTCGTTCGTAGGGCCTGAGGGTAAAGATACCAGCGGCGAGAGTTTCAAGCATGGCAACATTGTTAAGAAAAATGAAAAGGGCGTTTGGGACGAACCCCTCGACCCCGGTAAGCACCCGGTAAATATCTACACGCACGCGGTAGAGATCGTGCCTACAACCAATATCGTGCTCAACTGGGCGAATAGCCGTACCGAAGCGCATGAGCTGGATAAAAACCTTTGTACTATCACAGTGCGTTCGTCTGATGGTTTTACGTTTAATCTTGACGTATCGCAGATCATCCATATTCCGCGCAATGAAGCGCCGAAGGTGATCGCCCGTTTTGGTAATATGAAAAACCTGGTGTCGCAGGTGCTGGAGCCGACCATCGCCAACTACTTCCGCAATTCGGCTCAGAAAAGCGACGTAATCGAGTTCCTGGCTAACCGGGTTCAGCGGCAGAATGACGCGAAGGAGCACATCAGTAAGGTTTTGAGCGATTATAATGTGGTCGGCGTGGACACGCTGATCGGCGACATCGTTCCTCCTGAAGCATTGATGAAAACCCTGACTGACCGTAAACTGGCCGAACAGGAAAAGATCACCTACGAGATACAGCGCAATGCGCAGATAGAACGTAAGGAATTTGAAAGCGCCAAAGCCGGTGCTGATATGCAGCCCGAGGTTGTGAAATCGACCCGACAAGTGGAGATCAATACGCAGTTAGCTTCTTCAAAAGTAGCTATCGCTAAAGGTGAGGCCGAATCCAAAACAATCAATGCCGAAGCTGATGCCAAGGTTAAAACAATTAACGCCAAAGCCGACGCCGAAGTGAAAACTGTGAACGCCAGCGCTGACGCCAATGCTACGGAAGTTAACGGTAAAGCAGAAGCCGGTAAGATTAAAGCCATTGGTTTGGCCGAGGCCGAAGTTACGAAACAGAAAACCCAGGCCATGGGTTCCGAACAGTATGCCATTGTTCGCGTGGCAGAAACTTTAGCCAGTAACCATATCAAGCTGGTTCCGGAAATACTGGTCAGCGGCAAAACCGGCGAAGGTAACGGGATGATTGACGCCCTGATAGGTAATGAAATGCTTAAAAAGCTGCAGACTGAATCTCTAAAGCAAGCTGATCAGCCTAAAAATAACGAGGATAGTTCCGACAAAAGGACCAAATAATCTCTGATAATTATCGAATGAGACTTACGAAGTTTTTAAAACTTCGTAAGTCTTTTTTATTGCCCGCCGGCTCTCTTTATGCTATCGGCTTTTGCCTTAGCCTTCTTCTTAAAGAATCCTTTCAGCAGGAAATTATGCTGTGCGGCTTCCAGGTCGTCGTTCAATTTGATCGAGCTTTCCTGTAAGTTATGCAACGTAGTGCGCATTTGGTCGGCTCCTTTGGGGTCATTCAGCAATACGCCTAAAGCATTATCCGTGGTAGTCAGCTTTTTGGTAGCGGTGTTAAGATTCTCGACCGTCGAGTTCGCGCTGGTTACCGTCTTCTGCAGTTGCGATGCTGCGGCTTTGATCTTATTGAAAGTCGCCGTGTCTGTGAATATCTCGTCGGCAAGACCGCCCTTTGTATTTACTTTTTTACTGAAGGCATCCAGCTGGTTGGCCATTTGAGCGGCGGTTTGCGTGGTTGCCTGCAGGTTGCGCATCGCTGATCTTAACTGCATGCCCATGGTGCTGTCGGCCAGTAAAGCGCCTAATGTGCCTTTGCCCTGCAATATGTTATGGCTCAGTTGTTTGAAGTCGCTGGTGATCGCGAGCAGATTTTTATTATTTTGTTGCAGCGTAGCTTCAATGTCGTCAATAGACAATTGCTTTTCGGATTGTAAAGCATCGCCGTCCTGGATGATCGGCGCATCCGGAGTACCGCCTTCGATCAGGATGATCTTGTTACCGATAAATCCGTCAGAACCAATGCGTACGCCGGCATTCTTGTGAATATAGCGCTGTGCATCCGGATCGACTGAAAAGGTTACGTTCACCTGCGATATGCCTTGAAATACCACTTTGCTGATAGTTCCCACTTTAACGCCCGAGAACCAGACATTGTTCCCCGATTTCAGGCCCTGCACATCGCCGAATACCGCGCTGACGTGGACGTTCTTCGAAAATGCCTTGTTCGATCCCCCAAGCGTAAAAACGCCCACCACAAATATGATGAGGCCAACTGTTAAAAATATCCCGGTTATAAGTGCTCTCCTGTTTTCTTTTGGTTCCATACAATTATGGTAGTGTCAATTGCTGATTAAAGTCCTGGGGTATTTTACTCTATAAAGTTATATTCAAAAAATGGTTTTACCCGGTCGTCATTGGTATTGGTAAATACTTCATCAAAAGTACCCACCTTTTGAAACTGTCCTTCCAGCAGCATGGCGATACGGTCGCCGGTGCTTTTGGCGCAAGTCAGGTCGTGGGTAATAATAATGGACGACGTATTGTAGCGCTGCTGAACCTCGTTGATCAGGTCGTTGATCTCGATGCACGTTATCGGGTCAAGACCGGCCGTAGGCTCGTCATAAAGCATGATCTCCGGGTTCAGTATTAGTGTGCGCGCAATGCCTATGCGCTTGCGCTGACCTCCTGAGAGTTCGGCCGGCATTTGATTGATCGTGTGTGATAAGCCAACGGCTTCAAGCACCTCCTCGACCGCACTATCGACCTCTTTTCTGCTCAGGTTTTTCTTGTTCCGCACCAATGGGAACTCAAGATTCTTGCGCACGGTCATGCTGTCGTATAGGGCGCTTGCCTGGAACGAAAAGCCGATCCGTACCCTCAGATCCTGCAGTTCGCGGTCAGTAATCGTATTCATGTTGCAGCCCAGCACATTTACGTCGCCTTTATCAGCACGCAGCAAGCCGGAGATGATTTTGATCAGCACGGATTTGCCCGTACCAGAACGGCCAAGCACAGCCAGGTTTTCGCCCTGGTACAGATCCATATTTATCCCGCGCAAGACCTTCATATCGCCGAACGACTTATACAGGCCCCTGATCTGTATCACCGGGTTTTTATAGTCGATATTTGCTTTATCCTTGTGCATTATCTGAACCAGCCGGTAATTTGAACAATGATAATTTCTTCAACGAACACCAGGAACATGGCCGTTACCACCGCGCCATTCGCTGCTTTTCCCACACCCTCGGTCCCTTTATTGGAAAAATAACCCTGGTAGCAGCCTACGATGCCTATGGTGAAACCAAATATCGTTGCTTTGATAAGCGACGAGCTGAAATCGAGAAATTTAAGCTGTTCGAAAAAGTTATCGATATAGTTGGTATAACTGGTGCCTTCGTTTGTAGTGATGTTTACAAATCCCCCTAAAAAGGCTATCAGCGCCATATAACTGGCCAGGATCGGGATGACGATCGTGGTCGCCAGCACGCGTGTACACACCAGGTATTTGAAGGGTTTGGTGCCCGATACTTCCATTGCGTCGATCTGTTCCGTCACCCGCATCGAGCCAAGCTCGGCGCCAATGCTGGACCCAACTTTGCCGGCGCAGATCAGAGCGGTTACTAACGGCGCAAGGGCGCGCATAATGGCTATAGACACCAGCGACGGCAGCCAGGATTGTGCGCCGAAAGAAGCCAGGGACGGCCTCGACTGCTTGGCGAAGATAAGCCCGACGATAAAACCCGTAAGGCTGATCAGCGTCAAAGAACGCACACCGGTTTCATAACACTGCCGCAGAACCTCTTTGGCCTCGAAGGGCGGCACAAAGGCTTCTTTAAAAAAACGGAAAATGAAAGCGTTGATCCGGGACATTTCCCTGAAGAAATTCCCGAGCTTGAGCGCGAATGACGAACCGTTTTTTTTAACAGGCGTAGTTGTTTCGTTGGTCGTGTCCATTACTGGCAGCAAAGGTATTACTTATCGGCTGATGTGCCACATCCGTGTTACAAAAACTTAGGGATGTTGGTTTAATATGATGTTTTACAAACAAATAACGATTTAAACTTCCTGATATTTTTGCCGGGTCAGGAATTGAACCGTGTTCGCGTTGCAATGATCGCAACAGAAGCCCCCATGCAGGCGATAACCAAAAATGATGCCCTAAGCGTTGCTATTCCCGCAATAAATCCGATAACCGGAGGGCCAAACAAAAAGCCTAAGAACCCGATCGTTGAAACGGCAGTAAGCGCTACGCCGGGTGACATCAGGGATGTTTTTCCGGCTGAACTGTAGATCATGGGCACCACAGACGAGACACCGATACCGACCAGCATAAAGCCCAAAATGGCAGGGAGAAGATAAGGGAACAGCACGGCCACCAATAGGCCTGCAGCCGTAAGCGAGCCGCTTAACTGCAGGGTGCGCTTCAACCCATATTTCCCGGCAAACCAATCAGCCGTGAATCGTCCCAAAGCCATGGTGCACATAAAGGCAAAATATCCTGCGCCGATCCAGCCGTTTTGCGCCAGGATCACTTTTCTGAAGTAAACCCCGCTCCAATCGAACATCGTCCCTTCGCAGATCATCGAACAAAATGCTATTATGCCCAATTTCAGTAACGGGACCATTGACCTTAGCCGTTCGCGTATGGAAAGCACAACTTTTTCTTCCGAGGCCCTGCTGCTGTCGTCCTCCAGGTCTCTCGAAAAATAAGCAACCCCTGCGAGTATGAGAACGAGGATGAAAATGAAATGATGGAACGGAATGATATTTTTCCCGATCATGAAGATACCGATGCCGGCCCCGGTAAAACCTGCCATGCTCCAGATACCATGAAAAGAAGCCATGATCGGTTTCTCATAGCGCTTTTCAGCGGCCACGGCTTGCGTATTGACGGCGATATTGACCGCGTTACCGGCGAAGCCATAGAAAAACAGGCAAGACATGAGTTCATACACATTTTGCGCGGCGCCAAGACCGGTCAGCAGACAACCGTACGCAGCAATGGCCGAGATAAGCAATTTACGGCTGCCGACCCTGGTGATAGCCCATCCGGTGAACAGCAGAGAGGCCATTAATCCGGTTGGAATCATAAACAATACGCCGCCCAATGCGGCCTCTGATAAATGCAGTTTTTGCTGGATAGCCGGAATGCGAGAGGCCCAGCTTGCGAAGCTGAGACCTGCCATGAAGAAGAACGCTCCTACGGCTATCCTGAGCCCCAGCCTCGATGCGGTTACCTGCTTCAATGCACTTTCCATGATATTCCACTAAAAACTTAGTGTATAAAGTACACTAAGCGTGTTTTATACAAAGGTATTAAAATGCGCCGTAATTGCAATAGGCTAATCCAGGTTCATTAAAAACATGAACTGAGATCGTTCTTGCTTAACCCCATTGGGCCGAAACCCAGATCACGGGTCTCGGTCGGATGAGTTTTATAATGAAAGTAACCTTGCCGCTATTGTTTATGTTTGCCGCAATTGAATCTGCCATTCCTAAAATATACCATGTGCCGCCGGATAGCCAAAAAATTATCCGCAATCGCCGTCAGTTGTACAACTTTCGCCTTCGATAATGGTCAGTTGAGGCTTACCATTTACCTGTTGCCATTCGCTGAATGATTTTTCGAGGGTTTGGGTAAATACCGGAACAGCCTGCGCGCCCGAGACGCCATATTTGTTATTCATCACAAAAAAAGGAACACCCTGTATGCCTAAATATTGCGCCTCGGCAATATCGTGTTTCACTTCATCGGCAAAAGCATCGCTGTCAAGGGTTCGGACTGCTTCATCACGGTCAAGTCCTATAGCTGTGGCAATATCTGTAAGCGTGTGCTTATCGTCCGTATTCTTCCCTTCGGTGAAATAAGCCTTAAATAAAGCTTCTTCCATGGCGTCGCCTAATCCATGTTTTTTGGCCAGCTGACTTAAACGATGCGCATTAAAACTGTTGGCTACAATAGCCTTGTCGAAATCATACACCAAACCGGCTTCAGCCGCCATATTGGTAACATAATCGTTCATCTGGCGGGCATGATCGGGGGTTATCCCTTTTCGTTCAGCCAGGTACTCGTTGATGTTGATATTGGGGTTGGTCTTAAGATCAGGGTTAAGCTGGAAGCTCTTCCATTCCACTTCGATATTGTCCTTATGGCCGAATTCTTCCAGCGCTGATTCGAACCTCCGTTTGCCGATATAACAAAACGGGCACATCACATCAGACCAGATTTCTACTTTCATTTTTTCCATATTCCGCAGTGCGCCAAAACTATGCCGTTGACGTGCTTTGTCAGTAACGGAAAAGTAAAAAATGGTTTGAAAGCCTTTTGAATTGCTTTTTTCAAATTATTCGATAACTTAGTTTTCCTGTTAACCAATTATTTATTTATGCCCCATATTACAGTGAACCCCGATCTGCCTGGCATTACCGGACTGCTTGACTATCGCCAGGATACGGGTCTGCCAATTCGCCAGTTGACGCAAATATTGCTCCGCGGCGAATCGACGCTGACCGAAGGCGAGCGCGAACTGATCGCGACGGTAGTCTCACAGGGAAACCAATGCAGGTTTTGTACTGCTGCACACACCGCGGCCGCTGATGTCATTTTAAGTGAAAAAGAGACTTCTGAAATGGTCAAAAACGATCCTGCAAATGCGCCTGTAAGCAAAAAAATGAAGCTACTGCTCGAAATAGCGCGGAGAGTGCAAGCCGACGCGCGGACGGTTTCTGCTGAACTGGTTGAAAAGGCAAAAAATGAAGGCGCCACGGAACGCGAGATACATGACACTGTATTGATAGCTGCACTGTTCTGTCTTTACAATAAATATGTGGATGGTTTGGCAACGGTGACGCCTGCCGAGCCTGCTTTTTATGAGCGGTTGGGTTTGATTTTGAAGGATCGCGGCTATATGCCGTCAAAAGATCGTTACGCAACTTTGAATAACTGATGGCTGTGCGAAAAAACACTAAACCCCTTTTATTCTGGTCGGGCATAGTCCTGCTGTTTCTGCCAGGATTAATACATGCTTACCTGTTGATGCCCTTCCCCGGGAGCCAGGATGTTGAAGCGATCAAATTTTGCTACTATGTCGAAAAAACTATCCTGCCGCTGCGTATTGCAGGCGGTATCTTGGTTTTATGGTACCTGGTCAGCTATTTCAGAAATAACTCCCTTCGGGGCAGGATGTTCAAAGGCGCAGTCCTGCTGCTTTTGCTGGGTAGTTTATACATGACCGATATAGCCTATAAGGCGTCGAGCATGTTTGAAGAGCCAAAGATTGTCCGTTTTGCCGATGCGATGCACAACAAAGTGCCGGAAAGCTATGTGGTGCTTGGCGTGGTAAATAATGGCGTGGCCAAAGCTTACCCGCTTATTTATTTAGGCTATCACCATAAGGTGCAGGACAATGTAGGCAGCCTCCCGGTGCTTGTCACGTATTGCACGATGTGCCGCACGGGAAGGGTTTATAGCCCGGTCATTAACGGTGCCAGGCAAAACTTCAGACTGGTAGGGGCCAGGCACTATAATGCTATAGTTGAAGATCAGGGTTCCGGTACATGGTGGTACCAGGCGACGGGCGAGGCTGCGGTTGGCCCTATGGAAGGGTCGCACCTCAGCGAACTGCCTTACGAGCAATCGACATTGGCATCGTGGCTGGACAAGCACCCAGGTTCACTTATTCTTCAGCCCGACGATCATTTTAAAGAAGATTATGCAGACCTGAAGAATTATGACCGCGTGCAGGCCGTTGACCGTGATTCGACCTTGAAGAATAAGGATTCGCTGATGCGCAAAAGCTGGTACCTGGGCGTCATCGTAAACAAGCAACCCAAAGCGTATAACTGGCGGAAATTGCAAAAACAGTGGTTTGTAGATGATAAAGTAAATGATACACCGCTATTCGTAGCGATTGAAGACGACAGCCTGACCTTCCATGCCTGGAGCCGCCGGGTTGATGGCAAAGATTTAAATTTTATAATCGACACGGCAGGCAACATCATCGACAACGAAACATCGTCGGTATGGGACTGGGATGGCGTTTGTACTTCGGGACCAGAAAAAGGCAAACATCTCGCCAAAATACAGGCTTACCAGGAATATCGCCATTCGTGGCTGCATTTTCATCCGGGCAGCTTATTTTGGGAAGGGAATTGATGAGATATCGTCGCTCGCCGATATGCTATTCTCATCTTTCGTTTAATTGATTTCAATTAATTGGGAGATATGGCGCTGTCCATATAAATTTGGTCGTTTCCCGTTTTAGATCAATCTATGTTAAGATATTTTACCGTTCTCCTTTTATTGGCGACAAATTATGCTCATGCTCAAACTTCAATGTTTCGCGCTGTGCAGGAACACACGGGTGTTTATGCCGATAACGGTCATGCCGTACTGGGAGCTATCAGTTGGAAATATCAGACTTCCGGTAAAATATTCTCTTCGCCTGCGGTTTGTCACGGAGTAGTTTACATTGGCAGCGAAGATCACTATCTCTATGCGATAGATGAACATAGTGGCAAACTTCTCTGGAAGTTTGAGACAGGCGGAGCGGTTCATTCATCTCCGGCTGTCTATAACGGCACTGTCTTTTTTGGCAGTTTCGACGGCTTTTATTATGCTGTCAACTGTGTTAATGGAAAGCTCGTGTGGAAATTTAAAACCGGGGGAGAAAAAAGAGTTGGCGCCAGGGGCCTCTGGACGATGAAGCCGGTCAATACGTATATGGACGATCCGTTTGATTTTTTCCTTTCCTCTCCTGTCGTGGCTCCTGATACGAAAAATCCGGTTGTCTATTTTGGGAGCAGCGACGGGAATGTGTATGCGTTGAATGCCAATAACGGCAGGAAGCTATGGGCGTTCAAAACAAACGGCGTTGTCCATACCAGCCCAGCTTTGTATAAAGGGAAACTCTATTTCGGTAGTTGGGATACATATTTATATGCTTTAGACGCTAAAACCGGGAAACTTGCCTGGAAGTTTGAAACCGGCAAACAACCGGTTTACCACTTGCTCGAAGGTATTCAAGGCTCCCCAGCGTGCGCCGGCGGGTTGGTTTTTACAGGTGCAAGGGACGGATTTTTGTATGCACTCGATGCAGCCAGCGGAAAATTGAAATGGAAATACGATGCAAAGGGATCGTGGGTGATAACGACGCCGGCGATTAAAAATAATGTGGTATATGCAACAACGTCCGATACCTATTTATTTCTTGGGCTTGATGCTCAGACCGGTAAAGTGAAATTACAATACAAAACCAATGGCTATAATTATTCATCGCCGGCGATTGCTGGCAGCATAGCTTATTTTGGCGATTTTACCGGTAATTTTTATTCGGTTGATATTACCTCGGGCAAATTGACAGGTAAGTTTTCGACACCTGCCAGACTAACCAATGCGAAGAATGTTCTCGACCCGGAAGGGAACATTGATTTTGCCTATATGACGAAAGGGAAGGACCTGGCATTTTATGCGACCACCGTCTTCGGGATGAATAAATTATATAAGCTCGGGCCAATAGTTTCTTCTCCGGCGATCGACAACGGAGTGGTATTTTTTGGCAGCGCCGATGGCTGCCTGTATGCCCTTACTTTGAAATAACCCCTTCGCGGCTTTACTTGTCAGCCACCCGTTTCAGTGTCGTATGGAACCTATTGCCATGCGCCTCGATATTCATCGAGATAGAATCGCCGTCAGGGTAGTACTTGCCGTTGTGTGGAATTACCTCGCCATTGTCATCATACACTTTAAAACTAATATCATTGCCGGTTATTTTTCCTTCTTTGATATCAGCCGGATTCCCGTCCCCCTGTCCGGTGCCGGTTAAACTATTGCCCTCCACCTTAAATGTATAATTCAGTTGCAGTTGATTGCCGTCGGGCAGGGTGATAGGGCCTGTCCACTTGCCCGAAATGTCGGTAAAGGTCGCTGCCAGGCATACGATAAAGCCGCATACCAGGGCGGCTGTCATCAAGGCTTTTCTTTTCATGGGTTCAGATTATTTATCGTCCCTGACAAATGTCACATGATATTTCATGCTGTTCTCTGAAAAATTCAGCGAAATAGAATCACCCTGTGTGATGTATTTCCCGTCCACCGGTATCACATTGCCATCGTCGTCCTTGACATTGAACGAGAAATTGTCTCCCGTAACTTTGCCATCGTTGATATCCAGCGGATTACCTTCGGCTTGAGCTGTACCCGTAAGCTTATCGCCGTTTACGTTAAAGACAAGGTGGAATTGGTGATCGTTGCCGTCAGGGTCCTTTAACGAACCTTTCCATTTGCCCGACATATCGGCAATTGCGGCGGCCAGGAAGACTGCGAAGCAACCTATTAAGGCAGCGCTGATCAAAGTTCTTCTTTTCATCATTTTAATTATTATCGCGTTTGAGGGTGAGGTGGAATTTTCCGCCATTCTGTTCAAAATTAAGAGACACCGAGTCGCCTTCGGCAACATATTTCCCGTAAACCGGGATAGCATCGCCGTCGTGGGTGGTAACTTTGAATGAAAAATCGTTGCCCGTTACCTTGCCTTCCTCGATGTTCTGTGGGTCTCCATCGGCCTGCGCGGTGCCTGTTAGTTTTTCACCGTCAACTTTAAACACAAGATGTATGGAGTGGTCATTGCCGTCAGGGTCTTTTACGGAGCCTACCCATTTGCCGGACAGGTCGGCAATAGCCGCTAAAGCGACGGTAGCGACGAATGCCAGGGCTACGGATAATAAAGTCTTTCTTTTCATGGTTTGCGTTTTTGATATGACGTTCTTCTAAATCAAATAGTTACACGCCATTTGATTTTTATGCGACAAAAAACCCCTCCGCCAAACGATGACGGAAGGGACTCTATGAAAACTATGGAATATGGTTACTTATTTAGTATCGGCTGCGCGTTTTAGCGTGGTATGCATTTTATAACCCTGGTAGTCGATGGTCAGACCGACAGAGTCGCCGGCGGCGTAGTATTTACCGCTATTCAGCACATCAACCCCGTTAACATCCATATGAAAAAAGAGGCTGTCGCCTTTTAGCGCACCCTGGGTCAGATCGACGCTGCCCTGGGGCGACATGCCGGAACCGGTCAGTTTATCGCCATCGGCTTTAAAGGTATAGTTCAACGGGTATTGATTGCCGTCGGGAGCATTCAATGTGCCCGACCATTTGCCGTTCAGGTCGGCAAAATAAGCGAATGCCGCCGCGAACGTGCAGACAAGGGCTGTGGTGATCAGTATCTTTTTCATGGCTGGTAATGGTTTGCTGTGGTGGTTTGTTTTTATTAAGACTTTGGGTCGAATTGTTTGTTACAACACGAAGACATAAATAAGGCCCTGCGGAAGCAAGGCCTCATATAGTCTTTGAATAGGCATTACTTATCGGCTGCCCGTTTCAGTGTCGTGTGGAATTTCATACCCTGGAAGTCGATCCCAAGGCTGATGGAATCGCCGGCAGCGATATATTTACCCGCATTGAGGACTTTGGTGCCGCCGGCATCCACGCTGAACCACAAGCTGTCGCCCTTTACCTTTCCCTCGGTCAAGTCAATTGCGCCCTGTGGCGAATCGACGGTTCCGGTGAGGGTCGAGCCGTCAGATTTTAGCGAGTAAGTAAGTGGAAACTCGTTGCCATCCGGCGTTTTAAGGGTTGTGCTCCATTTGCCGTTTACGTCGGCAAACCAGGCGAACGCAGCGCCGAAGCAAAGCATCAGCGCGGCGGTGATCAAGATCTTTCTTTTCATGGTTTGGTTTTTAAATGGTTAAAGAATGGATTGAAAAAATATCATTTATCTGCGGCGCGATGTAACGCCGTATGCGTCGATCTCGCTCCTACACGCAGGCTGATCGAGTCGCCATCGGCATAATATCTACCCACGTTCTTCACCTTCATGTTTTTGAGGTCAGCGGTAAACCACAGGCTGTCGCCTTTAACTACGCCATCTACGATGTTGTAGGTGCCCATTTCCGAAGTTAGCGTGCCGCTAAGTGTCGAACCATCAGTTTTAAACGAATAAGTTATCGGGAATTCGATGCCCGTAGGCCCTTTCAACATGGCTGACCATTTACCATCGACGCCGGTAAAGTAGGTAAACGCTATGGCGAAACATAACAATAAAGGCGCTGCTATCAGAATCTTTCTTTTCATATTTAGATAGTTTTGGGTTTGCATTATTTACTTGTATCACGAACTACAGTGAAATGAGCTTTCAGGCCATCGCCGAAATCGATATCGATGCTACATGAATCAGCATAAATTTTACCTTTCGTCACATACGTATCGCCAAAGTTACCGATGGTTTTAAAACCAAAAGTATCGCCTGTTACTTTGCCGTCCAGAATGTCAAAAACCCCTTCAGGCGACTTCGCAGTGCCGGTGAGTTTATCGCCATCGGCCTTGAAATAATACGCCACCGGCAGACCATGGCCGTCAGGTGTTTTGATCACGCCTTTCCATTTGCCGGTCAGGCCATCGTTTACAGCCATTATAAAAACGATGCAGGGCAAAATCGTTAGTGTAACAAGCGACCCTCGTTTCATCTTCCGGTATTGAATAATATGTATTAAAGGTAAAGAATAATTCCAACAAAAAACCCTGCACGGGGCAGGGCCTTTTACTATGAACTGTTTGGGTTGAATATTACTTGGTTGTATCGCGTTTTATAGTGAAATGTACAGGATTACCGCCAAAATCGATATCCATGCCGCATGAATCAGCGTACATTTTGCCCTTATGCGGATAATCGGTACCGTCAACGGTAACCTTAAATGAAAAGTTGTCACCTGTTATTTTGCCGTCATCAATGCTCACGGTGCCGGCTTGAGACTCTGCAGTACCCGTTAACTTGTCGCCATCCGCCTTGAAATCATAGGTTACAGGGAGATCAGTACCGTCAGGTATGTGGATGGTGCCCTTCCATTTACCGTTCAGGTCGGCCACAACCGCCATCACAAAAACAAAGCAGGATAACAGCGCTGCAGAAATAAATAGTTTTTTCTTCATAATTGGTTCGTTTCGGTGTTAAATGTAAGATTTTTAATGCAAAAGAAAAATGGGCAGGCGCCTAAGTTTTCAACAATGACCGTGGTCCGCATCTTCGTTTTACTTTGCATTTTATTGCACTCCGATCAGGTGCTTCATCATGGTAAACCAGGTTCCATTATAATATAACCAACCTTCTGCAGCGGTGACGAGCACATAGAAACCCACCGCCCATGCATAAACTTTGTTCAATTGTTTACGGGTTACCAGGTCATACACCCCAAGGGCGAGGATCAGAATCAGCGTGGGTGGAACTTCATAGGCCCAAAAACGCCAGAAACCCTCGCTTAGCGTGGTATATTTGAAGAAATCGTCGCCGAATAAAGGCGTCGCCTTGATCATCAGCCATCGGCCGAAACCTGCATCCGTCAGTATAAGCGTTGCCACCAGCATCAGTCGTTTATGCGCCACGTTGTTTCTTTCCCGTAAATAAATTCCTGTGCCGGCTACGCAGCCAAACATCAGCATGTCGCCGAACTGTACCACGGTAAAATGCAGGTCGCTGTCAGGGGTACCCCATTCCACTCTTTGGCTAACGATGGCCGCAGCCGTACCCAATATCACCATCGCGGGGATCAACCCAAAACTTATCAGGCCCAGTTTTTTATGCAGGGCAAGGTTATTGATGCGTACCAGCAGCACCTGTGTCGTGAACAATACCAGCCAGCCTACAAACGCGACCGCGTGGATATGGACGATCGCCGGAAAGTGCAGCGTGCCATGAATGCTCCGTTGAGCGATATCGTAACCGAAGCCCGAAATGATCGCGGCCCAGGTGATAACCATCAATAATAAGACGAAGTTCCTGTCGGAGGGATAATTCCCGGCGAATGTTTTTGAATTGTCCATAATTGTGAAAGGTTGAAAATCAAGTGAATATAGTAAAAAAAACGAAATCGCAGTCCAATCTCACTTTTGCTCGTCAATAAATAAGCCCAATAACTGTTTTTAGCTGATTTTTGCCCTTATTTTGCATGAATATTTAATCAAGGTCAATTTTTAGGTTAAAATATGGTAATAAGAAGCTAATAAATACCATACGTCGGTTTGCATTCAACCGTACCTTTGGTTTTTCGGAATGCGATCATGAAAAAGACCATTTGCCTGGCGGCGATAGCTTGCAGCAGCTTTGCTGCTTTTGCCCAAAACAGCGACTATCCTATCCAGCCGGTTCCCTTTACCAGCGTTAAACTGAGCGACCAGTTTTGGACATCGCGTATCGAAACCAATCGCGCCGTTACCATACCGGCATCGTTTGCCCGGTGTGAAAGTACCGGCCGCGTCAAAAACTTTGTGATGGCTGCCGAGCATAAGGGCAAATTCTGCACGGTTTATCCGTTCGACGATACCGACATCTATAAAACCATCGAGGGGGCCTCTTATTCATTAGCCGAACACCCCGATCCCAAACTGCAGGCTTACCTGGATTCGCTGATCGCTATAGTCGGCAAGGCACAGGAGCCGGACGGTTATTTATATACTGCCCGGACCATCGACCCATTGCATCCCGGTCCATGGGCCGGTCCCGAACGCTGGGTGAATGAAGGTAAGATGAGCCACGAATTGTATTGCGCGGGTCACATGTATGAGGCTGCAGCCGCGCATTATATGGCTACAGGCGAGCGCAATTTTCTCAATATTGCGCTAAAGAATGCCGACCTGCTTGTTCGCACATTCGGTCCGGGTAAAAGAGCCGTGGCGCCCGGGCACGAGATCGTCGAGATGGGTTTAGTGAGACTATATCGGATCACCGGGAAGAAGGATTACCTGGGCCTGGCCAAGTTTTTTATAGATCAGCGGGGCATCAAGAAATATAATCCCAAAAGCAAGAACGAATACGAGAACGGTAAGTACTTCCAGGACGACGTGCCTGTCATCGACCAGACAGAAGCCGAAGGTCATGCCGTTCGTGCAATGTACCTGTATTCGGGTATGGCTGACGTTGCTGCGCTTACCGGCGATACGGCTTACCTGAAAGCCATCGACCGGATATGGGACAATATGGTGGGCAAAAAGATGTACGTGCAGGGCAGTATAGGCGCGGTTGGCGATGGTGAACGTTTCGGCGAGAACTACGAATTACCCAATGCTACAGCATACAACGAGACATGCGCAGCTATAGGCAGCGTGTTCTGGAACGAACGCATGTTCCTGCTGCACGGCGACTCGAAGTATATCGATGTGCTGGAGAAGACATTGTACAATGGATTGATCTCGGGTGTTGGTTTGGATGGTAAATCGTTTTTCTATACCAATGCGATGCAGATCACCAATAACTTTAAAGGCGAAGATACCGAGCCCGAGCGTTCAGGCTGGTTCACCTGCTCATGCTGCCCGACGAACGTTGTTCGATTGATCCCGTCGATACCGGGCTATATGTATGCAGAAAAAGGTAATTCTGTTTATGTGAACCTGTTTATCAGCGGTACGGGAAACCTGATGGTTAATAACAAACCTGTCACTATCGTTCAACAAAACAATTACCCATGGGATGGCGTGCTGGCGTTTACCATCAACCCCAAATCGGCAATGAACATGGATTTACGTATCCGTATCCCGGGCTGGGCGCGGAACGAAGCTATGCCTTCGGACCTGTACAGCTACGAGCATACGGTGTCACAACATGCGGAGATAAAAGTGAACGGTTCACCCGTCGATTACAAGATCGAAAACGGCTACGCTGTGATCAGCAGGAAGTGGAAGAAGAACGATAAAGTTGAAGTGAATCTGCCAATGGAAGTACGGCGGGTGGTAGCCAACAGCAAAATAGGCGACGATAACCAAAAAGTGGCGCTGCAAAGAGGGCCGATCATGTACTGCGCCGAATGGAAGGACAATAACGGTCTTGCGTCAAACATCATCATACCAAAGGACGCCGAATTCAAGTCTGAATATGAACAGGGCCTTTTAAATGGTGTGATGGTGCTGAAAGCCGATGTGAAGAGCGTAAATATCGACTCCTCAGGGCAAAACGTAAGCACACAAAACGCAACCTTAACCGCGATACCCTATTATTCCTGGGCCAACAGGGGCAAAGGCGAAATGACCGTCTGGTTCCCCGAACAGGTTAAATATGTAGGTATTTTTGCCCAATAAACCAACCTGAAATTATGAGAAAGCTATTATTACTTGCATTAACATTATCTGCTTTGGTGCCGGCCAGGGGGCAGACTATTGCATTGACCAAAGGCTGGAGATTTAAAATAGGCGACTCAACAGCATGGTCGTCTCCGCAATACAAGGATGATGCCTGGAAAGTTGCCAATGTCGCCGTGCCATGGGAAGAGCAAGGCTATCCGCACACCGACGGCTACGGCTGGTACAGGCTGCACGTCATTATTCCATCATCGCTGAAAGAAAGGGCATTCCTGAAAGATAGCATCCACTTCAACCTTGGATACCTTGATGACGGCGGCGAAGTTTATTTGAACGGTAAGCTGATCTACAAGAATTACCGCGATGGCGAAGACATTACCAAGGGCATTTACGGGCCGGGGTCATTCTCCATCTCCGCAAACGACCCTGCAATATTGTGGAACAAGGAAAATGTGATAGCTGTCCGCTTATTCGACACCGGTGGTGCAGGTGGCATGTATGGCGAGGATTTCAAGCTGCACATGGTGGCGGTGACTGATAACGTGCTCATTAACACCGACGGCGATTTTACTTTTGGTGCAAACACGATAAAAAAATCCGTTAAGCTGGTCTCTAAAAGCGACTACAACTACCAGGGGAAATTCAACTGTAAAGTGATCGATCCCGAAACAGGCAAAACTATTTATATTAAAACAGTAGCTGCTGCTTTTACAAAGGATAAACCTTTCGCTTATACGGTAACAGCGGGACCGCTGCTGCAACGCGCGTATCACATTTATTATTCGTTCACGGAGAGCAAGTCGGGCGAGAACATCACGCGGACAGAAGAGACACCTTATATTTTAACGCCTGCCGTGCAGGCGAAACCACGGATCAATGGACCGGACGTTTTTGGGGAACGTCCGGGGAATCCGTTTTTGTACCGGGTCCCTGCCACTGGCCAGAAACCACTCGTCTATAAAGCTAAAGGCTTACCCGCCGGGCTCACAATAGACGGTATCACCGGTATCATCACAGGAGCTGTTAAGGAGAAAGGCGATTACCATGTTACCTTTACCGTGAGCAATAAGCTCGGCAGCGCCACTAAAAAATTCACCATTAAAATTGGTGATCTTATCGGGTTGACGCCGGCATTAGGGTGGAACAGCTGGAATGCATTTGGCCTGAGCGTAAATACGCAGCGCGTTAAAGTTGCTGCCAATCAAATGGCTGACAAGTTAAGCGCCCATGGCTGGTTATACATTAACATCGACGATGGCTGGGAAGCACCCGCTCGTAATGCCGACGGTACTATCAAAACCAATGAGAAATTCCCGGATATGAAAGCGCTGACTGATTATGTAC
>JAFDZL010000517.1 GCA_018266935.1 Bacteroidota bacterium | reverse complement strand
ATCAGGTCCTGGTCGGTGATGTAGCTCAGGAAAACAAAGGGAATGTCTTTAAAATCGGAGTTCTGGATCAAACATTTCCTAAACTCGATACCATTCATTTCGGGCATTTCGTAGTCGGAAAGAATGGCGTCCGGAATATTCATGTTCAGGTAATCGATACCCTCGCTTGCGGATATGCAGGGAGTGCATTCGAAACCGGATTTGGTAAACGCATGTGTTAAGACTTTCAGGAACAAGGGGTTGTCGTCAACCAATAACACCCTCTTTGCGTTCGGACTTGACATAACTTATTCCTGCGATAGATTATAATGCAAATTTTACTGCGATATAAGCGCCGCCGACAAGCATGCCGCCTGCCAGGATATAACGCAGCGTGCCCTCATGCGCAGTAGCAGGCATCAAAACCAGGACAACTGCCGCTACGCACAACGCAGCCCCGCCGATGCCGCCGATCAGTCGTGGCGCACGCACGCGTCCCAGGTATTTTTTTGACATTTTGTTATCGAACCGGCGGTTTGCCAATAGTGAGTCAAACTCGTCCAGCAGGTCGGTACGCGACGTAGCCGGCCGTTCATCGGTCTTGACGAAAGGCTCGATGTCTTGCTCTAAAGTTTTACTTTTGGATATGTTCTCCATATACTTATATCAAAATATTTACAGGTAAAAGGTGTGAATTCTAAGCGCTGTTTTACGCTTAGTTGATACCAAGGTTACGCGCCCGGATTAATTAATCGTAGAACCAGCCCAGTATCCAGAAACGCTTGCCGTCATAATACAGTTCGATGCTGTTGATGCCCTGGCCGATGATCTTGCCGCCCGGCTCATTCCTTTCCTCATACGAGCTCCATACGTGGTAGATGTTGCGGATGTTTTGAACCTGGCGGGCGGTCTCATGCTCGTAGAAACCGTTCTTTTCCATGTAGGCGTCCGATTCTTTGTGGTATTGCTGCAGGGTGGTATAGTGCAGTACCGGGTTGCCTTTAGCATCGATACCTGCCGAACCTACGCGAACATCGGTAATGTGCAGCAGGCTATCGCGCTCGTAGATCACTTTTTCGCCTTTCTTAACGCTTACAACGTCATAGTAGGCTTTGATGATGCCATCGAGTGTGCCGACGTCGTCGCCGTATTTGGTGAGGACGTGATGTTGCTGAGCAAAGCATGGAGTTTTAACCGATATTATGGCCGCAGCTGCCATTAATACGACTATGCATTTCATCATTTTGTTGTTTTTAGTAGATCAATTAGGGTCCGGGGTATCTTCAAAAACAATTAGATCAGCTTCATTTATTTAGTTCAGTTTGCTGTATTTCAACCTGTTCTACGTAATAGATTTTAAAAATGTTAAGGTGTTTCCGAAGATTTTGACAACTAATTTTTTGGTTTTTGGGAGGAAGGAACAGACCATTCATTTTTAATACTTTTGGTTCCTTAATATTAAGCGGTATGCGAAATGTGTTACTGACGATCCCGATTGTACTGGTCTTGCTGGCTTCCTGCAAAAAAAAGGAAGTAAAGCAAGGCACAATCACTTATGGCATTGACTATGAATTGCCCGACAGCCTGAAAAGTTACGCCAATTTTCTGCCCAAAAGCGCTATCGTTTATTTCAAAGGCGATTCGACCGTAACCGTACAACAAGCCGGTGCGGATGCAACAACGGTGATAACACATAAGCCCACCAATTTCATGCGGGTGATGCTGCGATCGGATAAGGCCCAATACGTCATAGATTATAAGAAAGCAGACCAGGGCGATATATTGCACCCCGCGAATTTCATATACGCCGCGACTACAGAATCTAAAATCATCCTCGGGCACAAGGCCACCAAATTCGTGCTAATGGATAAAAACACGCTTATCAGCAGCGAGGTCTGGTTTAGTAAAGATATTAAAATGGTGCCCAGCTATATTACTGCCGTGTTTGATACCACTTATGGCGTGCCGCTTGCTTTCACGCTTAACCAGAACGGCATAATTACGAAAACTGTTGTCAAAGAGATCAAATTCGAACCGGTGCCTGATGGCGTATTTTCAACACCGGCAGGATATAAAAAGCTTACTCCCGAACAATTCAAAAACCTGCCTGTGGGCAATTGACCATGATCAGGCAGCGGATAAAATACTTTTTGATCACCTGCTGCATTGTCGTGCTGGGACTATTGTCACGGCATTTTACCATCTTCCCGCTTTGGATAGGCGACGTGCTTTGGGCGACGATGATCTATTTTATACTGCGGTTCTTTCTGCTCAAAGCGCCTATCCGGAAGATCGCGCTGATCAGTATAGTTGTCAGCTACGCTATTGAATTCAGCCAGCTTTACCAGGCGGAATGGATCGATAATCTCAGGCATACATTTTTGGGGCGAATGATATTGGGAGAGACCTTTTTCTGGGGCGACCTGGTTTCGTACACCGCAGGAATTTTGATCGGTATTTGCATTGAAGTTTGGGTGGTAAAGCCTAAGTATAGCTGAATATCATTTCTTCAGCCGCCTGCCCTCATAAATACTCGCCATGGCCACGCCCAGCGCAACGCCAACCCCGGCGCCGATCGCGATGCTGTTCAAAGCCACGCCGATACCCATGCCAATCGCAAGGCCTAGTGGTAAAAAGAACAGGCGTTTACTTCTCATTTGTATAAAGGTAGGGTTTTACCTTTTAAGTTTCTTGCGCCCAGGTTTTTGCGGTGACCATAATTGATGCATTCCGCGACAAGGAGGTTCGGTATCCAACTCAGCAGCGCAATGATCACATAATTATTTTCAAATGCCACACCATGCCCGAAAACCGTCAAAACCCAAATGTAAAACCGCAGCGTGACGGCCGCAAACGCGAGTGAATAGCTGCGACGCATCATCATCACGTGGGCGTCAACCCGGCGGTCTTTGATATAGAGGAAGGCGAGCAAGGTGAATATTATCCAAAGCGTATTCTGTACCAGGAAGGAGATAAAAACACCTGTCCCGCGATGGATGAAAAATGTCATCACATAAGCGCCCGGCGCGGCGAAACACAGCACGCCGAAAACATAGACTTTCCCAAGCAAATGGTGCAGCTGCTTATTGGCCTGTATCTTTTTTGAGAATTGCAGGAACCCTGCGATAAGAATAGTGCTTGCCCCAAAAATATGCGCGTAAAAGGCGGGCAGGTAAATCCCCGTCCGCACGGCAAACTGCTTCAGTTTCAGGAAAGCAATATCCGGCTTAAAGCTCAGGTATTGCAAGGTGCCCATACACAAAATAAGTATGAGTATGAACGCGAAATACCGTATTACTTTATACGCGATACTCATTTGGCGGCAAGCGTGGTCGATTGTGTCTCCTTCAACTTTTGGACGATCCAGTTGATGTTGTATTTGTCGATAACAGTCAGGGAGTCGTTAACATTCTCATTACCTTCTTTGACCCCGCCGTGTTGGCGATCGTAGTAGGACGAGACGTCTTCAAAAACCGATTGCCAGCGTTTGTCTTTGAATTTATAGGCATAATCGGCATAGATCTCGTTCTTCATGTATCGCAACATCTCCGGAGTGAGCTGATTGACAGTTTTGACGTCATCGGGCGCACCATCAGTACCTGAAGTTTGTACCTGGTAACAGCCGTTCATGTATGAATCGTCCAGCTTCACATACTTCGTAAAACCGAAATTCCTGTTATCCGGCAGTTCGACCATCTTATTATTCCGTACAACAAGGTAATGGTAGTAAGGGCCGCCTGCAATGTATTTGGTCGAATCATATAACTGAACGTATAGGATACTCCCTATTTTTACCTCATAAAGACTATCGTTAACCTGCCTGATGTTATCGATATTACACTTGCCCGAGTAACTATCGCCTCCATCCGGCGAATAGTCGGTAGTAAAGTCTTGCCCGAATATCCGGTTCCGCTTTTTATCGATCACCAGCATATTCCTTTTGTCATAAAATTCGCTTCTTCCGCCGAGAAAATAATCCCTGATAGAATAAAAAGATGCCTGCAGCCAGTTGGTCTCACCTCCGCTTTTCGAATTGGAGAGGTCCACATCATATCCGGCGGATACTTCTTCAAACTCTACTTTCCTTAGCGGATTCTTGAAGTCCTCCTCTTTTGCGATAATGTTCAGATCCGCGAGATAAGACGGTGGTACATAAATGGCGCCGTGATCGGTCCGCGAATTATATTCCGTGATAACCGACAATGCATTATCAGATAGATTGTAGGCACTGGATATTTTCCTGATCTTCGGAAAAAAATCGGCCACCTTGATATCAGTTTTCTCCGAGATGGTCATATCCTTTTTGAGGTAGAAATAATCATCGCCGTTACGCAGCACGGCGAGGTTGGCATCATCATCTATCGGGAATACCTGATCATAATTAACAGGTATTACTATCTTTCCCTGCAAGTCAAAAAAGCCTTTTTTATCGCCTTTCTCGACCTCGACCAGGCCCGGGAATGTCCCGCTGATATTGTGGATCAGATCATATTCCGCCGGTATGATCTCTTTCAGGTCAGGGCCAACCAGACCCATTTTATAAGGCTCCGTAACGGTATCCTTATAGCGAAAAATGTCCTGAGACATGTCCCACTTACCCTTTACAACATAAAACCAGGTCTTCTTATCCATGTGGGCGAACCAAACCACGCTGTCGTACTTACCTTTCAATTGTTCGGCTGTTTTAAAAGCAGCCAGGGTCATCGGATCATAAATAGCGTCATCTTTTAACTGCTTAGCTTTTACAAGGGTGACGAATGTAGCATAATCGATCGCGAGTTTATTTGCGTCAACATGGACGATCTTGTAAGTATGGCCGGAAGTTTTGTGCACCTTCAGTTTCAGCACCGATACTTTGGTTGGAATACTATCAGCGATAAGATATACGGGCAACGTTGCAGAAGCTATCTCGTTATTCATGATATGGATATCTTCCGGTTCAATGGTTAGTGAGAGACTGAGCAATACTTCTTTGGCGCCTTTAAAATCTGCCTTATTGGAAAGCACGTTAACCAAACGCCGCAACACTCCTGCTTTTTTGTTTACTTCGAAATAACTTAATACGCTATCCGTGTTGCCTTTTTTCAACTGGTCATTGAATTGCTGGAGGAAGGCATAAACTTCATTTGTTTTTGGCCTGGACAAGAAACGGCCGCTAAAAAACAAAAAGGCGCAGGTGATAACAACCAGTACGCCGAAAATGATAAAGACAGGTTTCGCTTTCATACTATGAAGATAGCAAATTATCAAAAACTAAATTGACTTAAACTAACCAATCCATGCTTTTAAAGCGGGCTTGTTCCGTAGGAACAATTCGTCGGTAGAAATAATAATGTCATTTATTTTCGTTCCATAGGAACGATTGGTGATTTGATTATCTTGCAACATAAACCGATCACAACATGGCAAATAGCTATACCCAAATTCACATCCAATTTGTTTTCGCTGTGAAATATCGAGAAGCCTTAATTGGCATTGACTGGAAAGAAAGACTGCATCAGTACATAACCGGAATTTTCCAGGAAAACAATCATAAAATGCTTCAAATCAACAGCATGCCGGACCATATTCATATCCTTGGCGGAATGCGCCCGCATCAATCAGTTTCATCGTTGATACAAAATGTAAAAACGGAGAGCAGTAAATGGATCAAGGCGAATGCCTTTTGTTCGCAGCCTTTTTCCTGGCAGGAAGGTTATGGTGCCTTTTCATATTCGAAAAGCCAGGTCTCTGACGTTGTTCGGTACATTATTAACCAGGAAAAACATCACAAAAAAACCACCTTTTTGGAAGAATACAGGAAATTTTTGACGCTCTTCGAAGTAGATTGGGACGAACGATATATCTTCAAAGAATTGGAATAGCGCCCACCAGGCGTTCCATACGGAACGCGTCACATAATTTGCCTGGTTCTACCGACGAGTTGTTCCTATGGAACAATTGACGGATGATCGAAAAAGAGCCTTTTCCGATTTTCGGAGCTATAACTACGTCAAATAATTCCATTTATCGCACAATTTGTTCCGTAGGAACGATTCGTGAAATGGTCGGGACAGACAACGTGCATTCAAAGAATTGGAATAGCGCCCCACCAAGCGTTCCATACGGAACGCGTCATATAATTTGCCTGGTTCTACCGACGAGTTGTTCCTATGGAACAATTGACGGATGATCGAAAAGCGCCTTTTCCGATTTTCGGAGCTATAACTATTTCAAATAATTCCATTTATCGTACAATTTGTTCCGTAGGAACATTTGGTTGGTAGAAAATGAAAAATATAGATTTTTCGTTCCGTAGGAACGATTCGTGAAATGATCGGGACAGACAACGTGCATTCAAAGAATTGGATTAGCGCCGACCATACGTTCCGAAGGGAACGCTTGGCATAATTCTTCTTGTTCTACCGACAAGTTGTTCCCACGGAACAATTGGCAGATGAACGAAAAAGAGCCCTTTTCGATTTTCAAACCATAGCTTTGCAAATAACCCTATTTATAGCATGATTTGTTCCGT
>JAFDZL010000516.1 GCA_018266935.1 Bacteroidota bacterium | reverse complement strand
CAGGTGATGGAGGCAGCGGGGTCCGTAGCTACCAATAAATATGCCGAAGGCCTGCCGGGTAAACGCTATTATGGCGGCTGCCAGGTTGTCGATGAGATCGAAAATATCGCGATCGAACGCGCTAAACAATTGTTCAACGCTGAATGGGTGAATGTTCAGCCGCACTCGGGCGCGCAAGCCAACGCGGCTGTGATGCTGGCTTGTTTGCAGCCGGGCGACAAGATATTGGGTTTCGATCTTTCGCATGGCGGGCACCTTACGCATGGCTCTCCGGTTAACTTTTCAGGTAAATTATACGAGCCTCATTTTTACGGGGTGAAGAAGGACACCGGCCTGGTTGATTACGACATGCTGGAAAAAGTGGCGCTGAAAGAAAAACCGAAAATGATCATCTGCGGCGCTTCGGCGTATTCACGCGACTGGGATTATGAATTTATCCGGAAAGTGGCCGACCAGGTAGGCGCTTTGGTGCTGGCCGACATTTCGCACCCTGCGGGACTGATCGCCAGGGGACTTTTGAACGATCCGCTACCTCATTGCCACATTGTAAGCACTACGACACACAAAACTTTGCGCGGCCCGCGCGGCGGTATCATCATGATGGGTAAGGATTTTGAAAATCCGTTCGGCCTGAAAACGCCCAAAGGTGAAACGAAAATGATGTCGAACCTGCTGGATATGGGGGTGTTCCCCGGTACGCAGGGCGGTCCGTTGGAGCATATCATTGCTGCTAAAGCAGTTGCTTTCAGCGAAGCGCTGAGCGAGGAATATATGAAATACATCGTTCAGGTGAAGAAAAACGCGGCTGCAATGGCCAGGTCCTTTGTCGATCGCGGTTACGAGATCATCTCGGGCGGCACCGATAACCACCTGATGCTCATTGATCTGCGTAATAAAAATGTCACCGGTAAAGCCGCGGAAAACGCGCTAGTCGCCGCCGACATTACAATAAATAAGAACATGGTGCCGTTTGATGACAAGTCGCCTTTTGTTACCTCAGGTATCCGCGTGGGTACCGCCGCTATCACAACCCGCGGTTTGAAGGAGAAGCAAATGGACCTGATCGTCGAGCTGATCGACGCTGTAATAAATGCTCCGGACAGTGAACCTTCTTTGCGGAAAATCCGTAAAAAGGTGCATAGATTGATGGATGCTTACCCGCTTTACCGGGATAAGGATTCGCACTGACTGACGACAGACTATGATAGAAACAGCTATACAATTGCACGTTTTGGTGGTTGATGATAACCAGATCAACAGGTTACTCATCAGTAAAGTACTCAGCCGCTGGGGGATAACAATGGAGTTTGCAGAGAACGGTGAACAGGCGGTGGAGAAGATAGAGAGCGACCATAACATCGACGTGGTATTGATGGATGTGCATATGCCTGTCATGGATGGTGTTGAAGCCACCCGTATCGTCCGTTCAAAAGACGAATCTTTCTACAAGAATTTACCAATTATCGCATTAACCGCTTCGATGCTGATCAGCGAGATCAACGAAATCCACGAGTGCGGTATGAATGATTATATCCTGAAGCCCTTCGATCCGAAAGGTTTATACGACAAGCTGGCGAAATATCAGAAGGTTAGTTGATCGGAGATTAGTTGATTAGTGATTAGTTAATTAGAGATTAGTTAAGGCGGCTAATAAGTTTGCGGCCGGTATTCAGTTTATCTATCAAATCTTCAAATCGTGTTCATTCGGCACAGGCAATCGTTGCAATACTCAACCTCAATCCTTCGATTTTCAGTAGTTCTGCGCCGCAGCTTTCCAGGGTTGAGCCGGTCGTGATCACGTCATCTACCAAAAGCACGTATTTATTTTTTAAAGCGCCCGGGTCAAGTACCTGAAACACCTCCTGCATATTCTCGAACCGCAGGAAGCGTGAGCGGTGCGTTTGTGTTTCAGTAGCCCTAACCCGCACCAGGTTGTCTTCTATTACCGGGATATTCAATTTTTCCGCGATGCCCTGGGCAAAACAAGCGCTCTGATTATAGCCCCTCTTACGTAAACGCTTTCTATGCAGCGGTACCGGGATTATGGCATCCAGGTTGTCATAAGACGAGCTTTCCTGCAATTGAGCGGCGGCGATGTTACCCAGCAAATTGCCGATCTTCGACCGGCCCTTGTATTTGAATTGATGCATCAGGTGCTGCATTTTTCCGCCTTTGGCAAAATAGCACATGGCATAAGCCGCTTCGACATGGATCTTTCCCCAGAACTGCTGGGCGACCATATTATCCGGCTTGAAATGGAAATTGGTGAAAGGCAGGTTGTAGCGGCAATCGGTGCAGATCAGTTGTTCACCTGCCACGAGTGTAATTCCACATGCTTCACAAACTTCGGGGAAAAGCAGTGCGACGAAATCGGCCAGGTATGCGGAACGCAGTTTCACGGATTGAATTTAGAGAATTTTTGCAATGAATAATGGTTCGGAGGAACAACTTGTTGGTACAAATAATTCAAAAACGATATAGCATTCCGTTAAGAATGCATGGTGGCTGCCATAGTCGCCGATTGATCTGCCAGGCGGCCAAATCACGAACCGTTCCTACGGAACGAAAAATAGACGCTTCTTTCTTTACTACCAACCAAATGTTCCTACGGAACAAGGATATTGAATTGAGGTTCAATTTAATTTGTTCCATCGGAACAACTCGTTGGTACAAATAATTCAAAAACGATATAGCGTTCCGTTAGGAATGTATGGTGGGTGCCATACTCGCCGTTTGATGTGCCAGACGGCCCAATCACGAATCGTTCCTACGGAACGAAAACCAATGATGTCGTTTTTCTACCGACCAAATGTTCCTACGGAACAAGGATATTGAATTGAGGTTCAATTTAATTTGTTCCATCGGAACAACTCGTTGGTAGAAACAAATCAACAATGACGAAGCGTTCCGTTAGGAACGCCTGGTGTAATGTACCAGCAAATTACACCGCTTTTTCTTTCTCTTTAATCGCCAATTGCCCGCATGCCGCATCGATATCCTTACCCCGGCTGCGGCGGATGTTGGTCACGACGCCCTGTTTCCGCAGGTAGTCGGCAAAAGCTTCGATCTTATCTTCTGCCGCATTACGGTAGTTTGCCAGAGCGATGGGATTGTATTCGATGATGTTGACCTTGCAGGGTACATGCTTACAGAATTTAGCCAATTCCATGGCATCCTGGATGCTGTCGTTAAAATCGTTAAAGACGATGTATTCGTAGGTTACCGGGTTTTTAGTTTTGGAGAAATAGTATTTCAAAGCCTCTGCCAATGCGACCAAAGAATTCTGCTCATTGATCGGCATGATCTCGTTGCGTTTTTTATCATTCGCGGCGTGCAGCGACAGCGCCAGGTTGAACTTCACCTGGTCGTCGCCCAGTTTTTTGATCATTTTGGCGATGCCTGCGGTTGATACGGTAATACGCTTAGCTGCCATATTCAGCCCATCCCCGGCCGTTATCCTTTCGACGGACTTAAGCACATTGGCGTAATTCAGGAGTGGTTCACCCATACCCATATAGACGATGTTAGTTAGCGGCTGATCATAATTCTCTTTTGCCTGGCGGTCGATGAGCACTACCTGGTCATAGATCTCGTCGGCATTGAGGTTGCGTTTGCGGCCCATGTAACCCGTTGCGCAGAACTTACAGGTTAGGCTGCAACCCACCTGCGATGATACACAGGCCGTCATCCGGTCGGGCGTGGGAATGAGGACACCCTCGATCAAATGGGTGTCGTATAATATAAAGGAATTTTTTATAGTTTTATCCGCGCTGAACTGGGAGTTGCTGATTTTTGCGTTATTGATAACAAAATTTTCTTTTAGTTTTTCGCGTAGTTCTTTTGAAATATTGCTCATTTCATCGAAAGCAGTGCACGATTTCTTCCAAAGCCATTCGTGAACCTGTTTTGCCCTGTAACCTTTTTCGCCCATTTCGGTAAAACGGTTTGTCAGTGCGTCGAGGCTGAGACTGCGGATATCTGTTTTGTCTTTTGTATTTGTCACACTGCAAAATTACTTAATTTAGGGTTAACGCCTTTTACGGTAAAATTTTTATTACCGTAGCAGAACAATACGGGCAAGCCGATTGTATTATGTCCCGGGGAAGTGGCGCTTTGCGTTACGGGCATATTTAAACCAAGCTGAATGAAGATTTTTAAAGCCGATTACATTTTTCCAGTCCATGCCGCTCCGATCAAAAATGGTGTAATTACCGTAAATGACGACGGTAAAATAGTTTCCATAGCCAATATTCCGCCCCCTGACGCGGATGCCGGCAAAATAGAGTACCATAAGGGTATCATCTGCCCCGGATTCGTCAACACCCATTGTCACCTCGAGCTTTCACACCTGAAGGATAAGATCGCCCCAAAAGGCGGCCTCATCGATTTCATTAAAAACATACAAACCGTTCGCCACGCTGATCAGGCTGTTATAGCAGAAGCCGCTGTAAAGGCCGACCAGGACATGTACGATAACGGCATTGTGGCCGTAGGCGATATCTGCAACAGCAACATTACGATACCTGTAAAAGCAAAGAGCAAAATATACTACCACAGCTTTGTGGAGATGTTCGGCTTCGTGCCCGATCGTGCCGAAGAAGTGTTTGAGCAATCGGTCGCACTGCTCAATGAATTTAAACCTGCGCCAAGTTCCATCACGCCGCATGCGCCGTATTCAGTATCTAAGGAATTATTCAGGCTGGTGAAGAGATTTTCCGAGACCGGAAAAAACCTGCTCAGTATTCATAACCAGGAAAGCGAGGAGGAAAACAAGTTTTTCCGTTACCGCCTGGGCGGATTCCTCGACCTGTACGATCATTTCGGCATCGATATCAGCTTTTTCAAATCGCAGGCAAGGAATTCGGTGCAGTCGATGATACCCCTGCTGACGAACAAACAGGATATATTATTGGTGCATAATACCTGCACCAACCTGAAAGATATTTATTTCATCAAGCGATTCGACAGGAAGGTGCATTTCTGCTTTTGCCCCGGCGCCAACCTGTACATCGAGGATAAACTGCCCAAAGTGGAACTTTTCATCGACCAGGGCTTTAACCTCACGCTTGGCACCGACAGCCTGGCATCCAATACCAAACTATGCATCCTGAATGAGATGCGCATTTTGCAGGAAAAATTCCCCTCGATAACCACTGAGCGTCTTATACAATGGGCGACGCTGAATGGCGCGAAGTTCCTGGGTATCGACGACGAAAAGGGTACGCTGGAAGCCGGGAAAACGCCTGGCCTAAATCTCATTACAGGCCTCGATGGGATGAATTTTACGGAGCATTCAAAAGTTAAGCGGTTGATTTAAAGTTGAAACATTTCCCATCCTGATGGAGTATTATTTATAGATAAGCACCGCTGCCAATTTGCATTCCACTTATTTTTTCAGCAGCGACCCAGGCTTAAATAAGTAAAATTCAAAAAATAAATGAATTTACTTGCGGCCTAACATTGAAAATATTTCCATATCTTTAATGTTCAATTAATATTAACAAAACATTAATATTAGTTTAACACGAAACCCGGTACTCCCTAATAAGCCGGGTTAATACAGCTATTGGTTATTCAATTTCAAGGAAAATGTGTGGTATGGGTATGGGCCAATATGCGGCCATAGAAAAAATTGAAAGCAGACTTTTTAATCTTTTGGTGTCTAAGGTCAATGAATGGGCTATATTCATGACGGACGCAAATGGATTTGTCCAAACATGGAATAATGGAGCGGCGTCTCTAAACGGTTATACAGAACAGGAAATAATAGGCCGGCATATTTCGGTTTTTTATATTCCCGAAGACATTCGGGGAAACATACTGCAAAGCGCTTTTGAAGCGGCGCTGAAAAAAGGCGAATACAAAAGCGAAAGCTGGCATATAAAAAAAGGCGGTTCGAAATTTTGGGCCGGTATCAACTTCACACCGGTATTTGATGATCGCCAGTTTCTCGGTTTCGCCATAATGGTCCATGACTTAAGCCGCCGGCTGGAGTCGAAAAAATGGGACATTGAGATTGAAAACACCTCAAAAGCCTGCCCGGAACAAATCATACGGCCCCAGCAATGGTTCTATAAGCTGATAGAGAACAGCAATGACGGGGTTATGCTGATGGATAGCGGCTTTAACGTCTTTTTCCGTAGCAAATCAGCAGAGCGGATAAATGGCTGGCGCGAGGCGGACAGGCGCGAGGGCGATTTTGAATCACTGGTTCATCCTGACGATCTAACGTCACTCCGGGAAAAAGTCAGGAAAGTCGCTGAAAACCCGGGGGCATCGACGCTCGTCAGATTCAGGCTGCGGCACAAACAGGGTCATTATATTTGGCTTGAAAGCCGGTACACAAACATGCTCCACGATACGGATATCAACGCGATCGTATGCAATTTCAGAGATATTACAGAAAAGAAGAATGACGAGACACTGCTCAAAGAACGAACGAAACAGATTGACGTTTTTTTGAGCCGGACGACAGACGGCTTTATTTCCCTTGACAAAAATTTCTGTTACATATGCGTGAACAGAAAGTTCTGTGAATCCGTCGGATTAACACCCGATGTGCTGATCGGAAAGAACGTTTGGGAGATGTTCCCGCATTCCGTAGGTTCGGCAACATATCATGCTTTTCACCGCGCTTTTAACGAGCAAAAGATAATTCGGAACGAAGATCATTATGCTCCGCTGGATATTTGGTATGAGGACTCTATCTATCCGTCAGAGGAGGGTTTAACAGTTTTTATACAGGATATAACCGAAAGGAAAAGAGCGGAAAAACAGATCTCCGAAAAGCAGGAAGAGTTGACGAAAGCTTTAGAGATGCAGGCGGCGGTTTTGAATGCGTTGCCCCCGTTGATCGCTCTGCTAAACGAAAACGGAAAGATCATAGCGGTTAACGATTCATGGAAGCACTTTACGCTCGAAAATAACCTCGGCATACCTCATTATGGTACCGGATATAGTTACCTGGCTATTTGCGAAAAAGCGGTTGGGCTTGATAAAAGCGATAAAGGCAAAATAGAGACGGGTATAGAAAGTGTATTGTCGGGCCAGGTGAAAACATTCGAGTTCGAACACCAGGGGAATTTGCGCGGAAAAACCCGCTGGTTCAAGTTCCTTGTTTCACCATTACAGGATAAGAAGAAGAAGAACATAATGGTGATGCATATTGATCTGACAGAACGGAAGTCAGCCGAAACATCACTGATCAAATCAGAAGCGAATCTACGCTCAATATTTGAAAACACCGACCTTTCGATTGTGTTGCTGGACACTGATCTGCGGATAATCTCCTTCAATGCCAATGCACAAGACTTCGCCAAAAAGCATTTTGATAAAAAATTAAAAATAGGAAATATCGGCCCTGATTTTTTGCCAAAAGAACGGAAGTCTGTTATCAATGAGGCGGTTCGCCGCGTTAAAAATAATGAGACCATCGCCTATGAGGCATTTTATAACATGCCGGATGGATCAACCGAATGGTTTGAGGTAAAATGGATCGGCGTCGCTGGCGCCGATGGTCAGAATGTCAATATGATTCTCACCTTTAAAAACATCAGCAGGAAAAAGCATTATGAGAAAGAGCGTAACCGTATGACAACTGAACTTGTTCAGCGCAATAAAGATTTGGAGGAATACGCATATATTCTTTCGCATAGCTTGAGGGCGCCGCTTGCGAATATTATAGGGCTATCTAGTATTTTAAGCACTGCTGATTCTGATAATGAATCTGTTAAGGAATCGATAGAGGCATTGTCTGTTTCAGCGAATGACCTGGACAAGGCTGTGATTGAAATGAACCAGATTTTGCAGGCAAGCAGGCGGACCAATGATAAATGCGAATGGGTGTCACTTTCTTCAATTATTAAAGATTTACAGGACCATTTGAATGATATTATCTCGGAAAACAATGTCGTAATAGAGAGCAATCTCAGGGTAGATAACTTATGGGGTTACAGAGCATTTGTATATAATATATTTTTTAACCTGATATTGAACAGCATCAGGTATAGGCAGCCAGACCGGGACCCGGTTATCACCATAGAAAGTTTCCTTAATAAGAACAGCATTAAAATCACTTTTACGGACAACGGCAAAGGAATTGACCTGGAAAAGTACCGCTGGCATACCTTTACATTATACAGACGATTTGATAAGCACACCGAAGAAAACGACGCGGAGTTTTTTTTGGTAAAGTCGCAGGTTGAGGAACTGGGCGGACATATCAATGTCCGTAGTTCACCGGGCAAAGGCGCTACGTTCGTAATAGATTTACCCGTGCTGCAGGCTGAATGATTTGGATATAAATGGTTGCCCGGTGCGGCGATTGATGCTCGCACCGGCTATATTTGCCCCAAGCAACTTCTGCAACTACCATGAAACACCTTAATATTATCGTCAAAGGCCATGTGCAGGGCGTATTTTTTCGCGCATCCACCAAAGCGGTGGCCGACCAGCTCGGGGTAAAGGGCGTCGCCCGGAATGAACCAGACGGCAGCGTATTCATTGAAGCTGAAGCCGACCAAATGATATTAGATATGTTCCTCGACTGGTGCAAAGAAGGCCCCGAACATGCCAGTGTAATTTCTGTGGAGACGCATGAAGGCGAATTGAAAAACTATCGTAATTTTGATGTCTTAAGAAAAAACCGGTGATGAATTTCGACTTAATCGATTAGCCAAACATTCAAATTCGAAATTGAACATCCGAAATTCGAAATCAAATACCATTGTCGACCGCTAAAAAATTTGCAGGCCAAACCGCCGTTTACGGCATCAGTACCATAGCCGGGAGGGTTCTTACCTTTTTTCTTACACCTGTTTACACCAGGGCATACACAGCAGGCGTTTACGGCATACTCACCACCATGTTCAGTTATGTTTCCATTCTGAATGCAGTAATGGCGTTTGGTATGGAAACCACTTTCTTCCGGTACCTGAACAAGCATGAGGACAAAAAGAGCCAGGTTTACAATAATGCTTTCGCATCTGTATTTGCGGTTACCATTATTTTTCTTTTGTTCACTATACCCTTCATCGGCAATATAGCCGATTTTGTCAATGTAAGCAGTGCCGCAAAACATCATCATTCAGCAATTACCGGGACGGGTCATAGCGACTTTGTGACCTATGTCGATTATTTCCTGGCCATCCTGGTTATCGACGCCTGGTGCGTGATCCCTTTCGCTAAAATAAGGGCCGATGGAAAACCGGGCAGGTATAGCCTGATCAAAACCATCAATATCGGCATTTTTATCGCGCTCAACCTGTTCTTTATATGGGGGGTGCCGTTTTGGGTACATCACCGCCTTCCGGGTTTCGGATGGTTCGGTCAATGGTACCAAAGAGGTTGGGTAGGCTATGTATTCCTGTCTAACCTGGTTGCCAGTGTAGTTACGCTGCTGCTTTTACTGCCCGAACTGCTGAAACTCAGATTTAAGTTTGACGGAGCCATGCTGATGAATATGTATTCATACAGCTGGCCGGTATTGATCGCTAATCTATCTTACCTGGTAAATGAAAATTTAGATAAGCTCTTATTGGGAAAGCTTTTGCCGCCGGGAAGCCTTACCGACGTTGGTATTTATGGCGCC
Organism: Bacteroidota bacterium; assembly: GCA_018266935.1. Classification (GTDB taxonomy): domain Bacteria; phylum Bacteroidota; class Bacteroidia; order Sphingobacteriales; family Sphingobacteriaceae; genus Mucilaginibacter. The sequence goes on along the minus strand of JAFDZL010000516.1, from coordinate 12,997 downwards.
TGCGCCAAAATATCATTGTTCCTCAGCATTTTTATCAATGCGTTCCGGCTGGGCGCCGAACCGTTCTTTTTCAATCATGCCAGGAACAAGAATGCGGGTCAGACCTATGCCCGTATTATGAATTATTTCGTGATTTTGGTATGCATCATATTTGTCGGGCTCATAGCCAACATCGATATACTGAAGTATTTTATAAAAGGGCATGATGCAAAGCAGACCGCATTATACTGGACGGGACTGCCGGTAATACCTCCGCTGGTGTTCGGCTATGTTGCCTTGGGCGTATATATGAATCTGTCGGTTTGGTACAAACTATCCGATCAAACCAAATATGGGCTTTATATTTCAGGTGTAGGAGCGATACTTACTATTGTACTCAATGTCGCATTTATACCGGCGTATAGCTATATGGCTTCGGCATGGACGTCGCTCATTGCCTACACCGTGATGATGATCCTGTCCTACATCTGGGGGCAGAAGAACTACCCCATACCCTACGACCTCAAAAAAAACCTGGCTTATATAATTTCCTCAATTTTAATCGTTTTTCTATCGTTCTATATATTCAGGCACAATATATTTGTGGGAGACGCCTTGCTGTTCGTGTACGTCCTGGCGGCGTATTATTTCGAGCGTAAGGATATTAAAGCAATACTGAGCAGGCAATGATCATCAGGATAATCAATAGGTCGAAAAACAGTCTTCCGGCGTATGAAACTATACATTCGGCAGGCATGGACCTGCGCGCGGACCTTGAAACCCCGGTAACGCTTGCCCCGTTAGAACGGAAGCTGATCCCAACGGGATTATATATCGAGCTGCCCGAAAGCTTCGAGGCGCAGATACGCCCGCGCAGTGGTTTGGCGTTTAAACATGGTATAAGCATTGTCAATTCGCCGGGCACCATCGATGCGGACTATCGCGGCGAGATCAAAGTGCTGCTGGTCAATTTATCCAACGAGCCTTTTGTGGTGAATTCGGGCGACCGGATAGCGCAAATGATCGTGGCAAAACATGAAAAAGTGGATTGGGAACAGGTGGAAATATTAAATGAAACATCGCGCGGTGCGGGTGGTTATGGACATACGGGCGTAGGATGATGAAGAAGATCGCTTTGATAGGTATTGCCTTGCTGCCGGCAGTCGTTTTCGCGCAAAAAGCGAAAAAGGACACGGGCAACAGGGTAGTTATGGTGGTCGGCAAGCCGATGACCTCAGAGGATAGCCTGGAGGTGAAGAGGCTTTTCTTCAGCGCGATGCGTTACAAAGAGATCGAAAACTTTACAGGCGCGGCTGAACAATTCAGCCAGGTATTGCAGGCTGATCCGGCGAACGACGCATCGATGTATGAACTGGCGATGCTGAAAAAGAACCAGAATGATTATGCCTCGGCACAGGACCTGCTCGAAAAAGCGGTTACCGTTAAGCCCGACAACGAGTGGTATTGGGTTGCGCTGGCTGACTGCTATGAAAAAGATAACCAGCTCAGCAAGCTCGAGAATGTATTCAATGAGCTAACGAAGATCAGCCCCGATAATCCCGATTACTATTTCGACCAGGCGAACGTTTATTTTCTTGAACAGAAATACGATGCGGCCTTGGCGGTTTACGACAAGGTGGAGCAGATGATGGGCCTGACGGACGATATCGTCGCGAAACGGGAACGCATCTACCTGAAACAGGGAAAAGTGGATAAAGCAGTCGCCGATATACAGCGACTGATCTCGTCTAACCCGGGTCAGACGCGCTATTATTTGCTGCTGGCGGAAATATACAACTCCAATAGCCTGCCCGATAAGGCGCTGAAAGTGTTGAAAGATGCCGAAAAGGCCGATGCTTCCAGCGCGCAGGTGCACCTTGCCTTAGCCGATATTTATCGCGATAAGAAGGATTATGAGAATAGCTATAACGAAATAATATTGGCCTTCAGCCAGCCGGATATGGATTTGGAGCAGGAGATCAAGATCGTTTTGGGTTATGTGCCAAAATTCCCCGATCCCAATGCCAAAGCCAGCGCGCTCGAACTGAGCCGGGTACTTACGGTGGCCCACCCGGACGACGCAAGAAGCTATGCATTGTACGCGGATATGCTGGTTCAGAACGAAAAATTCGATGATGCCAGGGCGAATTACCGGAAGTCGCTGGCGATGGATGAAAAGGTTTACGAGGTGCACGAACAACTGATTCGCCTCGATCTCGGAGCCAACGATATCGACAATGCGATAAAGGACGGCGAAAATGCCCTGTCGCTTTTCCCAAACCAGGCCTGGCTGAATTTTTTGACCGGCGTAGCTTATGAGCAAAAGAAGGATTTTAAAAAGGCAGTAAGCTATATCAGCAATGCTACGATGCTCGAGAGCCAGGATAAGGATTTGCTTTCACAGGGTTATTCTTCCCTTGGTGATTGTTACCATTCCCTGGGCGATAACCAGAAATCGGACGACGCTTATGAGAAATCGCTCACGTACAACGCCGATAATGCCTACACGCTGAACAACTTTGCCTATTACTTGTCGGTGCGCGGCACATCGCTGGATAAAGCAGCCGAAATGTCCAAACATTCCAACGAACTGCAGCCTAATACGGCATCGTTTGAAGATACCTACGCCTGGATATTATTCAAGCAGAAAAAATTTACCGATGCCAAGGTCTGGATAGAAAAAGCCATCTCGCACGATAAGGACCACAGCGCTACGCAGACTGAGCATTACGGCGATATCCTGTATAATTTAGGCGATACCAACGGCGCGTTGGACAATTGGAAAAAGGCAAAAGATTATGGGGGCAACTCGCCTGTTTTACTACGTAAGATCAATGAGAAGAAATATGTGGAATAGGCTGCTCGTTATCTTCGCGCTGGCAGCACTTACGGGCTGTAAGGCTCACAAGCAATTGGTTGTCAATAAAGACCCCGGATCGCCGAAGGAATCCCGCAAGGAAATTGCGAAACTGGATGCCATTCGTTCGGCGCAGCTTGATTTTAAGACCTTTTCGGGCCGCGCCAGGGCCAGGCTGCAGATCAATAACAGCAGCAACGACGTTACCATGAACCTGCGCATCCAGCATGGCAAAAAAATATGGGTTTCCATTACCGCCATTGCGGGAATAGAGGTTGCACGCGCGGAAATAACGCCCGACAGCATTTTGGCAATTAACAAATTGCAGGGACTTTATGTCAGGCAGCCATTCAGCTATATTTATAAATATGCCAGCAGCCAGTTGGATTTTAACTCTGTAGAGGCGCTTTTGACGGGGAACGCGATCCCACAGTTGCTTAACGACCAGGCGCAGATGTCAACAGATAGCGCCGGCGTGGCCCTGAGCGGTAATTTGCAGGAGTTGGTTTACAAACTGATCGTGGGCCCGGATTTGAAGGCCAGAACCACGGATTTAACCAGCCAGGACGCCGGCCAGGCCATGCAGGTGGATAACCGCCAGTTTATCCCGGTGGCGGCCGGGAACCGGGTAATGGCTTCGCAGATCGATATCAATTCAACCGCAGGAACAAAAAAAATAAAGCTCAGTATGCATTATATACGTGAAGATTTTGACCAGCCGCTCGAATATCCGTTCAGTATTCCTGACAGTTATGCTCCGGCAAAGTAATTTTTATATTTTTGGTTAATGAAGTTTACTAAAATAGCCCTATTCCTGTTGATCATTCTTGCCGGCTTAAAGGTTCATGCCCAAACCAGCGACGAACTGAAGCAGAAACGGGAAAAATATAACCAGGAGCTTGAGGAACTGAACCGGGAGTATGAAGAGACCGCGAATAACAAGAAAAGCTCGTTGAAACAGCTTAACCTGCTGCGCCGGCAGATCGATATCCGCGAGCAGAAGATAAATTCTATCAATTCTGAAGTAAGGCAGCTCGATAACCAGATATCGGAAGACAATACCTCGGTGCATAACCTGCAAAGCCAACTCGGGCAATTGAAGAAGGAATATGCGGCCATGATCCAGTTCGCTTACCGTAACAGGAATTCGTACAACAAGCTGGAGTTCATTTTTGGAGCGAAAGATTTTAACCAGGCCTACAAACGTATGAAATACTTGCAGGAATTCGCCGGTTACCGCGAACGCCAGGCCCAATACATCGAGGGAACCGAAAAAGACCTCAATAACAAGATCACCTCGCTCGATAATACCAAAAAGGAAAAGAACAACGCCCTGGCCGACCAGGTGAAAGAAAAGGTAACGCTCAACAAGCAAAAAAAGGATGAGACCAGGGTTGTTGCCGATCTTTCCAAACAGCAGGGACAACTGGCACAGCAGCAGCGCGACCTGCAGCGTAAGATCAATAAAATAAACCAGGAGATACGGGATGCTATCCGCAGGGAAATAGCAAAAAAACGTGCTGAGGCCGAGAAAGCTAATAATGCGGCGGCAAACGGTCCTGTAAAACATGTTGACAATAGGTCGAGTGATAATACCGTGCTTACCGCTACGCCCGAGGATGCTAAACTATCTGCCGATTTTATGAGCAACAGGGGCCATTTGCCATGGCCGGTTGCCAACGGTGAGATCACGACGCACATGGGGAGGAATAAATTCCAGGGGATAACGACCGAAAATGATGGCATCGAAATAAAGACAAACGAGAATGCGCCGGTACGCGTGATATTTGACGGGAAAGTGCAGGCTGTAGAGAATGTTTATGGCGCTTATCTTGTGATTGTTAATCACGGGGCCTATTTTACGGCCTATTCCAACCTAAAATCGGTGAGCGTTTCCAAAGGCCAGAAACTGACGACCAAGCAGTTGATCGGCACCGCCGCTAACGATTCCACGACGGGTGATCCAACGGTGTCGTTTTCGGTGTATAAAGGCACCGAGCCGGTCAATCCGGAGACCTGGCTGAAACCGGAATAGAAATAATTAGCCCCATATCAATTTAAAATACATTATATTTGTAAATTATTTCAATAGGTATGTATAGCGGAGTATTGTTGTTTTTGAGCGGACCTGACCTGATGCTGATCATGTTTATTGCGCTGTTGTTATTCGGCGGCGAGAAGCTGCCTGAAATAGCGCGCGGTTTGGGTAAGGGCATACGTGACTTCAAAGATGCATCCGAAGGGGTGAAGCGCGAGATCAACAACCAGATCAACAGCTACGAAGAAAAAAAGGCGGAAGAAGCCGCTGCAAAGGCCCAGGCCGCATTGCCGCCTGCGCAGGAACAGGTAACACCGCCCGTTGCCGAACATACTGAGATTGTAAACAACGAACATGAGGTACAAACTCCGGAACCAAGCCCGGTGCCGAACACCATGCCTTATGTAGAAAATCATAACCCTGTTTCTGAAGCACATTTGAACGGAACGCACACCGAGAGTCCGGATGTAAAAGGGGACAAGGCCGAACCAGTTAAAACAGAATCGTAAACAAGTAAATTTTTAGATAATGGGACTTTTAGAACCGTGGCATATAATCATTATTGCCTTAGCATTTTTGTTCTTCTTTGGTGGAAAGAAAATCCCTGAGCTTATGAGAGGCTTGGGCAGGGGTATGAAGGAATTTAAGGATGCCCAGAACGGCGAGACCGCTCCTCCACCGACAAGTACACCTACGGCAACTACAGAAGAGAAGCCGAAGAACTGAGTCTGGCTCAGTTTCAACCATATTAACTTATCGTACAAACTTATCCGCTGAAATTCAGGTTTCAACGGATAAGTTTTTTATTTTAGCCCCCATGACCAAATTCTATTCCTCTTTGGATGAGATAAAAGAGGAACTCAAACGCGGTAAGGTAACCGTTGAGGGATTAGTGAAGCATTACCTCGAAAGGATAAAAACCTATGCACATCTGAATGCCTTTAACGAGGTTTTTGAGCAGGGGGCACTTTCCCGCGCGAAAGAAGTGGATGCCCGCATCCGCTCGGGCAATGCGGGCAAACTTGCGGGCCTGGTCGTCGCGATTAAGGATAATATCTGCTACAAAGGGCATAAGGTATCCGCCTCATCCAAAATACTGGATGGGTTTACATCTATTTATTCATCAACCATCGTGGAGCGTCTTTTAGCGGAAGACGCCGTTATTATAGGCCGCTGCAATTGCGACGAGTTCGCGATGGGGGCGTCCAATGAGAATTCGTATTACGGCGCCGTAAAAAATTACGCTGATCATACACGTGTTCCCGGCGGTTCGTCGGGCGGCTCGGCTGTAGCGGTGCAGGCTGGTTTATGCCACGCGGCTATCGGTACCGATACAGGCGGCTCCGTCAGGCAGCCTGCTTCTTTTTGCGGAACGGTGGGGTTAAAGCCAACATACGGACGAATTTCACGCCATGGTATCATTGCGTATGCTTCTTCGTTCGACCAGGTGGGGCCGATAACCCATTCGGTGGAAGACGCTGCGCTTTTGCTGGAAGTAATGGCCGGGACGGATGAGTTTGATAGTACGGTGTCCCAAAAACCGGTGCCGAAATACAGCGCCGGTGTCTCAAAGTCAATATCTTCCGGCCCGAAACGCATAGCTTACCTGCAGGAATCGCTTTCGAGCCCCGGCGTGGACGACGAGGTGAAAGGCGTGATGATTGGATACATCGATAAGCTTCGTGCCGACGGTCATACGGTTAAGCCCGTCGCCTTTGAATATTTGGACTACATTGTCCCGACCTATTACGTCCTCGCTATGGCGGAAGCGTCGTCTAACCTGGCAAGGTACGACGGCGTGCATTATGGCTATCGCAGCCCTGCTGCCACCGATCTGGCAAGCACTTATAAACGTTCGCGTTCCGAAGGATTTGGCAAGGAAGTGAAGCGCCGCATCATGCTGGGCACTTTCGTTTTGAGCGCGGGCTATTATGACGCATACTATGCCAAAGCGCAAAAGGTTCGGCGTTTGATCAAAGAAAAAACGGATAATTTGCTGGAGGAATTCGACTTTATTCTGACGCCGACAGCGCCCGAGCCGGCCTTCCCGATAGGCCGGAAAGAAAAAGATCCCGTTGTAATGTATCTTTATGACATATTTACCGTACAAGCATCTTTAGCCGGTGTACCGGCCATTTCACTGCCGGCGGGCGTTTCAGAAAAAGGTTTACCATTAGGCCTTCAGCTATTGACCAAACGTTTCGCCGAACAGGATTTACTAAATTTTTCTAAGTATTTCTTAAAACTATAAAAATTTTAGTAAATTAGCATTGGAATGCGCAGGGCTTACATCGCAATAAACCCTGGTAGAGATGAAGAGATTATTAACGCTAACTATTGCTGTCCCCTTTTTAATTCAGATTGCCAAAGCAGACACGAATGTTCAGCTTAGGATGGACGGCCATTCCGGCGAATTAAGCATTTTACTAAAAGGCAAACACGACACAGCTTCGGCCACGGTCAGCAAGCCTGCTTCCTACAGTATTTACCGCAATAACATTTACAAAAAACGATTGGATTCTATCCAGAAGGATGTGCCATTGGATTACAATGAGTTCGTGCAGGAGCAGATAGAAACCTATCTGACGACCGGTCGCGAAGACATCAGCCGCGAGATAGGTCTTTCCAAATACTACTTCCCGATCTACGAAAAAGCTTTTCGTGACGCGGGCATACCCGACGAGATCAAATACCTTTCGCTGGTTGAATCGCAGTTGAACCCCAACGCCGTTTCAAGAATGGGCGCTGCAGGCCCCTGGCAGTTCATGAGCACGGTAGCGAGGCTCTATGGTCTTCGCATGGACAATTATGTTGATGAACGCCGCGACCCGGTACAATCGAGCATTGCCGCTGCGGCTTATTTGAAAGATGCTTACAACCAATTCGGCGACTGGCTGCTGGCTATCGCGTCCTACAACTGCGGCAAAAGCGAAGTGCTGGATGCTATCGATAAAGCCGGAGGCCAAATGGATTTTTGGGCCATCCGCCAGTATTTGCCCGCGCAGACAAGAGATTATGTGCCTTCTTACATTGCTGTCACTTATGTGATGAATTATTACAGGAAACATCACATCCTGCCGCAGGAATGCAGCCTGCCGGTCAAAACCGATACGGTGATGGTGAATAAATTTGTTTCGCTCAACAGCGTTTCGCGCGTGCTGGGCGTAAGTTTATCGCAACTGAGCGTACTGAACCCCGCATATACCCAGGCCATCATCAATGGCTCGCCCGATGCCCCAAAAGTGCTGGTAATCCCGCAGTATGCCAAGGATAAGTACACCGCAATGTATGACAAGCTGAATACCGACCTTGGATATGCCGACCCTCATTCATTTGATTTTACGTCGCGCGGCGATTATCAGACCGTTGAGAAGCGTATCCCGCTGCATCATAAGAAAAGGAAATTCGAGAGCATGGCCGCCTTGAGAAGGGCAGCCGCCACCACTAAAGGTTAATACCAGCATTAAGATAATGATGCCCGTTCCTGTTACAGGGGCGGGCTTTTTTTATTGCCAGCCCGAAAAGAATTGTAATTTTGGGTACTGAATCGTAAACCATGAATAAGACCAACCGGAAGCAGGACGCCCTCGACTATCACTCGAACGGACGCCCCGGCAAAATACAGGTAGTTCCCACCAAATCAACCAATACGCAGCGTGACCTCACGCTGGCCTATTCGCCGGGCGTTGCTGAACCTTGTTTGAAGATCGCCGACAATAAAGAAGATGTTTACAAATATACCGCCAAGGGCAACCTGGTGGCCGTGATCAGCAACGGAACCGCGGTTTTGGGTTTGGGCAATATCGGCCCCGAGGCCAGTAAGCCGGTGATGGAAGGGAAGGGTTTGTTGTTCAAAATATATGCTGATATCGATGTGTTCGACCTGGAGGTGAACGCCACATCGATCGATGAGTTTGTGACGATAGTTAAGGCCCTGGAGCCTACATTCGGCGGCATCAACCTCGAAGACATTTCGGCGCCAAGCTGCTTCGAGATCGAACGCCGGCTGAAGGAAGAGATGAAGATACCTGTAATGCACGACGACCAGCACGGTACGGCCATCATCTCGGGAGCGGCGTTACTGAATGCCTGTGAAATACAGGGCAAAAAGTTGGACAAGATAAAGATGGTGGTGAACGGTGCAGGAGCGGCGGCGGTTTCCTGCTCGAAAACCTACCTGGCATTGGGCGTGAAGCAAGAGAATATGGTTATGTTCGACATCAACGGTTTGATCACACCGGCCCGCACCGACCTGGACGATATCAGGATGCAATTCGCAACCGGCCGCACCGATATCAGTTCGCTGACCGATGCGATGAAAGGCGCCGACGTGTTTATCGGTCTTTCGGCGGGCCATGTGGTAAGCGCTGAAATGCTGAAGGGCATGGCCAAAAACCCTATCGTTTTCGCAATGGCCAACCCGGTACCCGAAATAGACTATGATGTTGCGGTAAAGTGCCGTAAAGACATTATTATGGCTACCGGGCGCGCCGATTTTCCTAACCAGGTGAACAATGTACTGGGTTTCCCCTACATTTTCAGAGGGGCGCTTGACGTTCGTGCTACGGCTATTAACGAAGCGATGAAGCTGGCCGCGATCCGGTCGATAGCCGAGCTTGCCAAAAAGCCGGTTCCCGAGGCGGTAAACCTGGCGTACAATACGCGCAACCTCAAGTTCGGAAAGGATTACATTATTCCGAAACCGATGGACCAGCGCCTGATAACCGAGGTTTCGTCGGCGGTGGCCAAGGCTGCGGTTGACTCGGGCGTAGCCCGCCAGAAAATAGCCGATTGGGATGGCTACCGGGAGTCCTTGCGCCTGCGCATCGGCGCGGACGACAGGCTGCTGCGAAACATCGCCAACAAAGCCAAGCAAAACCCCAAACGCGTGGTATTTGCCGAAGCGGACAATTACAAGATTTTGAAGGCGGCCCAGATTGTGCGAGAGGAATGTATCGCGACGCCGATATTGCTGGGTAATGTTTCGAGGATCAAGAGCATCATCAAACACAGCGACCTGGAACTGGATGACGTGGAGATCATCGATCCGCGCGATCATCCCGCACGTTTCGAGGAATACGCTGAATATTTATACCACAAGCGCCAGCGCCGCGTCTTAACGCTGCACGAGGCCCGGAAGATTGTTACGCAGCGTAACTATGACGGTGCATGTATGGTGCAGTTGGGTGAGGCGGACGCCCTTATTTCAGGTTTGACCAAAGACTACGTGACCACCGTTAAGCCCTCGTTACAGATCATCGGAACTGCCGAAGGCGTAAACCGCGTAGCCGGCGTCTATCTGATGATGACCAAAAAAGGCCCGGTTTTTATCGGCGACGCCACGATCAACGTTAACCCAACTATCCAGGAACTGGTGGATATAACGGTGCTGATCGACCGTTCGGTTAAACAATTCAACATAAAACCGAGAATAGCGGTGCTTTCCTACTCGAATTTTGGCTCGAACGACGGCGAGATCCCATTCAAAACGAGGGAAACCGTGCGCATTCTGCATGAGCAATACCCCGACATCCTCGTCGATGGCGATATGCAGGCCAATTTCGCATTAAACCCGACCTTATTAGCCGATAATTTCCCATTCTCAACTTTGAACGGAGCACCGGCAAATACGCTGGTTTTCCCCAACCTGGAGTCGGCCAATATAGCCTATAAGCTGCTGCAGGAGATTGGTGACGCAGAGGCCGTCGGGCCGATACTTTTAGGCCTGAAAAAATCGGTGCATATCCTGCAATTGGGCAGCTCGGTGAGGGAAATCGTGAATATGGTGACAATTGCAGTAGTTGACGCCCAGGAAAAGGCCAAAAACGAAACCCCAGGGGCTATTTCACGTACACGTAACGCATAAACTAACTACTAAATATGTACGCTTATATTGATGGTAAACTGGCTTTCAAAAGCCCATCGTATGTGGTGATAGAAGCGGGGGGCGTGGGCTATCACATCAATATCTCGCTCAATACTTTTTCGCGCATCGGTGATGCGGAACGCTGCAAGCTTTTTACCTGGCTGCACGTGAAGGAGGACGGTCATACGCTGTACGGCTTTGCCGACGAGGGTGAACGCCGTTTGTTCCTGCACCTGATATCGGTTTCGGGAGTGGGGCCGAATACCGGCCGCATGATACTGTCATCCATTACTCCCGAAGAGATACAGGCTGCTATAGTGAAGGGCGACGTATCCCAGATACAGCGCATCAAAGGCATCGGGCCGAAATCGGCGCAGCGTTTAGTGCTTGAACTACAGGATAAACTGAAAAAAGAAGGCCCGGACACCCTGATATCCGTACCAAAGAACAATACGGTAAAAGACGAAGCGTTATCCGCGTTAGTGATGCTGGGCTTTGCACGAAACGCCGTTGAGAAGGTTCTGGAGCAGGAATTAAACAAAAATGGCGGTAATTTAACTGTAGAACAACTAATTAAATTCGCACTAAAAAGTTTATAATTACGTAGATTTTAGCCTTGACTCTTGACCCGGACTTTTACCACTAAGTTAGCTGTAATACTACTGATCTGTGCGTTTTGCGGGATACAAGGGGCTTATGCACAAAAAACGGACAGTTTAAGCGTCAAAACACCGTTAAACACCAAAGAGACAAGGAACAACCAGCTAAAGAAAGGCGAGTTACTGCCCGATCCGCCCAACCTGGTAAAGACAGTTGTTTATAATCCTGCTACCAATCAATATATTTTGTATCAAAAGGTCGGGGGTTTTGATTACCGGCCGCCGCAATACCTCACTTTCGCCGAATACCTGCAGTTAAGGCAGCGCGCGGGCGAACGCGTTTACTTCCAGCAGCTGTCCGACAATTACGCTTACGATTCACAGCAGCCCGGATTTATCCCACAGATCAAAGTGCGAAGCCGCACGTTCGAGCAGATGTTCGGCAGTTCGGATATTACGATCAGGCCGCAGGGTTCGGCCGAGATGATCATGGCCGGACAGCTCAACAGCAACCAGAACCCGCTTTTCAATACCAAGCAGCGTAGCCAGTTCAACTTCAACTTCAACCAGCGCATCCAGATGAATGTGACGGGTTCGATAGGCGATAAGCTGAAAATATCGACTAATTACAACTCCGAGGCGCAATACCAGTTCGATAACCAGATCAAGCTGGATTATACCGGCAACCCGGACGAGATCATCCAAAAGATAGAAGTGGGCCAGGTAAGCTTCCCGCTGAACACAACGCTGATCACGGGTGTACAGTCGTTGTTTGGTGTTAAGACCAAGCTGAAGTTCGGCAAACTGAACGTGACCAGCGTTTTTTCGCAGCAGCGGTCGCAGGCCAAGAGCATTACGATAACGAACGGTGCGCAGCAGGGTAACTTTACCTTCCAGGCCGGCGATTACGAAGCGAACAGGCACTACTTCCTGTCGCAATATTTCAGGAACAACTACAACAAGGCGTTGGCCAATATCCCGATCATCAGCTCGAATATCAATATTACCCGCATCGAGGTTTGGGTGACCAACCGCAACAACAGCACCAACGGCTCGCGCGATGTGCTGGCATTCATGGACCTGGGCGAGCACGACCCGTACAATAAAACGCTTATTCATGGCGGCGCCGGTTATAGCGCTTTGCCGGCAGGTTTTTCCGGCCCCGGGTTTCCGCAGCAATCAAACTCACTGTTGAAAGGGCTGCCCGCAGCGGCACGGCAAACCAATTCAAATGCGGTGGCTACTTATTTTCAGCCGGCGGGCAACCCGGGTGATAACTACGCCAAACTGACCTATGCCCGCAAGCTGGTGCAGGATAAAGAATTTACACTTCAGCCGCAACTGGGCTATATCTCGCTGAACTACCCGCTGAACAACGATGAGGTGCTGGCAGTAGCCTACCAATATACGGTTGACGGGCAGGTTTACCAGGTGGGTGAATTTTCGACCGACCTGCCCGTGAACAATTCAACGCCGCAGGTGCTGTATGTCAAACTGTTGAAGAACGCCCTGCTGAAAACCAGCCTGCCTACCTGGAAGCTGATGATGAAAAACATTTATTCGTTGAATGCATACCAGCTAAATCCGAAAGATTTCAGGATGACTATTTCCCGGCTGGACGAGAAGTCGGGCATTGCCAAACAGATCATGGACGAGGG
>JAFDZL010000515.1 GCA_018266935.1 Bacteroidota bacterium | reverse complement strand
AGCAATATCATCCGAAAGAGGAGTAGGCTATGGGCTGGTTATGCGGGTCTCAACGCTGTGCCCTTTTTTTAAAAAAGTGTTTCGAATGGCGTACCTCGTTTTCTTTCGCAGCAAGCAGGTATATGAGGCTCGCGGTGCCATCCATAGTTGGCTCGTTTGTGCTGTAATCGCCATAATCGTCGTAATAAACCGCGAGGTTTGATTGAAATGCACTGTAGCGGTCGGCAGAATGCAGTTCCAAACCTTTTAGCGATCTGAAAATGCTGGTATAAACAGGGCCGTCAACCAAAGCGCCGTCAAGCGGATAATGGTAAAGGTGTGATAATGAAGAGTGGGGATCGCGGGGTGTATCACCATCGGCAGGCAACCCATAAACCATGCTTTTACCCCATGGATTGCAGCCAAAGAGCCAGTCGAAGCAAGCCTGTTCCAATGGTTCGTAAGTCCGGTCCCCGCTTAATTTACGGTACAGGTAACATTGGATGGCAAAAGATGTGGTGAGGTTGTTGGAGCACCAGATAAAAGGAATACCCCGGTAAAAACCGTTACGTGCTGCCTTGCGCCACACCCTTTCGATCCCTTCCTTGTAATAGCCGATCAGCAATTCCCTTTCTTTGCCCCGGACAGTATTTGCGATCTCGTAATGCCCGAAATTATGGAATGGATACCATTGGTAGTGCCGGGCGGTGTCGGCCCCCATCCAGGGCGTAACAGGTTCCTGCCCGGCGTAATGGATAGACTGCTTTAAATATTGATTTTTCCCTGTAAGCTCATAAAGCGCCGCAGCTCCGAGCTCCATATCATCGGCCCAGTTGTCTTCTTCATAAAAATACGGCGCGGTATTCGGTGCAGTTTGTGCAACACCGGGCTTTTTCAGGCCATAGGCATACGCTGACAAAGATTTTTGTTCCAATAACCGGGCAAAGGTTTTGTCGCGTTTGCTGTAAATCTGAGCACCTAATGCGAATGCACTTGTAAACTTACCAGCTGTCGAGGCAGTGCCTGTAGTACGGTTCTTATATTTCCCAAGCCCCTGCGGTTCGCCGGTCAGAAAATAAACAGGCCGGCCATTGCCTTTGCCATAGCCGTAATCCACCGAATCTTTATTGGGCAAATGGAAACCTGCATGGTCGCGGTCATCCGCCAGCTGGTTGAACATCCAGTCGGGCCTGGGATGCATTTTGAGCAGCCAGTCCAGGCCCCATTTGCCTTCGTCCAGAATGTCTGGTATTCCATTTTTCCCATTTCTGCCATTGGCTAAATGATTATCTATAAAAGCGGAAGGGAAATCCCTGTAAGCGGCGAGCAGGTGATAGGTCGCATTGGCCGATGTGGTTACATATTGCAGGTAATCGGTAGCATCATGCCACCCGCCCGAAACATCGATGTGCGTTTTGTCCGGCACAGGCCCGTAAATAATATATCCGTCTCTTGTATGGCATGAATCGTTTAAAAAAGGATTAAATCCGCTTCTTTGCTGCCGCATATAACGTAGAGCGAAATCGGCAGCGCCCTTGTAAACGTCATTCGCTATTTTAAATTGCGGGGATACAGCATTTCCCGCTTTGATGTAAAACGTTCCATGTAATTTAAAATGAGAAAAGTTCAGCCTGTACAGCGAAGCGAACGGTCCGTAGCTTCCGAAATCCTTGCCGGCTTTACCTCTGAAAATAACCTTAGATGTCCTGGTGTCGATCACCATAAAGGATGTAATTTTTTCAGCTGATTTTGATGCAAAAACGGCGACTTTAACCGCCCCGGGTGCGTAACCTAACTGGTTGATCCTGATCCAGGTGGAAGTGTCCTGGGCTGATAAAATCTTGGTGAAGAGCACCAGGATGATCAATGCCACCGTCGTTTTACAAGGGCTTAAATTAGTATTGAAGCTTTTGAAGGAAACAAGCATCGTTTAGCTTTATTTAGCAAAAATAGCAAAAGGCTGGTCTAATAAACCTCTTTTCGGTTATCAGGGTCATCAGAAAATAGCTATTTTCGCTGCCTTAAATTGATTGACCATGCTTACCGTGGAAAAGATAGGCGGCACCTCGATGAGTGCGCTCAAAGATGTTATTGACAATATCATTTATTATAACCGGTCGGGTAGCGACCTATACAACCGGGTTTTTGTGGTGTCGGCATTCTCAGGAGTGACCAACCTGCTGCTTGAAAATAAAAAAACTAAAGCGCCAGGGGCTTACCACCGATTGGCAAATAACGAAGATTATCATGACGCCGTTAGCTCGATAACTGCGCATCTCAAAGAGCTTAACCGTAAATACCAACCGCTGGGGCTTGACCTGGCCGCTGCCGATGACTTTATTGAACAGCATACTGCCAAAGCGCTGACCTACCTTGAAAGCGCCACCACGATGCTGGCTTCGGGCTACCTGAGCGAAGGCGTACTGCTTGCCGCGCGTGAAATACTGGCCTCTATCGGCGAAGCCCATTCCGCTTTCGTACTGGCAAATATTCTTCAAAATAAAGGGCTCAATGCAAGATTTATCGACCTGGCCGGCTTCGACGACCGGCGCGGGCTAACCATATCCGAGCGGATAGCGGATGCCTTCGGCTCCGTCGATCTGCGGGGCTGCCTTTGCATCGTTACCGGCTATGCCAAAGGTACCGAAGGTATTATGCGCGAGTTCGACCGTGGTTATTCCGAGGTCACTTTCAGTAAGGTCGCCGAACTCCTGCGGCCTGATGAAGCTATCATTCACAAAGAATACCACCTGTCCACCGCGGACCCGGCAATAGCCGGAGTTGACAACGTCCATCCGGTAGGTAACACGAATTATGACATCGCCGACCAATTGGCCGACGTGGGTATGGAAGCCATTCACCCTAAGGCTTCCAAGCCATTGGAGATAGCGGGTATCAGCCTGCGCATTAAAAACACTTTTGAACCTTCGCACCCCGGCACGCTGATCAGTAAGGGTTATGTTTCAAAAGTTAAACGGGTTGAGGTGATCACCGGCACCGACCAGCAGATACTGATCGATGTCTATGATCCGCTAATGACCGGCAACGTGGGCTCCGACTTGCAGATCATGCAGGTTTTCGCCAGGCACGAGGTGAGCTATACCTACAAGACCACCAGCGCCAACAGCATCAGTACTGTGATCTGGGAGAGCGATTTTAAACCCCAGCTGATTGCCGACCTCGGCGAGAAATTCGAAAAGGTGTCCGTGGAACCCGTTGCGGTCGTTTGCCTGCTCGGTACCAACATGGACCAGCCCGGTTTGCTGGCGAAAGCTGCATCTGCCCTGGCCAAAGCTGATATAAATATTATCAGTGCTGGCTTTGCGCAGCGTAAGGTCAACATTCAATTCGTGGTTGCACGGGAGCAGTTTAAGGCTGCCATTCTTGCATTGAACCAGGCGCTGGGGTAAGCTAATCGTTGAAATTTAGTAAGCTGTCCATCCGCCATCTGCAGTAACCACAGCTCCGTTAATGAAGGCGGCTTTTTCCGATGCCAGGAACAGCGCCAGTTCAGCGATATTGTCGGGATCGGCGGGCGGCGGCGCGTTGTTTGTACCGGCCGACATCCTTTCAAAGCCGAACGGATGTGGTTCCATTCCATAACTGATGTTCGTGTTCACACCGCCGGGCGCAATCGCGTTGCACCTGATCCCTTTTGGCGCGTAGTCATAAGCAATGTTTTTCGTAAGGCCTATGAGGGCGTGTTTTGAAGCGGTGTATGCGCACCCGGCCCGGCCGCCGAACAATCCGCCGATAGAGGCTATATTAATGATATTGCCCGACTTCTTCTTCAGAAATATCCCAATGGTGCTGCGACAGCTATAGAATGCAGCATTGAGATTGACACCCATTACGCGGTTCCACAACTCATCGCTAACATCCTGAACCGGGGTAAAATTGTCCATAATGCCGGCATTGTTGACCAGGATATCGAGCGTCTTGTAGTTTTGGAGCGTGAAGGCGATCAGTTGTTTGATATCATCCTCCCGCGATACATCCGCAGCGAAACATAGGGCATTCCCGCCGTTTGCCTTAATATCCTTAGCCACGGCCTCGATGTTGACTTGGTGGACATCGGCGAGGACAACATTTGCGCCCTCTGAGGCAAATAAGGTTGCTATTGCCTTTCCTATGCCCGATCCCGCGCCTGTAACCAGCGCTACTTTTCCTGTTAGTGTTTTCATTTTTTAATTATCTTTTCTTGCCGGTTAGTTTCAGATTACTTCTTCCGTATTGGAATAATGCAGCGCATCCTTGATCAGCGGATTAATATGTTCCCTTTTTACCGCGTCATAGCCTCTTCGCATCAACTGTTTTTTCTGTGGATCTTTCTCAAAAAAAGCACCCACATATATTATCAGGCGGTCGTACCATGATAGTTTCGACATATCAACCCGGCCAGGCAGAAAATATATTTCGCAATGATTTTCCAATCCGGCGGGAATATTTTGACGAATGATATCATCCTGTTTGTGTTTATTGCCCGCCGAGCCGCAGACCACAAAAAGAAACACTTTTTTATGATGCAACACGTCCGCATTTTTGCTCAACCAATCTTTTATCAGGAGTTTACCCATATACACGGGGCTGCCGATCATAATGCCGTCATAGCCATCCAGGTTATCTAATAATTGCTTTTCAAGGTCAAACGCCGGCAGGTAAAGCGCTTCAGCCAGCCATTTGGCGTATTGGGCCGTGGCGCCGTATTTACCCTTATAAATTACTATGCCTTTCATGGTCTTTCGTTTTACATTACCAGGTTTTTAAGTCCCGTGAGCTCATGGTGTATTTCTTCCTGGCGCTCATTCTTCAGCACTTCGTTGATATTGTTAATGCCGTTGATCAAAGCATCAGGATTGAATGCTATGCTGTCAATACCAGCTTCAACCAGTATTCTTGTAAATTCTTTCGAATCGCTGGGCGCCTGGCCGCACAGACCGACCTTGCGGTGCAGCTTCCGCGCTTTTTCGATCATGGTTACGATCAGTTGCTTGCTGGCCTCGTTCTGTTCGTCGAACAGATCGGCTATTAATGACGAATCGCGGTCGATACCGAGCGTCAATTGCGTCAGATCGTTCGAACCGATAGAAAACCCGTCAAACACTTGGGCAAATTCTTCAGCGAGTATCACATTGCTTGGTATCTCGGCCATCACGAAGATCTCAAGGCCGTTTTCACCGCGTTTCAGGCCAAATTTCTCCATCTGGGCCACCACCTTTTTACCTTCATCGACTGTCCGGCAGAACGGGATCATCAGTTTTACATTGGTCAGCCCCATTTCGTCACGTACTACCTTCATGGCTTCGCATTCAAGCCTGAACCCCTCGCGGTAGCGGTCGTTGTAATACCTTGAAGCGCCGCGGAAGCCGATCATCGGGTTTTGTTCCTTCGGTTCGAAGTTTTTCCCTCCGATGAGTCCCGCATATTCATTGGTCTTGAAATCGCTCATGCGAACAATCACTTCTTTCGGGTAAAAAGCAGCGGCGATCGTTGCTACGCCCTGTGACAATTTATCAACGAAATAATGTTCTTTGTCGACGTAATTCTTTGTCAGGTTGGCTATCTCCAACCGCTCGGATTCATCGGTTAATGTATCAAAATTCACCAGCGCAAGCGGGTGCACTTTTACATAGTTGCTGATTATAAATTCCATGCGCATCAGGCCGACGCCATAGTTGGGATAACGCGCCAGGTTAAATGCCTGGTCGGGCTCGGCGATGATCAGTTGCGGTTTCACGATCTCCGGCAATTCAATCGTACTTGCGTCTGTAATGGTTTCTTCCCAAAAACACTTGCCCCGGTAAACAAAACCGTTTTTCCCTTCTGCACAGCTTAAGGTGATCATTTCGCCGTCTTCTATGGTTTGGGTAGCGTTTTCAGTACCCACGATTGCTACTGCGCCCAACTCGCGCGCTATAATAGCCGCATGACTGGTGCGCCCTCCTTTATTGGTCACAATGCCTGCCACCTTCTTCATTATCGGGTCCCAATCCGGACTGGTGATGTCGGTAATCAGGATATCGCCGTCATGCAGCTTGTCTGCCTCTGCAGGCGAGGCCAGTAAACGGGCCACGCCGCTGGCGATCTTGTTGCCTATAGCTTCGCCGGTCGTAATAACTTCACCTTTCTCTTTGATCTTGTAAGATATGAGCTTGATGGACCTTTCACGGCTGTGAACAGTTTCCGGGCGGGCCTGTATCAGGTATATCTGATGATTAGTACCGTCCTTTGCCCATTCAAAATCCATAGGTTTTTGATAGTGATCCTCGATGATCAACGCCCATTTAGCCAGTTTTTCTACCTCTTTTTCATTTAATACGAACTGGTCACGCATTTCCCAAGGCGTATCTTTATTCGCCGTTGTATTCACTTCATCATCCGGGCTGGCATAAACCATCATTTTGTTCTTGGTTCCCAGGTTTTTTTGAATGATGGCTTTCTTGCCGTTACGCAGCGAAGGTTTGAAAATCAGGAACTCATCCGGTGTTACTGTGCCCTGAACGATATTTTCGCCGAGGCCCCAAACGCCGGCCAGGTGTATCACGTCCCTGAAACCAGACTCCGGCTCAAGCGTAAATCCCACACCGGAGCACCCGGTGTCGGCCCGAACCATTTGCTGAACGCCAACGGAAAGGAACACCTTGTCGTGTTCGAAGCCCTTATCTTCACGGTATTTTATGGCCCGGTCGGTGTATAGCGAGGCATAGCATTTCTTGACTGCGTAGAGTAAAGCCGTATGACCCTGGATATTTAAATAGGATTCATGCTGGCCGGCGAAGCTGGCGTCGGGGAGGTCCTCCGCGGTAGCGCTGCTGCGCACGGCCACCTGTTGATCGTCGTTGTCAAAAAGATAATCATAAGCATCAGTAATAGCGAAACTAAGGTCGGTTGGAATGTGTCCATTAAGGATAAGTTTCCGTGCCGCGGCGCCGGTTTCTGAAAGGTTGGAGAAATCAGCCCTGTTAAGATCCCTCATCAATTGAGCCAGTTTGTCCCGCAATCCATTACTGTCGATAAAATAACGGTAAGCTGATGCAGTGATCGCAAAACCATTGGGAACGAGCAAACCTTTCGCTGTTAAATGACTATACATCTCGCCAAGCGATGCGTTCTTACCGCCTACTTCGGCTATGTCCTGTATGCCTGTTTCGCTGAATTTTTTAATAAAACGTTCCATGGTGTTGGGAGTGATCTGTTCATCAAAGCTACCACCGGTATGTAAACGCGGCTATGATATTGGTCAGTGGCGAATATGACTTATGTCATTATTAAGCATGTGCAAGATCATTAGAAAGCGCCTCGACCTGGGCTAATCTTGTAATGTGAAACCGTCATGAGCCGTCGGTTAAAATGGAATAGGTCAACGGCCTTATCGGTCTGCCGGAGGAGCACGCTTAAAAACGACACAAAATGAAAAATGTCAACATCAAACACATCAGCAGTTTGCATAGCAATGCGCTTGCATCGCTGGTTTTCTATGAGCAGGAAGTACACTTTTTAACAAAGCGCCTTGAAGAAATCGCAGCTAAAAACACAGGGCACGAAATTGCCCCGGCTATCGAACATTTTCAGAATGAATTTATCATCCATTCAGAGAAGATAGATGAACTGAAACATGCCTTTCACCAAACGCAGCATCAACTGCAGGCGCAACTGTTAGATACTGCAGGGTATGCAGAAGAAGATACTTTGGACCTGAACGAAGATTTATACAACCAATTTCTGACCGAAG
>JAFDZL010000514.1 GCA_018266935.1 Bacteroidota bacterium | reverse complement strand
TGCCGGTTTATGCCAAAGACATTTTTAAAGGATCTGCGTCAACGTTCGGTATTCTCGATAGCGTGATCGGTTTGGGCGCTTTTGCGGGCGCCATATTCCTCGCTTCACTGAAGCCGGGTACGAACCTGAAAAAAGTATTGGCGATCAATACGCTGATCTTTGGAGCAGGCCTTGTGTTGTTTTCGCACGAGGGCAACTACCCTATAGCACTGGTATTTGCGACCGTAGCCGGTTTCGGGATGATGGCGCAGGTGACGGTTAGTAATACGATCATCCAGACTACTGCCGACCCCAATATGCGCGGCCGCGTGATCAGTTTTTATGCGATGGCATTCTTTGGCATGCAGCCGCTTGGCGGATTGCTCATCGGCTCGGTGTCGAAATGGATCGGTACGCCGGATACCATGCTGTCCGCCGGCCTGGTCGGTCTGGCGATAGGTATTTTGCACTTCAGGTTCTTAAGGCGCGAAAGATTGAAGGCGAAGCAGGTCATCATTCCGACAACCGCGCAGGCACAGGTTGTGTAATATCGCGTTTTAGTTGTAAGCGAGGGATTGCTGGATATTGATGCTCGTTTTCGGATCGTCGCCGTCGATACAAACCTTGCCGTTTTTATTCTTGTAGAGCTTACCAGTAACAGTCATGAAATGTCCTTTCAGGTCCTGGAAACTAACATTGTTGGCCTGTAGTTTGGAGTCGTTTGTTAATTTAAGGGTTATGCCTTTTTCAAGATTCTTACTGCCGAACTCAATAAGCATCGTGTGCGTACGGTTATCGTAACTCAATTTGTAGGCATAACCATACACCGACATTACGTTCCCCGCAAATTTATCAGCAAACTGGGCCGAAATACTTACCGGCTGCTGCGCGGACGCCCTGAATGCAACTAGGAGCAGCGTAATAGCGAAAATCCTTTTCATCGTTTCCAAACTAATTTGGTTACAGTTAACCTGAGTTTAAGTAACAGTAAATCAAATCACTTCATATAAAACCTGTTTTAGTTTCATAATCAGCCCGTTGTCATGGGTAAATGGATTTATGCAAATTTCCCTAAAAGAATATTAACAGGCAAGCAATTAACCTTATATCAAACTTTATTTAATTATAAAGGAAGGAGCGGGTGAAAAGGTTTTAAGCACATTCAGTTTTTCAAGCCGCGAAGATAACCCTCATAAGCAGCTTTCTTGCGGTACAGGCTGTCAAAGGGAAGCGGCCAGTCTTTTCTGTGATAGAAATGGGGGATCCAGCTGTCGGCGTCCCCTACATTCCATGTTGTAATGCCGTAACGCTGCGCTTTGGGAACGGTGCTGATATAGGTTTGCGCCACCAACTGGTACATATCGGCTTGCCTGGATTGTAAAGCGTCGTTGTAAACGATGTTTGTGTCACCGGATGGGTTTACTGAAACATCGAGTTCGGAGATATGGATCAGCAAACCGGTGGAGGCCAGCCGTTGCATGGCTATCTTCATGTTCGCCTGGTTAGTATTGATGCCGATATGCATTTGCATGCCGATGCCGTCAATCGGTATGCCCCGTCGCTTTAGCCGGTTCACCATAGCGACCATAGAATCGAGTTTAACGCCGTTCCATTCCTGTCCATAGTCGTTGTAAAATAACAGGGCGCCCGGGTCGGCCTCATGCGCATATTGAAAGGCCCGGGCGATATAATCGGGGCCCAGGTGCTGCCTCCAGATGCTGCCATCGCCGGGGTTTACGTCTTTATTGCGCAATTTACCATCGTCGTCGCGAATAGCTTCATTAACCACATCCCACGAACTTACCTTTCCCTTACAGTGGGCTACTACGCTTTGAATGTGCGTTTTAAAGATATTTTCCCAGGCCAGCGAATCTCCGGAAAAATTAAGCACCCACCCCGGGAGCGCCTGGTGCCAAACCAGGTTGTGGGCATGAACGCGCATGTGATTTTTTGCCGCAAAGCTTAGCACCGTATCGCCTCCGCTAAAGTCGAATTGATTTAACTGCGGTTCGGTAGCATTGAACTTCAATACATTCTCTGTGGTGACGCTGTTGTACTCGGTGGCCACGACGGCGTAGTAAAGGCTGTTTGTTTTAAGCAAATATGGATTGACGGCCGCACCAACCGGAAATGGGGCGACAGATTTGAGCGTTTCGACAGGCTGCGCAGGGGCGCCATATTTGCCACAGGCGACACAAGCCAGGCAAACCAGCGGCATAATACTGTTAAAAATCGGTCGGATTAAGATTTGCACAACTTGGCGTAAATATATTCAATCAAACAGATAAAAGAGGCGTTTGCGTGTAAACTAAGAGCACAGCAGCAGTGGGCAGTAATAAGATTGATATTTTCATACAGTTGCCCTATATTTGCTATCCCTCTTCGGGATGTAGCGTAGCCCGGTATCGCGCCAGCATGGGGTGCTGGAGGTCGTCGGTTCAAATCCGGCCATCCCGACAAAAGGAAATCAAATCCTTGCCTGTTGTAAACAGGTGAGGATTTTTATTTTGAAGCGTCGTAAGCTATGCTTACAAAAGCGAAAAAATAAAAAGGCTCAAAGCGCAGCGAAAGGATTTGATTTTCTTTTACCAGCCCCACCCACCCGGATCGCCTCAAGGCAATCCGGCCATCCCGACAAAAGAATCAGAGCCTTATCCGTTGAACACGGGTGAGGCTTTTTGTTTTTACCCAAACAGTAAGCGGAAGGAGCAGGTTCCTTTTATTCCGCCAATGACTTCTCGATGAATGACACCAGGTCCTGGTTTGATTTGCCGAAGCTGGTGAACAAACATGTTTTCGCTGTTTTTTTGTATTCCCAAATACCAGGCTTTGATGTGTCATTGCTTATATCTTCGGACACTTGCTTAGCCCTTCCGGTTCGATCATCGAAGATCATGACATGGTAGTTGACCGATCCGGTCCATTCGGTCTTGCTCAGGACGGCCTGATAGGCGGTGATGCCTAATTTGATGGTTATCTTATGTGGGTTTGACGCCTTGTTATAGAGCGTATCAGGCAACAGCGTGATTGTACAGGAGGGGAACTCCGATTGCAGGAAGTTTTTCAGCATTTGTTTGATGTCATTTCCCTGGCATTCGATCATACTGTTAGACGGTATAACCCGGCTGTCGGATATCACCAGGTCCACAGATTGTTTGTCCAGGAAGCCGGCATGCGGCTTGGTATCACCTTGTTTCGGACACGCGACGTAGTACTTTTGGGCATACGCGCTATAAGTCAGCAATACGACAAAAAGTATAAGCAGGCTAATGTTTTTCATGGGCTAAAGATAGCACTTTATAGACGTAACACGATTGGTCCGGGTCCCGCCGATTGTGGCAAAGTGAGACAAATCTTTGCCGTTGAAAACAGGTTATGATTTTTATTTTGAAGCGTTGTAAGCGTGGCTGTTTAGAATCTTATGTTAGATTTTAGGCATGCGCTCTTTCTTTTATTATCATGTCAAAGAACTTTTATGATCGGCTATCACAGGGATCAAATCGCCGGTAAATACAAATTTAGCTCAAAGGGACGGGAAAAGTGGTGACAGTGTTTTGCCAGTAGGCCGGTGTGTTATGGTTTACAGGTTAATTTTTTAATGAATTGATATTCAGATTACTAATGCCAAAAAAGGCCAAAAAGTGTAAACCATGTAAACCGTTGTCCAAGGGCTGCTCTTTGTTGATTCCCGCACATTCATTTCCCGTTAAAATACTTGCTTTGAAAATAATTGTCGTTATATTTAACGCGGTCTATCCGCAATAGCCAATCGCTCGACAGGTTATAACCAATTGATACTGCCACAGTTTTGGAGGAGTGATGAAATTTATTCCCGGTTTTTTCTTCTGTCTATTTCTTTTAGCTTACGGCTGCAAAAAGCTGTATAGTCCGCCATATGTAGCGTCGCCGGGCAGTTATTTGGTCGTGGAAGGAGTGATCAGCGCCGGGCCGGGGCCAACTACGATAAAGCTGAGCAGAACGGTCAACCTTTCCAGTTCAAACACGGTCAACCCGGTATCGGGTGCTATAATTACCATCGAAAGCGATAAAGGCGATGCCTATCCCGTGCCCGAAACAGGCGGTGGAAAGTATGTTTCGGCCAATCTAAACCTGGATAATTCGGCGCATTACCGCTTGCGGATCAAAACAACCGACGCGCATGAGTATTTATCCGATTTTGTACCGGTGACCAACTCTCCGCCGATTGACAATGTGAGTTTTGCTGTGAAAAGCAACGGCATACAGTTTTTTGTTAGTACGCACGACCCGCAAAACAATACCCGTTTCTATCGCTGGGAATACGAGGAAACCTGGGTGCTGCATAGCGGTTTTTTCTCATTGTATAAGTCCAACGGCGATACGGTTACCGAACGGGACATTTTCAACGATCAGATATATCAATGCTGGAAAAGCGATACCTCGACGGCAATTTTTTTGGGCACATCGTCAGGATTATCGAACGATGTGATAAACGATGCGCCTTTAACCTTTGTTGAATCT
Organism: Bacteroidota bacterium; assembly: GCA_018266935.1. Lineage (GTDB taxonomy): Bacteria > Bacteroidota > Bacteroidia > Sphingobacteriales > Sphingobacteriaceae > Mucilaginibacter. The sequence goes on along the minus strand of JAFDZL010000514.1, from coordinate 26,681 downwards.
ACCTCGCCCAAACTTGACGGAAAGCGAAGTGTCGTGTTCCAGCAGAAACAGCCTGAAACGAACGCGTACAGTATTTTGGTGAAGCAGTATGGCATGACAAGAACGGCGTATGACTATTGGTCGAACCTGAAAAAAAATACACAGGACATAGGCCGCGTGTTCGACCCGCAACCCACGGAGATATTAGGCAACATCCATTCAATCACCGACCCCAAAGAACCCGTGATCGGTTATATCAGCGCCGGTTCTATGTCCGTGAAGCGCTTTTTTATCGATAACGGCGAAATACCCACCCAATGGACGCTCAATTCACCCTATGACGGCTGCCGGGTAGATTCGCTGTACCTGGATACCTTGCTTAAAGGCGCCGTGCTGAAGACGAACCAGGAAAATTCCGCCTTCAACCTTAACAAAGGTACTCAAGCCAATTTGCTTCAGATACCTATCCAGGCGATCTACGATCCGCTGAAAGGGTTCATCATAGGGCATACAGGTTCAGCCCCTTTTTGTGTGGATTGTACTTTGCAGGGCACCAATAAAACGCCGGACTTCTGGCAGTTCACCCACCAATAGCGGCGATCAGAATTTTATACTTTTTTCGAGCGCGACCAGCCCGTTTTTGTTGACAAGATCGGTATCGATGGCCGCGTTCCTGTAATACAACAAATTTAAGTTCCGTTGCCTGAGCGGAATGAACAGTTCGCGCAGACCATGATCAGAAAAGATGATAATGCCGGCATTTGGGTCGTTTCGGTTGATAACGCGAATTGCTTCTAGCATCCATTCGTTTGCATTGCGGATACGTTGTGAAATGGGCTCCCCCCGCACCAGCGGATACGCGTGCGGGGTAAAAAAATGGATATAGGCCGCATGCGGCCGGGCTGATGCCGAGCACTCATCGAGCCTGGCCAATGCATCGGCATTGTAGGCGTCGCAATCGGTATAGTCGCCCACGCCGCGCCGGGTGATTTGACTGATGCACCAGGGGATGATCTTTACTGTTAGCAGGTTATTGAAATTGTAAAAATAATACCTCGCAAAAAGTGAATTCGGGCGGTTACGCTGGTCTAAAACAGAGAACGCTATAAATGAGTAATCGACACCGTGGGTGAAAACATTGCTGTCGAGTGCATCGATTGCATTGTTCACATTGTAAGTTGCCTGGAGGCTGCCGGTGAGAAAATTGACAGTGCTGCGCGACGTGCTTAAATAATTGGACCAGGAATCCCGGTCGCCCGTGAAGCCTTGCTTTGGCAAAAACGATGAGGGATAATCTGCTTTTTCACAAAGCTTATACTGCCTCATCACCTTTTCATTTGGGTACTCGTCAAAAAGCAGGAAATAGTAATTTTTGGAAATATTGGCGATGGGCGTATCGATATGCAATGCCGTGCTTCGTATTGTTTTGGTTTGGAATACGATAACCAAAAGCGATACGCCGTAAAAGAACAGCAGGAACACCTGTAAATATGCCATCGCTTTGTAGCGGAAGACGATAAAAACGAGCAACGCCAGTAAAACGATCAAAACACCATAAACGAGCCAGGGACTGCCGATATGCAGCTGCGCAGTTAAAAACGTTTGTACCTGGGGTTTCAGGTCAACCGGCAGATCAAGTATGAGCAGGAATGAACTGAGAAAATACAGTTTGTCGTTCCTGATCAATAACCAGGACAGCAGCATGTATGCGTAAAAGAAAAGATTGGTAGTTTGAAAAGCATTTTCGAAGAAATACGCCGGGTTGGATATCGCCATTTTCAAAAGCAGGGAGGCGATATAAACCAGGTTTGTGACCAGTATCAGCGCCCTGACCTTTTTTGCCGATGTCAGTACATCGCTCATCATTGGCGCTTTTTAAACAGGTATAACTTACGTTTGGTCGGGCTTACCTCAACCTCTTCGACCTGGTCGAAGTAAGCCGAGAGCGCGGTGATGAACAATTCCTCGCTGTAGCCCGTGAAAACGCCGCCGCGGTTAGCTATCAATTGCGCTGCCCGGTCATCAGCCTCCGGAACAAACTCCACGATTGCATATTTTTCGCTTAAAGCTGCGACCATTTCGGCTACCTGCGCCAGCGAAATATTCATATCGATGCACAAATGGTGTACCAGCGCCAGCGCGAGCGCCAGGTCCGATTGTCCTCTTTCCAGCAGCGGCGGATATTCTTTATTCATCACTCCCAGCCCGGGCGAAGGCTGTGCGAGATCGGCCGACAAGACCGTGATATTGGCCAGCGATTCTTTTTCTATCGCATGCTCAGCCACATCGATGCAGTGTTCGTCAAAGTCAACGCCGATAACCCGTTTTGCATGTTTGGCGGCTAAAAAGGCGAAGCGGCCGGTATTAGTCCCCAGATCAATGACCGAATCAGGCCTGATCTCCGAAAGCCATCTGATCAAAATTCGTTCTTTCGAGATGATATAAGGCACATCCCCCTGATCATAATAGTCATCCCAGTGCCCGTTATGCCGATACGGGATATCCCAGGCGTTTACTGACGAGCGAAGCATAGCGAACAGGCTCAGTAACTTTTCGGCAGTAAAACCTTTCTTTGCCTTGCCTTTTTTGCCTGTATAGCGCGCATGGAGGTGAATGTGCAATAAACAGGCTGAACTAAGTCTTGAGGCCTTAGGCAACTGACGGCTGATAAATGGCAGTCCCAATCCCCGTACAGCGGCCATAGTCAACTTTGCCCATTCGGCGCCATTATAACGCATCAGCGCAACCGGACCTAAAAATTCTTCGCAAAACTGGCGGTAAGCCACCCAGGGGTCATTCGGTGTAAACAGGACGAACGACGTGGTATCGAGCAGGACCGCTTTTCCTTTGTTAAGATAAAAATTATACGGCGTGGCGTCCTTTAGTATCATGCCGTATTTTAAGGCTATGCTATTGATGTCGAGCAAAGCGATCAATGCTTTTCGCCATTGGTTATACGACCATTCAAAAGGATAGCTTTGGAAAGCGATCTGGCCGGGACGTATCATTTTATAAATGGCAGGATCGTCGCTGTCAATTTCAACTTCCTCGTGACCGATCATCAGGTCTTTTTGAACAAGTTCGGCGTAAAGCCCGGATTGCATGAGATAATCGAATTCCTTTTGATAAGCCTTGAAAACATACCTGTACCAACCGTCCGGCTTTTTTACGACGCGGGCAGCAGGGTCACGGTATGAAGCATAGTTTGGGGCGATCAATTCTCCTGGAATTTGGTGTGCTATTTCTTAAGCCTGAACCTGGAGTTGAACCAGGCGCCTATTCGCTTAAAAAATACCATCACGGTAAGTAATCCGGATATTAACGCCTGGAAAAGCAAACTGCCTGAACCCTGATCGATGTAAACCAGATGATGTATAAAAAATAGCATGAGCATAAAGGTAGTTAAACTTATGGTTCGCACCCAGTGTTTAACGATACTTCCGCCCGCGCATTGCTTTTCAGCTTATTGCACCACTGCTTTAAATACAGGATGATTCAGCGTAGCGTTCATGATCAGAGCGTGCCCGCTGTTGTTCAGGTGGATCCCATCGCCTGCAGAATATACAGGGTTGATCATAAAATCACTGGTGCTAAGGGGAGCAAAGAAGTCGTTGAAATGACCGGAATAAATATTTTTGATCGTATCATTCATCGTTTTCTCCCTGCAGCGTTGATAATAAGCTGAGAAATTTCGTGGCTGATCGCTAAATATGATGTATTGTACTTTTGCCGAATCGAGCATATGCGTGATCACCGAATAATTGTACATGATCTCTTTATTGCTGCAGGCATCTGCGATATCGTTGGAAGGGAAGCTCAATAATACCAGGCTTGGTTTCAGGGAAAGCGCCTTGGTGATATTGGCGCTGGTGTCCGGTGCAGGGCGGTCGGCCATGTAATATCCGTTTGGCATGGCATGGTAGGTAGTATATCCCGGAACAGCCAGGTCAATGAACCGGGCCTTGACGCCGACTTTATTCACTACACCCTGTATGCGGTAGCACCAGGCCGAATCGAGTGGACTTGCCCCTTCGCCGGCTGCTGTTGATGACCCTAAAATAACCACCAGGGCCGTGCCATGGGGCTGCGGCTTGGGTTCGGTACTGTTCTCTGTATGTTTTGAACATGAAGAATAGCACGCTATCGCCAGTAGCATAAAGCATAGTTTCGGTAGTTTCATCGGTAAGATATTGTTGTTCTTAGTTTAAGTTATAGATGTATAAGCATTTTTATAGACGCAGATTAACGGGATTCTTACTCAAAAGGTTTCTTTTCGGGTAAGATTTTTTCTATAAATACATGCCCAGGGCGAACCTGCGCGAAGAAGTTTTGGCAGGCAGAGAAAAGAAAAGCATTCCTTCAATACCGAACCATAAATACCGATAATAGTGCGCTAATGCACTGTTTCCATAAATATTGGCTGTTTCAGCGTGGCGTTCATGATAAGCGCGTGCCCGCTGTCGTTCAGGTGGATACCGTCGCCTGCGGAGTATATCGGGTTAATGAGATAGGTTGTTGTGCTTAATGGCAGGAAGAAGTCGTTGACATGAATAGCATATATATTCTTGATGGTATCATTCAAAGTTTTCTCCCGTAAACGCTGATTGTATGTTGGGAAGTTGCGTGGTTGGTCGCCAAATACGATGTACTGCACACGTGCCGAATCGAGCATGTGTGTCATCACCGAATAATTGTGCATGATCTCGGCCCCTGTGTAGTTGTCGGCAATATCGTTCGAAGGAAAACTTATGATCACCAACTTAGGCTTCAACGAAAGCGCTTTGCTGATATTGGCGGTCGTATCCGGCACCGGCCGGTTGGCGACATGGTAACCGTTGGGCATAGCCTGGTAAGTGGTGTACCCTGCTACGGCCAGATTGACGAACGTAGCCTTAGTACCGTTTTTATTGACGATGCCCTGGATACGGTAGGCCCAGGCCGAATCGCGCGGGCTGGCGCCGTCGCCGGCCGCAGTTGATGAGCCCAAGATAACCACCAGCGCGGGGCCTTGCGGTTTGGGGTTCGGTCCTTCTGAAAATTTCGAACATGCAGAAAAGCAGGTTGTTGCTAATAGCAATAGGGGTAATTTCAATGTTCTCATAGGTAAACGGGCTGTTTTTGAGACATAGAAAAGCCTGAGCTGTTCGGCTGTCCGGATAAACAATTTTTTGGCAGATGTATGTCTGCTGTGCAGACAATGGTATTAACCGGAGAAAAATAGAATTGTTTGAAGGTGGGCACGAATGCGCCGGGGTACGTCATCCCGTAAATATTTTTGCTTGTTAAAAAACGATACATTTACGCTACAGCGGTTAAACCCTTTTTTAGTTAGCCAGTCATATTGCAATGAAAAAACTCGCCCTAATTTTATTTTCGCTGTTCGTCTTCGGTGTCAGCAAGGCCCAAAACGTTGTTGATACCTATCCTTCAGCTCAAATTTTCGCTGTCAATTACCAGACCGGCGAGGAAGTGCAGGTGAATTCGGATGCTGCGATAGCCTTTAAGGACGCTTTTATCGAGCTGGTAAACAATACCGGGAGGGGAAGACGCATCATGCAAACGGCGCCGCCCCGCACTTATATCGTGGTCAAGCAGATAGATCCGAAAAATATGAATGGCTATCAGCTTACCTACCAGGCAATACAGTTTAACCGCGAACGCGCCATAGCGTCATTCTATTATAATATTGATGAGAACGCGCTGTACTATTTTGAACCGCGCTTAGGCAATTGGACTCCCGTCCGCGTGGAAGGCCCTAATGTTTCTAACCTGAACAATTGCGCACAATATGCAGGGTTCAATAACCAGGCAGGCGGGCCCGTGCCCGACCTTTCGGCCAACGGCAATATACAGGCCGCAGTTCCCGATCTTTCCGCAAAGAACAATACCAATCAGTCGGATTTAGCAAATGACGTGTCCAACGCTTTGGACGAAGACCAGGCCGACCAGGAGATAACCTCAGAGACCGCCCCGCCGGCTATGCCCGATTATGACCAGCCGCCATGCCCCGTTGACGGGTACCTGTGGCAACCGGGTTACTGGGCTTGGAGTGTCAGTGCGGCTGATTACTACTGGGTACCGGGCGTCTGGGTTGCTCCACCGCACCCCGGCCTTTTATGGACACCGGGTTATTGGGGCTTCATAGGCGGAATTTACAGGTTCCACCCCGGTTACTGGGGTGCGACGGTAGGGTTTTACGGAGGAATACACTACGGTTTCGGTTACTTTGGTGTAGGCTTTGTCGGCGGCGAATGGCATGGGGGCACTTTCCGCTACAATACTGCCGTAGTACATGTAAATACCACAGTAGTGCGCAATGTCTATGTGAATAAAACCGTGATCAACAATACAACCGTGGTAAACCGCACGAGCTTTAACGGCCAGGGCGGTGTTACGGCAAGGCCGACAACTGAGGAAACTGTAGCAATGCATCAGCAACACTTCAGGCCCACCGCCGACCAGGTGGCGCACCAGCGGGCCGCTGTTAGCAACAAGAGCCAGTTTGCGTCGGTGAACAAGGGCGCGCCGGCTACCACCTCGCAGGAACATATTACCGCTACTCCGCATAATAACCCCGGCAACGGGCAACATAATTTCAATCAGCGAACGTCTGACAATGTACGGAACCCCGGTCAGCAGCGCAATCTTAGTCAGCGGATGCCTAACAATGCACAGGGCGGACAGCCCCACAATAACAGGGGAGGCGGTAACAGGCAGCCCAAGCCGCGCGGGGAAGGAAATAAAAAGCAAAAAAATTAAAGTTATAGAAAATGCGGGAAAGCCCCCTGGTTCATGACCAAGGGGCTATTTCTTTGTGATTAGTTGCTCAAAACTTTTCTCATAGCCCTATATTTTCATCTTAAAATCAGAATCGGCCTGTAATATTGCTGTTACGCTGCCGTTTAGAACAGTGTTTAAACAAGTAATATGATCGTTTCACTGCGCGAGAAATTTGTTGTAAAGAGGGAATGCAAGCTGATGGGCAACCGCTTTGAGCTTAGCGTAGTAACTGACAACGAATTTTTGGGCGACCTAATGATCGACAAGGGTATCGCCGAAATACAGCGGATAGAAAAGCTGCTGACCACATTCAGCGACCACAGCGAAACTAACCAGGTAAATCAGCAGGCGGGGATAATGCCGGTAGCTGTTAGCCGGGAAACATTCGATCTGATACAGCGTTCGATAAGAATATCGGGTATCACGCAGGGCGCTTTTGATATCACCTATGGGTCTATAGATAAGCGCCTGTGGAATTTCGACCAGAGCATGACGGCCCTGCCGGATAAGAAAACGGCCAGGAAAATGGTGCGCCTGATAGACTATCGCAACGTTGTGCTCGACGCGGAAAAATGCACGGTGTTCCTGAAAGAAAAAGGAATGCGCATCGGCTTTGGCGGGATAGGAAAAGGGTACGCAGCGGAACGTGCCAAATATATCATGAAGCAAGCGGGCGCGGAAGGCGGCGTGGTGAATGCTTCGGGCGACCTGACCACCTGGGGGAAACAGCCCGACGGCAGCGACTGGACGGTGGGCATCATCAATCCCAATGTGAAAGGCGAAGTATTTTCCTATATGAGTTTTCCCGAAATGGCTGTAGCCACCTCAGGCAACTATGAAAAATACGCGATCATCGGTGGTAAGAAATATTCACACACCATCGATCCGCGCACGGGGTACCCGGTTACCGGCATTAAGAGCGTGACCATTATTACCACCAACGCCGAAATAGCTGACGCCATGGCTACGCCGGTGATGATCATGGGCATACGAACCGGCCTGGACATGATCAACCAGATCAAAAGCATCGAGGCGGTGATCATCGATGATGACGACCGTGTTTATACATCAAACAATATTAACATCAAATAACCCCATAAAATGACTGCCAGAATATTGAAAATAGCAGGTTGCGTATTGCTCATCGTCGGCACAACTTCTTGCGTGCACGTGAAAGAATACCAGAAAAACCGTCTGAATGATGCTGAAATGGCCCTCGGGAACAGGAAGGTTGAGAAAAACGAACTGAATTTTGAATCGTACCGCGAGGCTGCGTCAGGCGCTAATGCAGGCAAGACGGGCGGCGGCTGCGGTTGTAACTAAACGGGAATGGGTAAGCGATCATGAAGAAAATATATTTGTCCGTTATCGGATTCGCACTCATTTGCCGGTTAAATGTACACGCGCAAACCACTACCGACACTTTGGGCGGTAAAAAGGCGCCCAGCCTTTATACGCCGCTCAATGAGGAGGAAAGAAGAATTTATGACCCGCGCGATCTGCATGTGGACGAAGTGAACCTGGTTTCTAGCTATTACTGGCAGACCGGCGATCACTCAGCAATACAGGGAGGTATCGGCTCGGAGAATGTTACGGATTTTGCCAACGGCATTGATCTGAAATTGGCCTGGGGCGATCCTAATTTTAAGAAAAATTCGATTACGATCGGCATGGGGTATGATCACCATACTGCCGCATCGCAGGCCTGGGTATCCAAAACCGGCGCGTCACGAACAACGGGCGACAGGTTTTACCCTTCGTTTGACTATACTGTAGAGAACCCCGGCCTCAGGAACACCTTTGGGTTTGGCGCGTATTACTCGGGTGAATATAACTATCATTCACTCGGCGCCGATATTCACTTTTCACAGAAAACGGCCAGTAAAAATGGCGAATTTAGCGCTAAGCTGCAGGCCTATTTCGACAGGGTGTCCCTGATCTATCCGTCGGAGTTCGTACCGCAATCGACGACCACCAATTCCGGAGGGACAACGATCATTACCACAGCAAGCGGTAATACTATCACACTGGGCGGCGACGGTGAATACCGTGTAAAACGAAATATCCCGACAAGCCCGAGAACTACTTTCGACGCATCGTTCGGCTATTCGCAGATCATCAGTCCGCGCCTGCAGATCATGTTCCTGGCCGATGTGGTGGGCCAAAACGGTTACCTGAGCCTTCCGTTCCACCGCGTATATTTCAATACGGCCAAGGATACGATTGAAAAGCTTCCCTCAAACAGGTTTAAGCTACCGCTGGGCTTCCGCGCGAATTATTTTTTAGGCGACAATATCATTCTGCGCGCATATTATCGTTATTACGAGGATAGCTGGGGCATACGGTCGAACACGGCGGGGCTCGAGGTGCCGATAAAGATCAGTCCGTTCTTTTCCATATCGCCCTTTTACAGGTATTATGACCAGACCGCGGCGCGATATTTTGCTCCGTATGAAGCACATAGCCCAACGGATCCATACTACACCAGCAATTACGAGTACTCGAAGTTCAATGCTAATTTTTATGGCGTAGGTTTCCGCATAGTGCCGCAAAGAGGTGTGTTCGGGATGCAGGGGTTTCACGACCTGGAGATCAGGTATGGGCATTATGCGCAAACCACGGGCCTGGCATCGGATGTGGTTTCGTTGAGTTTAGGATTTAAATAAGCTCCACCCCTGCCCCTCACCGGCGGGACAAGGGCTATGATAAATAAAAATTAAAAAATATGAAAGTATTGATGGTATATCTTATGCTGGCTTTTTTGCCCGGCGTAACCTGGCAGGGAGATATTAATGCCGCCAAACAAGAAGCAGCCAAAGAGCATAAACTGATCCTGATAAACTTTTCAGGCTCCGACTGGTGCATTCCGTGTATCAGGCTTCGGAAAGAAATATTAGAGTCGGCGACGTTTGAGAACTATGCGGCTGATCACCTGGTTTTGGTGCGTGCCGATTTCCCGCGCCAGAAAAAGAACCAGCCGAGCAAAGAACAGGTCAAATTGAACGATGCGCTGGCCGACCAGTACAATGCCGGGGGGAAGTTCCCTTATACGCTACTGGTGGATGAGAACGGCAAAGTGCTGAAAGCATGGGATGGTTTCCCCGATGAAACGCCCAACCAGTTTGTTTCCGATATCCAGTCGGTGGCTCCGGTACAATAATAGTGCAGTCCACGATAATGCATGACGAGCCGGCAAACGCCGGCTTTTCTTTTTCGTGAAGGTTTGATTAAATTAGAACCAATCAAACAAGCGGCAATATGAATGCGGCAGAAATTATGACCGAATTGCAGGCGATGGGCAATCCGGGTATCAAGAAAATATTGATGAACCATGGCGTGAAAGAGCCGCTTTTCGGCGTGAAGGTGGAACAGCTGAAAACCATCCAGAAGAAAGTTAAGACCGATTACCAGTTAGCCAAAGACCTTTACGCCACAGGCAACGCCGATGCCATGTACCTGGCCGGGCTGATAGCCGATGATGCGAAAATGACCGAAGCCGACCTGCTAGACTGGGTGAAAGCGGCGATCTCCAACAATATCAGCGAATACACGGTGCCCTGGGTAGCGGCAGGCAATAAGTTGGGTTACGAACTGGCGATGAAATGGATCGGCTCGCCGGAAGAACATATCGCGGCGGCAGGGTGGTCAACCCTGAGCAACTGGGTCGCATTGAAGCCGGACAGCGAACTCGACTTAATGGCAATGAAAGCATTACTGAAACGCATCGAAGAAAATATCCATTCGGCGCAAAACAGGGTTCGGTATGCGATGAACTGTTTTATCATTGCAGCTGGAGCATATATCACTCCGTTAACGGACGAAGCCATCGCGACAGCTAACCGCATCGGCGCTGTAACTGTAAATGTCGAAGGAACAGCTTGCAAAGTGCCTTTCGCCGTGGATTATATCAAAAAGATCGAAGCTCGTGGCTCCCTGGGCAAAAAGAAGAAAATGGTGAAATGTTGAACACCGATGGTTTTAGATTTTTTACGCCTGCTTGTTAAGAGCTATCGAGCCATTAAGCCGGTACAACCATACGGAAACCCCAAAACCGGACGTAAAGATCAGCCAGACGAATGGTCCTGGTAAAAAGTAATTATGTTCTCTGAATAGTAAACCAAATACGATGAGCCAGATGGTCATAAGACCAACAGCCAGCAGAAAAAGGTTTGTCCTTTTCCTCAGGAATGGCGACGCGGTACCTATTCTCTGAAGGACCAAGGCCATGATTATCCAAAGTACAGCTAACCCTGGTCCTAGATGCTCCCAATAATCCATAATGATTACCGAAATCCAGCTGCTTGCGCCGAATGAGGCAAGGCTTGGGTAACTCGTTTTGTAGTATAAAAGGCTGGTTATGCCAAATGTCAATAAGGAGCTTGTCAGCCAAACTTTCAAACTATAAATAAGAGCCTGTTTCATTACCGATAACTCGCTTTGTAATCAAAGATACATTTTTTGACACGGCGGGTACAGCCCAATGGCATTCGGTTTACCTTTACCCCATGCAACCATCCGAAAAAGCCTTCAAATTCACCGGCGATGACGCCGAAAATTATGATAAATACCTCGGCCCTATCTTGTTCGAGCCGTACGGCAGGTACCTCGCCTCTAAGATTGATGCAACGAATATAAGCTCGGTTCTAGAAATAGCTTGCGGTACCGGCCGTGTGACGCGGCAGTTGCGCAAAGCCTTGCCCGCATCGGTGAAGCTGGTAGCTACCGACCTCAGCAGCGATATGCTCGCTATTGCCGAACGCGAAATTGACAATGCCGGCATCGAATTCCGGACGGAGGATGCGCAAAATCTCTCTTTCGCCGGTAATTCATTCGATCTGGTGATCTGCCAGTTTGGGATGATGTTCCTGCCCGATAAAGCCAGAGGATTCAGCGAAGTTTGCCGTGTGCTGAAACCGGGCGGCAAATTCCTATGCTTCACCTGGGACGATACGCTGAATATCCCGCTTTACAAGTTGCTGGTGAATGAACTGCTTTTACCGCATTTCGCGGATGAGAATGATACCAGCCGCTTTTTTACGCCTTTCGCCATGCACGACCCCTCAGAACTGGAAACCTATATGGAAAATGCGGGATTTACAGCTATTAAAGTGAAAAGGGTTGCGCTACGTTCAGGTCCGCACAAAAAGGCCGGCATTATAGACGCCATGCTGCGTAAACACAGGTTAGGCAGGGAATTGATGGAAAAAAACGAACATGCATTTGAGCCCGCCATCAAAAAATTTGACGAGGAGATTTCCAAACGTTTCGGCGGCGATGAGCCGACGGTCGATCTTTCGGCCTTGCTGACTACAGGTGTGAAACCCTGAAAAGCCTATAAAATCTATCGTTTATATTTTATTAGCCTACAAACCTTTAAGTCATTTTTTGCGTTTAAAGGTATGGCCAAAAATGTAAGCAATCGCCCCCAGTTGCCAATCGTGAAGCGTGTTACGGATAAATATCACAGGCTTATAGAGGAAGACAAGCACCTTAATCCTTTTTTTGACATTAAAGATGTTTCCAAAAGGACTTATCAGCTTGGCCTGGCGGCGCTTTTAACCGGTGTCGGTCTTTCCATCTACGATTCCTGGCTCGGTTTGTACGCCTCGTCGATCGTTGTGGCGTCTTTTTGCTTCTCCATGCTGATGGTGATGCTGATGAAGTATAATGGTCATATCGGCAACCTCACGATCTTTGTTATTTCCATTGTTTGTAGTCTCCTGATAGCGACTACATTTGTCCAGGGCTTGCAGGCAGAACAGTATCTTTACTTTTTCCCGATACTGGTGGCCGTACCCATCATTGTTGACCTGAAGCGGGCGCAGTACCGCGAGTCGGTGACTTATATTTCCATCATTGTCCTGTCGTTCGGCATTTGCGTCATCATAGGGCGTAACATCCAGCCTTTCGAAGATATCTCGGAAACGCAGATGCGGCACCTGGCCTTTGTGAACCGCTTTGTGGCCATTTCATCCACAATCGTATTCGCGGTAGCTTACCTGTTTTTCGAGAAGAAGTATATCAATGAGCTGGTTGACCAAAGCAACCGTACTATCGAAGCGAGGACGCGTTTCCTGGCGACCATGGGGCACGAGTTGCGAACGCCGCTGAACGGCATCATCGGCGTGGTGAATCTGCTGAGACAGGAAAAGAACCTGGCACAGCAGGAAGAATATTACCAGATACTGAAATACTGCTCGGACCATATGCTGCAGCAGGTGAACAATATCCTCGATTTCAACAAGATCGAGGCCGACAAACTCGAGATACACCCGGTGAAGCTGAACCTGAAACATCTCCTCGATAACGTAGGTATGCCGTTTATGGCGCTTTTCCAGGAAAAGGGGGTGGAACTGGAAACAGAGATCGACCCGGCCCTGGATATTATGGTGATGGCGGACGACGTGCGCCTGATACAGATATTTAACAACCTGTTTTCGAACGCGCTGAAATTTACTGACAGCGGAAGCGTGAAACTCAAGGCGGTTTGTAAAAACAAGACGGACGAAGTTGCGGAAGTTGGGTTCAGCGTGGAAGATACCGGGCTGGGCATAGCCAAAGCAGATCAGAAACGAATATTTGAAAGTTTCGGGCAGATCTATCACGAGGACACCAAGAAATTTGCCGGGACCGGCCTGGGGCTTACCATTGTTCAGCGCCTGCTGGTGCTGATGGACAGCATCCTGTACCTCGACAGCAAAGAAGGTAAAGGGAGCAAATTCACTTTCAGCATTAAATTCAAATATGCTGATAACGAGACGGGTTCAGTTAAGAACCGGGAAAAGAGTGATGACGACCTTGAAGGCGTGAAAATATTGCTGGTTGAGGACAATCAGCTTAACATGATGGTGGCCAAAAAAATACTCAACAGCTTCAGAGCTGACGTGATACCGGCTTACAACGGCCGCGAAGCGCTGGATGTGCTAAGCCGCATGAACGGGTTCGATATTATCCTGATGGACCTGGAAATGCCCGTGATGAGCGGTTATGAGGCCATTTTTGAACTAAAGAACCGGCGGCATGAGATACCTGCTATTGCTTTTACAGCCTCACTGGTCGATCAAATCATGCTGAACGATCTGCTGTCCAGTGGGTTCGTGGATTGCGTGCTGAAGCCTTTTCAGCCTAAACAACTGCTATCCGTGATCAGGAAGCATTTGGGGAAAACGACGATGGCCTAATAATTAAATGACATTGGATTTATTTTTTCTTTAGCTTCTCCAAAAAAGGCTCATTATCCAAATAAAGCAGGAAATTATCCGGGTTGGCGATGATCTTGTCATGCTCGTTCAAACTGTGGATGAATACCAACCTGTTATCCCGTAAATCCTTCGGAGTTACTGCCTTTTCTTCGGTTTGTATGTATGCGATCTTCGCGGTATCCAGCAGCTTCATCATGCCGCGGGTCTCATCGTCGGTCCCTCCGTGATCGGTATAAATGTCGATGAAACGATGTGCCTTGTCGGCCTTTATCCACGCCATGAACTTTTCTGTTTCAGCGTACAGCGCGTCGAACAGTATGGTTTCATCGATCTCCATTTGCCCGTTTTGGATGATCCGTGCCATTACCCTATACGCTCCGCTGTGCCCGGCCAATAAAATATGCCCGGCTTCGCAATTTTTGGTGATCAAATGCTGCGAACGCAGGCCGTTCAGTACGTCTCCAACTAACGCTTTAAATATGCCGGTATTTTCAAGTTTCCCGCCGTAGCTATCCGGAGCATCCTTGGTAGTTTCGGCTAAAACCAGCACAGCGTTCAGGCCCGAAGCCAGAAACTGCCGGGTCAGCTGGTAATGTACGGCGGCGGTATCGATGTTATTCCGCCAGCCATGGAACCAGAAGATAAGGTCAACCTTCTTTTTGGCGTCCAGGCCCTTAGGCGCAATGATCAGCACGGTGCTGTCGTTATAATGTTCGGCCTGAGTGTATAATACTTTGTCATACATATGCCCCTTCGCCCTGCCTGTGTCGGGGAACGAGGTGTGCGACGAGGTGATGTGAAAAATCACCGCGTTTGCGGGAGCCTGAGCGTATAAGTTCGCCCCTAAAAAGACCAATGCCACAGCGAGCATTGCGCGAATTATCTTCATGATCAAAAGCAATGATTTTTTAAAGATATAAATTATCGGCTCGACTTTATGGTCGTTTTGGTCGTGTCAGCAGGCAGCTTCAACTGATCGAAGGGAACCGGTTTCGCGTTTTTCAGTTCCTGTAACGCGTAATTCGTTTTCTTCCAGTCATATAGATTTTTCGGTGGATTAGCGCTGCTGTCGGCCTTGCTATAAAAAGCTTCGAGATGCTGTTTCAGGTGGCCGGTCATGTCAGAGAATTTATCATTATCCAGGCCGATCACCAGTTGACTGTAGGTTTGGTCGGCGAGGCCATATTCGCCGAATGTGGTCGGTTTGCCTGTGTCAAAATCCATGTCCGCCAATTGCGGGTCGCGCCCTTCATTCAACTCATTGATAATGATGGCAAAATGTGCGGAACTGGCGTCAAAGGCTTTAACAAAAAGTCTTTCCGCCTCGCCGGTAGGCGGCTGAAATTTAAGCGCGCGCAAGGGCCCTATTTTCGGCGCTATGCGGATTATAAATGCGGTAATCCTTGTGCGCAGGTTTGGTTTTTCGCGGTTGAGGCCATATAGAGCGTAATATTCACGCCGTTTTATATGGAAATGAAATTTTCTTGCCGTCATTCCGGGTTCTGCTTTCCTTATATCACCTTTCTTCATTTGCCAGGCCGTGCGCGTTAACCCGGGCAGGAGACTTTTTACCGACCATCGGAAGGTTGATATATTCAGATCGAGCTTGCCATGAAATACACTATCCAGGTTTTCGCCGTAGGTGATCATAAAGGCGCGTTCCAAAACGGGTTTGGCGACATTAAAGCCCACGAAATCGTGATAAGCCTGCGAGGCATAATTGCCCCGGGCAATTTGCAGCACGTCAAAACCGAACTCCATACGGCTGTGATAGATCGGGGCCTCCTCGTAGGTCACCGTCTTGCCGTACTCTTGTTCGATCTTAGGATAAACCATAGGCTCGGCGATGTTGGTCGCCAACGAATGACCGTACTCATCCGTGATGTAGTGCGATATGGCGCCAAGCGCAAAGGCATATTCATTGATATTCTGCGACTCATTGACCAGGTTCTCCATAAAATCGCCGGTGCGCACGTAGTGCACCAGGTTGGTAAAGTAAACACTGCCGAAAGGAAAATAGCCCATATCGGGCATCAGGCTGCCGCCGTAAGCATAGGAATGGGCAATACGCAGTTCGTTTTCGGTCGCGTTCGGGAACTTAGCCTTCAGCAGGGGCACGATGGATTTTGTCCATGCCACATCAACTATTGCCAGGTGTGCATATACAGAAAATGCCCCGGAACGGGTTGGGCAAATAATAATAAGGAACAGGCTGACGATCAAATATTTCAGGGGTTTCATCGGTGCTGCATAGATAGTAATGTGTAAATGCGTAAAATGGCAAAATTGTTTTACCAGGCCCCGCGCATGCCATATTTCGTTACATTTATAGCCTCAAGCAAACACCATGAACCTAAAAGCTATTTTAGCATCGATATTTATACTTGTTTTGTCAGTTTCATTCAAACCAGCTGCTAAAGCGCAGACGTATGATAATTATCCGGTCTATTCCGGGAACGATCTCGGCGTTAGCTGGTCGCCTGCGCAAACTACTTTTAAAATATGGTCGCCGAGCGCGACGGCAGTTAAATTACGCCTTTACGCTGCCGGCGACGGCGGTAAGGCGCTGCATGTCTTGACACTGGAAAAAGCAACGGACGGCGCCTGGAAAAAGACCGTAAAAGGCAACCTGAAAAACCTGTACTACACCTTCCAGGCGCAGATCAACGGGCGCTGGCTGAAGGAGCGCCCGGATGTTTATGCGAAAGTGGTAGGCGTGAACGGCAAACGCGGCATGGTGGTCGATCTGCAGTCAACAAACCCGGCCGGCTGGGCAGGCGACAAGAAACCTGTACTAAAGAACTTCACGGATATCGTGATCTATGAACTGCATGTGCGCGATCTTTCGGCGAATCCGAATTCAGGCATCAAACACAAGGGCAAATTTTTAGGGCTCACGGAGACCGGCACCAAAAACCCGGAGGGGGC
The DNA here is from genome assembly GCA_018266935.1 of Bacteroidota bacterium. Classification (GTDB taxonomy): domain Bacteria; phylum Bacteroidota; class Bacteroidia; order Sphingobacteriales; family Sphingobacteriaceae; genus Mucilaginibacter. The sequence continues at coordinate 9,792 of JAFDZL010000514.1, read as the reverse complement.
ACCCACGGGGCTGGATCATATCAGGTCGCTCGGGGTTACACATGTCCACTTGCTGCCATCGTTCGATTACAATTCGGTTGACGAAACAAACCCTGGCGCCAAATACAACTGGGGCTACGATCCGCTGAACTACAATGTTCCAGAAGGGAGCTATTCGACTAATCCTTACGATGGAAACGTGCGGATAAAAGAATTCAAGGAAATGGTGCAAAAGCTGCATGCCAGCGGTCTGCGTGTAATACTCGATGTGGTTTATAACCATACGTCCGACACATCGTCTAATTTTAACCAGTTCGTTCCGGGATATTTTTATCGGCACACGGATAAAGGGGCCTACTCCAACGGCACCGGCTGCGGCAACGAAACCGCTTCGGAACGGCCGATGATGCGCAAGTTCATGATCGCATCGGTTTGCTATTGGGCGAAAGAGTACCACCTGGACGGGTTTCGATTTGACCTGATGGGTATCCACGATGTCAAAACGATGAATGACATCAGTGCCGCGCTGCATAAGATAGACCCGACGATTTTTATTTATGGCGAAGGCTGGACGGCGGGTAACACCCCGCTGCCTGAGGATCAGCGCGCCGTGAAAAAGAACGCTGCGAAGCTGAATAAGATAGCAGTGTTTAACGACGACCTGCGCGACGGCATCCACGGCGGATGGAGCGATGTGAAATCAAAAGGATTTGTGAGCGGGCAAAGCGACCTGGCCGAAAGCGTGAAGTTCGGCATCGTGGGGTCGGTGGAACACTCTCAGGTAGATTACAACAAAGTGAACTATTCCAAAGCACCATGGGCGGCCGAGCCGTACCAAACGATTAACTATGCCTCGTGCCACGATGATAATACGCTATGGGACCGGCTCAAAATATCCAATCTGAATGCTTCGGAAGCTGACCTGATCAAGATGGACAAACTGAGCAATGCCATTGTACTGACCTCGCAAGGGGTAGCCTTCCTTCACGCCGGCGCCGAAATGCTGCGCACCAAGCATGGCGTGGCCAATTCCTTTGAGAGCCCGGATTCAATCAATGCATTAGACTGGAGCCGCAAGACCAAATACAAAGCGGTATTTAATTACTACAAAGGATTGATCGCGCTGCGCAAGCATCACCCCGCCTTCCGGATGCCATCGGCAGAAATGGTTCGCGCACATTTGCATTTTATGGACAGCGGCGATCCCGGTGTTATAGCGTACCAACTGAACAACAATGCCAACGGCGATCCGTGGAAAAATATCATTGTCATTTTTAACGGCAATCAGTCAGATAAAAAGATAATTATCCCGAAGGGGGACTGGAAAATGGCGGTTAACGGCAGCACGGTAAACGAAAAGGGAATCAAGCCTATAGGACCCGGCGAAATAAACATAGCCGCAACGAGCGCGTATGTGCTCTACGAGGAATAAGATTACTTCAATCGATTGTGTCAAATGTAAGGGATTTGTTACATTTGGGGTTAGCACAACGCTTTAGCAATACAAATGGATCATATCACCATTAAAACCCTGGCCAAAAAACTGGGCATTTCTACGTCAACTATATCAAGGGCTTTCAACGGGAGTACAGACATTAACAAGGACACCAGGGACAGGATACTCGACTACGCCAAAAAGCATAATTTTTTACCTAACCATTACGCCAGTAACCTGCGCGACAAAAAAAGCAAAACCCTGGCGGTGATCGTACCGGAAATTGTCAATGATTTCTTTGCACAGGCCATTAACGGTATCGAAGAAGTTGCCCGTAAAAAAGGCTTTTACATCCTGCTTTACCGTACGGACGATGTTTTCGAGAAGGAAGTATCATTTGTAAATTACCTGAACAATGGCAAAGCCGATGGCATCATTATGTCGGTGTCCGGTGAGGCGAACGACCACAATTATATGCGGGCGCTGGCTCAGAAAAATATCCCGGTAGTGTTCTTCGACCGTGTTTATGAAGATATCGACGTATCCAAAGTCACCACCAACGACTACGAAGCCAGCTTTGAAGCGACCGAGCACCTGATACATACGGGCTGCAAAAGGATAGCTTACTTAGTGGTGAACAAAAGCATATCCATCGGTAAAGTGCGTATGCAGGGCTATGTCGATGCACTGGAAAAGCACGGCATCGCTTTCGATGACGACCTGGTGATCGATTGCAGCCAGGACGAAAAGATAAATTATTCCATTATCAAGCAAGTGCTGGAAGACATTAAGCCCGACGGTATCTTCAGTTCGGTTGAACGTTTGGCCTTCGCTACTTTATCCGTCTGCAACGACATGAATATCGCGATTCCGAATGACCTGAAGATCGTGAGCTTTTCGAGCCTGCAGATAGCCCCATTGCTTAATCCGCCCTTGTCAACGGTTACCCAGCCGGCTTACGAAATGGGCATCAAGGCAGCCACGCTTTTATTCGATGCACTTGAAAAAAAGGGCCAGGTGGTGCCCCGAAAACATATCGTTTTGAAATCGAAACTCTTTATCAGGAAATCGTCGGGAGGATAGGCCTATTCCAGGCCCTTATCGTGAAGTTCTTTTTCGCGCTCCTTTTCAAGTTTTTTAAGCGCGCGCTTTTCCTGGCGGATCTGTTTTTTGGTTTTGCCCGCCGTGTCTATATCAAACTGTTCGGTTTTTTTGGTGGTGTCCTTCTTACCAAAGAGCCGCTGAATGAAAGTGGGCTTCTTCTCCGGTTCGACCTGCAACCTGGCCGGCGGCGCCTGGTAAACCGGGCTATCGTCGTCCTCATCCTCGGCTGATTTGCGGATCAGGCTGTCAGCCACTGAAGACGGTACCGGCGCCACTTCCTGCCGCAAACTTTCCTTCAGCCGAACATCTGAGTAGCCATACCCCGTGCTGTCAGGCGTGGTCCAACCGTGGTTGGCCATCAGATTGCCGATCAGTTTATAGTAATTGACAAGGCTCGGGCGCAGCGTACCATCAGGTTCGAAAGAGTAGAGGCCGGTGCGCGGGTGCGGCAGAATGCTTGCAAGATAAATGCCTTCGCCCAGGGTAAGGTCAGACGGCGATTTACCGAAATAATAATGCGCCGCTTCGCCAATGCCATAGACATTATTGCCCCATTGTGCGATATTGAAATATACTTCGAGCATGCGGTCCTTGCTCATGATGTTGTCGTTTTCTATCAGCCACACGATCATGATCTCTTCTATTTTGCGGGCCAGGGTCTTTTCGCGGCTCAGGAACGCATTTTTGATGAGCTGCATGGAAATGGTGCTGCCCCCACGCTTGAATTGCTTCTTTTTAAAATCGGTAGCGATCGACCTGCGGATGGATTCGATCACAAAACCATGATTCGTATAGAACGATGGATCCTCCGATGTCATACAGGCGTAACGTACATTTGGCGATATTTCGTTCAGCGGTGTAAAATCAGGGTTTTCGGGGCCGATGATGCGCGAAGGCATGGGTTTGCCGTATTCGTAAGGGGTGTAAACGAATTCGGAATTGAGCTTGCCCAGGTTTATCTTTCCATATTTTTTGATGTCGAAGCCCTGTTTATCCATTGCCGATTCAAACTGTACCTGGTCGGGGTTCGACGTGTCCAGGAACAGGTGTAAATGATATTTCAGCTTTCCTGTTACCTGTATGCCGGTAAGCGATTCGAACATGCCATCGGGGAAGGAATCGAACATATCCTGCGCGTTCACCCAGTCGGTACGCACCTTCACAGTGTACATTTTAACCGGGTTAAGCTGGTACTTGAGGTATGGCGTTGCGGTGATCTTCCGTAAATGGATCACTGACGAGCTGTCGAGTGAAACATAGTTTTTGCCGACGAACATATTGGCGTCAATAGAACCGCTGGGCACGATGATGTCGTTCGACGCCAGCTTCGCATGATTGATCAGCAAGTTCCTGACCGACCAGTAACCATAGAATTTAGTGATCCCGCCGCTGTTCTCCACCTTTTGCAACCGGGTAGTTACGGTATCGAAATTCACTTTAAGGTGAAAGCGCTGCTCCAGCATCGGCAATTCTACTTTCTTTCCGTCAGCATAAAGGCTCATCTCGATATGCTTGTCCGAAGGGTCCATGATGCCCCCAACGTGCCAGGTAGCCTTGCCGTCATCGACATTGATGGTGGAACTTAATCTTCCGCTTTTGATCTGCGCGTTTTGAGTCAGCAGCTTCACCGAGGCGCTGTCGTCCCTGAAAGTGACCAGGAAATTTTTGAGATTGAGATTATCGGGTATCTTGTATAGCACCTGGTTTGCGAGGTTGTAAGCCACGTCCGACAGATCGACTTTGGTTTTAACCGTTGTGTCCTTCTTCTTGTGGAACAGGAAATCGAAATTCCGCACATGGTTGATGCTTGTCAGGTTCAGGTGTGCGTCATCCAGCAGTATATCGGACAGTTTCACGTCGCCGTAAACAAGCGGCATTAATCTGACCGTAACGTCTAAGCGCTTAATACTTAAAAGGCTGTCGCGTTGGTATGGAACGACCGTGATATTGGCAAATGAAACCGTGGACAAGCCGGTGAATTTGGCTGAACCGATCTTCACATCGAGATTATAATCCGCTTTGGCCTTAGCAATAGCCTTGCTGATCTCTTTGGTCAGGATAGCCTCGCGCTTAGTATAGGCGATATAGCCTACCACGGCGAAAATGACGATAAGAGAAAGTATAATGATCCCCGCAATGCGGATATATCTGGACTTAAGGCGATGCATCAGAAAATTAAACCCAAAGCTAAACTAAATCTCATCCGATACAAACGCCGCTATGAGTAAAATGTTTCCCCGGCGCTGAGGTTTGGGCTAAATTCATTTTATCAATCCAATGACATTAGTTACAGCATGTTTGCATAAATTTGTGCTTATGGCAAATTTCTCGCGCGAACAGGTATTGCAGGCCCTCGGCAATGTGGAGGACCCCGACCTGAAAAAGGACCTGGTCACCCTGAACATGATCCACGACATCAATATCGACGGCAACAAGTTGAGCTTTTCTGTGGTGCTTACTACGCCTGCTTGTCCGCTGAAATCGATGATCGAAAATGCTTGCCGGAACGCCATCCATCATTTCATCGCCAAAGATATCGAGGTTCATATCAACATGACCTCGCGGGTGACCACGCAAAAGGACGCGGGCTTGCCGAATGTGAAAAATATTGTCGTTGTGGCGTCGGGCAAGGGCGGTGTAGGCAAATCGACCGTAGCAGTAAACCTGGCACTGGGCCTGGCGCAGGCCGGCGCTAAGGTGGGTTTGATCGACGCGGATATTTACGGGCCTTCGATCCCGATCATGTTCGGCCTGGAAAGCGCGAAGCCAAGAGCCAGCCAGGCGGACGGCAAAACGCGCATCGAGCCGATAGAAAAATATGGTATCAAGTTATTGTCCATAGGTTTCTTTACCGACCCCAACCAGCCGGTGCCCTGGCGCGGACCGATGGTTTCGACCGCGGTTAAACAATTGTTCAACGATGCCGACTGGGGCGAACTGGACTATTTGGTAGTTGACTTGCCTCCGGGAACGGGAGATATTCATATCACGGTTACACAAAGCTTCCCCGTTGCAGGGGCAGTTGTTGTCACTACGCCGCAGAACGTAGCGTTAGCTGACGCCAAAAAAGGAATCGGCATGTTTATGATGAATGCGATCAATGTGCCTTTGCTGGGTATCGTGGAAAATATGAGCTACTTTACCCCGGCCGAACTGCCTGAGAACCGGTATTATATCTTCGGCCAGGGCGGCGGTCAGAAATTAGCCGTACAATTGGATGTGCCTTTCCTGGGCGAAATACCTTTGGTGAAAAGCATCAGCGAATCGGGTGATGCAGGCCGCCCGGTAATTTTGGATAGTGACAACCCGATGAGCAAGGCTTTTGAGGATATGGCGAGCCGCGTGGCGCAGCAGGTGGCTATTAACAACGCGGCGGCGTTTGAAAAAAATGTGGCAAATAATTAGTAATTTTACTTAGAAATCAGGCAGAAATGAGTTTAAAGGAACAAGTGGAAGCGGCTTTGGATACGATTCGCCCCTACCTGGAAACAGATGGCGGTAACGTATCGGTCGAGGAGATTACGCCCGAAAAAGTAGTGAAATTGAAATTATTAGGCGCATGCGGATCGTGCCCGATGAGTATTATGACATTGAAAGCCGGTATAGAGGAAGCCATAAAAAAGGCTGTCCCCGAAATTACCGGCGTCGAAGCTCTGAACCTGACGGATATTGACGATCCTAACGCAGTGCTCCCGGCAAACCTGAGATAGTGTTAAGTATTGTTAAATTGTTACAGGGTTTGCGGTAATAAATTATTTTTGTTTACGTATTTTTGAAACCATTTTTTCGCACACAGGTATAAAATAGTGATAAACAAAGCATGAAGTACCTTATCGGCATACTCTTCCTATTCACTGCGGCAGGCGCGTTTGCGCAGCAGCAGGAAAAGCCTTTGGTGCAATTCAGCGGCATGGTCTTTAACGCCGACAGTGCGAAAGAAGTAGTACCTTACGTTACCATAACCAACCCCAGCTACCACAACCAGGTATTTATATCAGGCTATAATGGCTACTTCTCCTTCGTGGTGCATGAACAGGATACACTGGTGTTCACCAGCATCGGTTTCGCGCCTGTAAAGGTGGTGATCCCGGCCAATGTGCCCAATAAAAGCTATACCGCCGTTGTAAAAATAAAACCGCAAATCATCAACCTGCCGACGTTCAGGGTATTTCCGTGGGCGACAACGGATGAGTTCAGGAAGGATTTCCTGACGATGAAAATAGCCGATGACGACCTGGAAATTGCGCGCAAAAATATCGAGCACATCGCAGTAGCAACCTTGCTGAACACCTTACCGCGTGACGGGGAAGAAATACAGTCGGCCTGGGCGCAAAATGAACACTTCAACCAGGTGAATGCACATTCGACCGTTAACCCGCTGCTGAATCCAATAGCCTGGGGAACCTTCATCAATCAAATCGCGGCCGGGGATAAGAGCCGTGCTTCCGGAAATTGATTCCGAGGTCGGAGGTCTGCGATCAGAAATTAGAGAAAAGTTTTTTAAATTTTAAGGCAAATATCTGACCTCAGAACTCAGACTTCTGACATCTAACTATCTTCCTTTTTTCTGCGCCGGAAACTTCATCTTATAATCCACATCTACGATACCTTTCGAAATATCGTTCAGTTTCTTTTCAATGAGGCGCTTGCGGAGCGGGCTTAACCTGTCGGTGAAGAGCTTGCCCTCGATATGGTCGTATTCGTGCTGTATAATGCGCGCGGCCATGCCCTTAAAGGTTTCCTCGTGATGATGCCAGTTTTCGTCGTAATAGGATATGCGAATCACCGGGCAGCGGAACACATCCTCGCGGATATCGGGAATGCTGAGGCAGCCCTCGTTGAACGCCCATTCCTCGCCCGTTTCTTCCAGCACCTGGGCATTGATGAAAACTTTTTTAAAGTCTTTCAGTTCCGGTTCGTCATCATCAAACGGCGTTGCGTCAACCACAAAAAGGCGCATGGATAAACCCACCTGCGGAGCGGCCAGCCCAACGCCGCGCGCGCCGTACATGGTCTCGAACATATCGGCAATTATTTGCCCTATCTGCGGATATTCGGCAGGTTCGATAGCTGTAGCTTTTTTCTTTAAAACAGGATCTCCGTATGCGATGATGGGCAGCTTCATCCTGCAAAGTTACGGGTTTATTGCGTAGGCTCAAAAAGGTGCGAAACTTAACCTTTAGGCTCAAAGACCAGGGTGGTCAGGCCGGCGTCAAATATTTCGTTGCTGATCTCCAATAATTGTTCTGACGTAACGGCGTCGATCTTCGCGAATATTTCAGCTAACGTATCCACATAATTGAAATCGAGCAGGCTTTTGGCCATTGAAATAACAAGCCCAATGCGGTTCTCTTCGGCTAAAGCGATCTGCCCGGTGAACTTCTGTTTGGCCTGGTGCAGCTGCAGCGTCCCGAGCTTGTTGTCGCGCAATTTTTTCAATTCTTTATGAACTAATTTCTCGGCTTTGGCAGCCTTTTCGACATCGGTGCCGAAATAGATCGAAAAAATACCCGTATCCGATAGCGGTACATAGGTCGACTCGATGGTGTAGGCGATGCCGTATTTTTCACGGATCTCCAGGTTCAGGCGGTTGCTCATGCCTATGCCGCCGAGCAGGTTGTTGAGCAAAAGCAAACCGGTTTTATGGCGATGCGCCGCCGGGTATGCGCGGTTGCCAATGATGCAATGCGTTTGCGCGATGGGCCGCTCGACCATCAGTTTTTGCGCCACAACAGCATGAGGCTTGTGGCGTTTCTTTGGCTTATGATTTTCAGGTATGTGCCCGAAATACTTTTCAGCAAGTTTGATAACCTTTTCCGGTTGGTGGTCGCCAATGACGGCAAAAACCATCTCGTGCGTGTTGTAATTCACCGAAATAAAATGGTGTATGTCTGTGCGGCTCAACGCTGACACACTTTCCTTAGTGCCCAGTATATTTTTCCCAAGCGGGTGTCCGCTGAACAGCATTTCTTCAAAATCGTCCTGTATGGCTTCTTCCGGCTGATCGAGGTACGAGGCGATCTCATCCAGGATAACGCCGCGCTCTTTTTCCAGTTCCTCCTGCGGAAATGTGGAATGAAAAAGTATATCCTCGAACAGGTCGATTGTTCGCTCCAAATGCTGTCTTAGGAGCGAGGCATGTACGCAGGTATATTCCTTGGTGGTATAAGCGTTCAGGTCGGCGCCGACAAGCTCCAGCCGGTTGAGGATCTGGCTGGTGTTGCGTTTTTCCGTTTCCTTGAACAGCAGGTGCTCGATGAAATGCGCCAGGCCCTCTTTGCCTTCGGGCTCATCGCGCGAACCGGCATTCACCACGAAACAGCAATGCGTAATAGGTGAAGGCGAGTGCTTTAGTAAAATGCGTATGCCATTGGGCAGGGCATGCACCTGGTGGTCGGTCATAGGGGGCAAAGATAGGGTTAATGTGCGGATGTGCGGATATGCATATGTGCAAATTGGCGACCAAGCACTTTATCTTCAAACTTTTTCACAAAACTTGCTCGTCAGCAACTATTTTCTTTATAAATTAGTATTTACTATCGCTCAAATAGTAACCGCTGTAATAACCAGTTGTAACTGATATGAAGAAGATCCTGTTACTGGTCGTTATTTCGATCGCCGTACTGGCGTCGTGCACAAAAAAATCCAATATCGCCCCGGTGAGTTTACGCGCCGATACGACGACCGTAACCATCATGGGCGATAAGTACCCCGTTGTAACGATCGGCAGCCAAAGTTGGACGGCGATAAACTATAACGGTCCCGGAGGGCTTTTCAACACCGGCAATGTGTTGCAGACAACCCTCGACGGGAAGCTGTATTCTCCCGCTGAAGCAGCACAAATCACCTTGCCGGCCGGCTGGCGCGTACCCACCTATGACGATTACATAAAGATGCTGATCGCGCGCGGGGCGACACAGGGGAGCGATGGTAGCTATACCGCCGGATTAAGCGTGGCTCATTCGTTGATGGCCGAAAACGGATGGTCTGAGGGCGGCGGTAATAATTATTCCAAATTCAACGCACTGCCCACCGGCTTTTATCACCTCGGCGCTATTTATGGTACGGGCAACGGCGCATCTTTTCTGCATTCATTCTCCCCAGGAGCCGAACCCGACGCGGCCTTTACCATCGGCCCCGGGCCCGACGGGCAGCCGTTCATCTATCTCGGCCTGGTGCTCATTGACGGCGATCGCGGCCCGCTTCGTTTGGTGAAAGATAATTGAGTTATACAGCCCCGGCTACGGCCCGCATTTTTTGCAAAGCTGTTTTGG
>JAFDZL010000513.1 GCA_018266935.1 Bacteroidota bacterium | reverse complement strand
ATGCAATTGCTGCTGGGATTGACAAGCGCCATACCCGAAACTTTTGGCAGGATGATCGCCGATATCGGCCATAATGAGCAGGTGCGGATGCGTATTACTGGTACGTTCGCCGATGAAGCGGTCGTAGCCGTGGTACGTGCGCTTGAGCCTGCCGGAGCGCCGTTTATTATCAATTATGTGGATGAAGTGCAGAGCCTGCACGTTAAAAAGGCTACCGTTCAAACAGGGAATATCGGCTTCCGAAAGACGGTGTGGGACCTGGTTTTCAAATTTCTGCTCGAACGCCGGGGCTCTGAGTTCAACGAACGCATGTTCCTGGCCAGTAACATCAGGGCGCTTGCTCAAAATTATAACGTCGCGTATTCGGATATACTGGCCTATTTTTTCCAAAGCATCGGTCAGCAGCACCAGGACAGCACCCTGCATGTTCCTCTTTTTAAGTTGCTTACAGAACTGATCAAAGAAGATAGGGAAAGTCAATCGATACCCGCGGGCAACGCCGTTACTGGCGAAAAAGACAATCCGCCAGCCGAAACAGAAGATATTGACCGGGCTCGTAAGGGTATTTTAATTAAAGATGTTCTGCTACACTGGCTCAGCTATGGAAATATTCCCTGGTGGGCGGGCGAATATTTCAGTTGGGACGCCGCCGCGATGTTCAATGAACTGCTCGCTGCCAGTCCGGGCGACGCGGCATTGCTTTTAGAATTCGCCGGTTCATCGGCAAAAATGCAGCAACGGGTAATATACCAGGTGCCGTTTGAGCTGACCGTAAGCCTTTTCGAACTTTACCCCCAGGGAAACAAAGCTGCCGAATGGTATGAGTTTTTCCTTACGGCGATCATAACCGGCGGCGATGAGATACCGGCTGACCTGCTGAGCGCGGGCAATGATCTGCTGCGGATAGTATGGGATGTCCTGATCGGCGGCCAATACCGAACATTCGATCAGCAGCGGTTTTTACAAGCCGCGTTAGATCATATAGCGGATCGCAGCGCCGTTGCAATACCGGCGCTGATGGGTTCATTGCGGAAGGTACTCATAGCGGCCAAAAGACCGGATTACAAAAGGGTGCTGGATAAGTTCTTGGTTGCGAGGCATTTTCGCGGCCTGCCGCCGGTAGCAGGCAGCGATCAGTATTTGCAGATCGAATGGCTGTTCCTGTCGGGAGATGAACAAGACAGATACGAGCCGCATGCGCTGTTGCGGCTGCTTGATTATTTCCTGGCAAACCGAAAACAGCCGGGCCGGATCAGGGTTACAGACCGTGAACTAACCGAAGCGAAGGTAAAACAATTGCTATCGCATTTCAGCAGCGGTAAAGCGGCGAATTTGAGACAGTTACTTGAAAGGGCAGCTGAGGCTCAGCTATCGGCCCCGGGCGGCAGTTTGCTGCCGGCTTCGGATATTGGCAAAGTGATCGTTGCACACGAGCAAGGTCATGCATCGAAAGACGGGCACGCCGGTTATGTGCTGAAACTGCTCAGTGACTTTTTGACCAACGGCGAATTGCAGGCTTATCTTCAGCGCTATGACATCCGCGAGGTACTGAGATACTTATTGACGCTGCTTTATTACGAAAAGCCGGCAGCGTTGGAACAATTGCTGGGAAAAACGGGGCATCACACGGCTGCAAGGATGATGCTGCACGACAGTATTTCGGCGCCCGAAACGGTTGCCGATGATCGTATCGTCAACCTGCTTAATCCCTACGCCGAGGCTGACGTCATTACTTACATTGAGGAGATCTCAGCCGCCGGAACTGCACGGGCTGCACGAATGGCCGACCTGATGGCGTCCTATACTGCCGCTTTGCACCGGCACGGCGATCTTATACTGGCACTGCTGAAACGGCCGGGGATTGTTAAACATATCGCTGCCCATTTCAGTGAGGCTGCCGTGGCCGAAATGGCGATCATGCACCCCGGCGCATTTGGCGGCAGGGAAGAGGTTAGCTGGCTTTCGCAGTTTCAGCGGTTTATCAAAACTTCCCTGACAGATACGCTGTTGCGGGATGAGCTGGGCCGTTTGATGACCGAATTTAACCTGATGGTGCTGGGCGGCCACATCGCGATCAGCAGCCGGGCCGACTATCTGAAAGCTTTGTTCGCATTTCTTTCATCGCGGAATAATGCGTTGTATCACCAGGTGTCAGACGCCATTACCCGGGCCGTTCCCGACCGCAAAAACGCACCTATCAAGTGGCTGCCGCAGGTCGCCGGTCAATTGCAGACGCATCAAAAGCTACAGGAAGGCCGCATAGCCGCGGAAAAACTGCTGAGCAGGGCCGCTGAAATTGCGAAGCAGAGCGCTACCTTGTCCGAACAGCCCGTTAGCCGGAAAAAATTGGAGAGACAATTGAAAGAAGAGCTTGACAAAAGCCGCAAACAGGCTGAAGCGGCCGAAAAACAACAGGGCAGGGACCTGCTGGCTGACGACAAGAATGCAATTTATATCGCCAATGCGGGCCTGGTATTGCTCGCCCCGTTTCTGCCGGTTTATTTAGTTCGGCTTGGCTTGGTGCAGGCCGGCAAGTTTATCGATCCGGAAAAGCAATTGCGGGCCGTACACCTGCTGCAATACCTGGTCACCGGCAGTATAGGGTATCCCGAGCATGAGCTGGTGCTGAATAAAATATTGTGCAACCTGCCGGTTGAGGAACCTCTGCCGCTGGACATCGACATCACCGAACATGAACTGGAAGTATCGGACGAAATGCTTAAAGCGGTGCTGAACAGCTGGGAAAAATTGAAAAATACCAGTATAGAGGGCTTCAGGGCATCATTTCTGCGGCGCAACGGCGCGCTTGTTTACAAAGACGAGGCCTGGAACCTGCGTGTGGAGCAACGCGGATATGACGTATTACTGCAGACCTTACCCTGGACTATCGGCATGATCAAAACGCCGTGGATGGATAACTTCTTATATGTTGAATGGACATGAGCCTGATTAAAGAGAACGCGGAAGAGCTTACTGTTCAAATACAGTGGCTGTCACGGGTGATAGACACTAGGATGCTGCTATACTGGCAGCAGCCTTGTGCATTTGAAAGCATAACGGCGGTGCCGGCGCCCGCGGTGGTGAATAAAACATCATTGTTCAGCCGGATAGTGGAACATTACCACGTGAATTTCGCTGAGCGGGTGATCTTGCTCATGGCGCTTGCTCCGCATATACAGCCGCATTTGCTGGATGTGTTTTTCAGGAAAAACGCCGATTACGATCGTGCCTTTACCGAATTTGGCGGGGTAAGGGGCCAGAATCACAACGGTTTTATCCCAACGGGCGAAACAGCGGCTTTTGTGCTGGCGCCCAATGACCTGTATCAGCGTTTTAACCTGTTCGACGTTTTTGGCGAGGACCATTTTTTCCATAAGTTCAATATCCTCAAACTGGAGAACACGCAGGCGGGCGAACCGCTGTTGAGCGGCGTGCTGCGCATTTCGGCAGAATACCTGGCACTGTTTACCTCAGGCGCGGCACACCGGCCCGATTACAGCATTAACTTCCCGGCGAAGCGAATATCCACCGCGCTGGACTGGACCGACCTGGTGCTGGAAGAGGATACCATGAAAGAGATCGATGAAATACAGGACTGGATAACGTATGGCGACACCCTGCTTAATGAATGGGGTATGCGCGGGAAAATAAAACCGGGGTTCAGAGCATTGTTTTACGGGCCGCCGGGTACTGGTAAAACCCTCACGGCAAGCCTGCTGGGTAAGGCCACCGGGCTGGATGTTTACCGGATCGACCTTTCGATGGTGGTTTCAAAATACATCGGAGAGACCGAAAAGAACCTGGCCAATATTTTCGACCAGGCCGAAAATAAACGATGGATATTATTTTTTGACGAAGCTGACGCCCTTTTCGGCAAGCGGACGCAAACCAGCAGCTCAAACGACCGGTATGCCAACCAGGAGGTATCGTACCTGCTGCAGCGGGTTGAGGATTTTCCGGGCGTGGTGATACTCGCCACCAATCTTAAGGCGAATGTCGATGAAGCTTTCAGCCGCCGCTTTCAAACCATGATCCATTTCCCGATGCCGGGCCCGGTTCAGCGGAGGATATTGTGGCAGAAGGCTTTCTCCGAGAAAACCAGCTGCGAACCCAAACTGGAACAAAAATTTGACGATATCGCCGCCAAATACGAGATGAGCGGGGGCGCAATCATCAATGTGATACGCTATAGCTCGCTTATGGCGCTGCAGCGCGGCGACAGTAATGTCATTCTATATGATGACGTGATGAGGGGTATTCGCAAAGAATACCGTAAGGATGGGAAAACGGTGTAAACACCAGGCCGGGTTTGCCGGGACAGCATCCTATCCGCCCGATAATTGAAGACTAAACTTAAACTATAAAATGATCGCGCTATTCACTTCAATTGTTTTTCTATTTCTTGCTCGATGACTTGTTTGGCGGCAATTAAACCCGGATCCGGCGTTTCATCAAAGAATGGGGCTTTACCTTCCTCCATATCCATCACGTAAATGTGGCCGCCATTATTATCGACCATAAATTGAATGTCAACGGAATGATAACATGTAGTGATGAGTATGTTCAGATCCACCAATGCAGCTTTCCAGGCGGCAGGGTTCCATTGCTTAATTACACGCAACTGGTTTATAACGCGGCTAACACCACCGACGATGCCAGTGCTTGTTTGCCCTGTAACCGTAGTTTGATAAGGCAAGAATTGCACAATTGGGTTTTTCCCATTCCAATCATAAATGTGGGGCACCCTTACTCCCATGCTTCTAACCCTTTCATAGTGTGCCGCTTCTGCCTGTTTCATGCCTGTGTCAATCATAAATGCAGCTTCAGTTTTTTTTGTTGTTGCGTCACCGGCAGCAGTAAAAAGATAGACGAGTTTCGGTCTTGAAGAGCCTATACTCACGGATTGGCCTTTGCGTACATCAAATCGTTTTATTTTGGTGATGGCATCAGTATGATCCGGTTTTGGTGTTGTTATATCCAACTCGATCCTATCCCATTCTTCTGCTGTATAGCTATGGACGGGTCCTTGCCAGAAAGCATATTTTCTCTCATCGGTTCTAAACCACAATCGGTTTTTTACATCTTTATACCACTGAACGCTATCGATCAGAACATCCCATCTTTCATTATAATCAGTATCCGGTATCCATTCGCGTTGAATGATATTACCCGCCGTTGTACCCGCGGTTGGAGGAAGTTGCTTAGAATGTTTTAGCTGCAAGGCTCTTTGTCCCATTACATCCGCCTCATTCTCCAACCCTGTATCATCATTAACTGCAATACCCTCCTTCATCTGCTTCGTCGCCTGCACCCTTCCCTGTTTTTGCTGAACTACGTGCCAGGCCTCATGCGGCAGGTGCTTTTCCTGGCCGGGGCCTATATGGATATCCGTGCCCTGTGCATAGGCAAATGCCTGCAACTGCTGTGGCTTTGGCGAATTGTAATGCACTTTGACGTCGTCCATAGAAAAACCTGAAAGATTTTCCACGCTGGTTTTCAGGTTGTCGGGTAGCCCGGTGTTATTGGGTTTGCCGGTTTGTTCAGTCCGGGACTGGAGTGATTTAAGCTGAGATGAGTCTTGTTCAATCGGTTCAGTCAGTTGAGTAGTGGGTGGCTGCGTAGTTTGCATCTGTACCGGAACGGCGGGCATAGTAATTCCCCGGGAGCCTGTGTTTTGATCAGCTTTGGTTCCTGGTGTGGTGTTGTTTTGCCGTTCGGTGCGTGTGTTTTGCAATGTTAAACTGGATTTATTTTTTTTCTTGTTGCAGCTTCTTCTCCTGCTTTTTGACGCCGAGCAATAATTTATTCATAGGTTTTTTAACTTCGGGCTTTGTTACAGTCGGGCTCAATTCACCGACGTACCCGGAAGGCTCTTCTAGTGATTTAACCGATTCCAAAAACTTCTTCTCTATCTCATCTTCTATTGCCTTGATAAATGGGAAGCATGCATTTATTAAGGTTGTCAACCCTTCAGGCATTGTCGCATTTACGACAAAACCATGAATTGGTGGTAAATCGACAAGGCTCGACCATAAGTAAGGCGTTTTGTCATCAACTTTCTTGTATTTGGATGTATTACTAAACAATTGAAGCAGAGAATTGGCCTCGGGTTCATTTTTTATCCCTTCCTGGATAATGAGCCATTGGATTGTATGACTTAAGGCTCCATGTTTCGGCAGATTAACTACAGGGAAGACGTTTTCAGTTTTCCGATCCTCCGGATCCTTTTCATAATATTTCTCATCAGCCCCTGTATCAAGCGATAAATTTCCGCTACCTGTGGTTTGGTTCATAAATTCATCAGCTGTCAATAATTCAGTAATGACTGGCGGCGATTGAGTAAACCCTGATTTAAGCAATCCGCCAAGCATTTCTTTATGCCATTCTTCCCCGGAAAGTGTTTTTGGCCCAAGGAGTTTTACGTAGTTATTCAATTCGTTCAGTACTTTGAACACCAAACCAGGATCCAATAAATATGACTGGATCTTCTGATATAGTTGTTGTTCCTGTTGACCAAATGCTGAATCTTCTTCCCCGGTTTTTGAAACGCCAACCCACTGGCCCAAGTCTTGCTTGGGCATAGTCTCGGTTTTAAATCGCCTGGCAAACTCATCTCTTATTCCGTTATCTACTTCTGCTAAAGGGCCTTCATTTGGGAAAACCCACTCACCTTTAGCGTTGGCTCTTCGTACAAGGCCATCAAGGTAGTCTTTTTGCCCATCCTGGTGCAATACGATAATGTTCGGATCATTTATCTCCTCTATCATTTTTGGGGTATATTTTTTGAGCATTTCGAACGTATGCCCGCTCCGAAGCAACCAGTCCTTAACCTGCTGTAGCGTCAGGTCATTGTCGTCGCCGAAAAAACGGAGTTTCCCCTGGATTATCGAATCCGTAGAGCTATCGCTCACAGAGAGCTGTTTTGCCTGGATAGGGGTCTTCAGATTATTAGCGGTCATCCCCATTACGTCCGCCTCCAGCTCCAATCCTTTATCATCGTTAATAGCAACGCCGCTTTTCAATTGCTTTGTCGGCTGCACACGCCCCTGCTTTTGCTGAACCACGTGCCAGGCTTCGTGCGGCAGGTGCTTTTCTTGCCCCGGGGCAACGTGTATATCCGTACCCTGGGCGTAGGCATATGCCTGCAATTGCTGCGGTTTTGGCGAGTTATAATGTACTTTCACATCATCCATGGAAAACCCGGAAAGGTTTTCTATGCCGGTCTTCAGGTTGTCGGGCATGCCGGTGTTATTGCCCGGCCTTTGTATGGACAGCGTTTCAGCGCCGCCGACCGTACCGGATTCCTTCTTTAGGATCGGCTCTTTTTCGTCGTCAGCTCCGGCAAATTGGGCCGGGTCTGATTTTTTTAGGATCGGTTCTTTTTCTTCATCCATCCCGGCTGATTGGGCCGTATCTGATTTTTTCAGTATGGGCTCCTTTTCTTCGCCGATCGCTGCTCTCTGGATGGCGGACTTATGCTGCGCCACCAACTCTTTTTCCTGCTCAGGCATAGCCATCTGAACGGGAACAGATGGCGCTGAAACGCCATTTTCTCCTGTTTTTACTGCGTTTGACCGCTGTGGCACGGTCTTCTTTTCCAAAAAGGTTTTCATGTGACGGCTTAAATAAGGAATAACGGGTTTTCTTTTTAAAATTAACTATTATTTAAGCATTTACAAGCAGTAAAAAGAAATTTTATGCCTTTGCGCGACAAATGTTTTGGTGCAAAAAAACGCTGCAGTTCGCAGGGCCTTTCTGTCACGATTGTCAACATTTAATTAATTCATAAAACGCGCCCTATGTGGATAGTGAGTAATTCCGGCACGAAAGGGCTTTATAGCTAAATTCAGCAGACAGTCTGAAACTAAAATAGCACATGAGACCCTAAGTGGAACTCGAACCCTGAGAAGATTGAATAAAGCCGCCTTTTGATAGCAAAACAGACCATTATCAAAAATAGTATAAAACTCCAATAGCAAATTTCGAACCTTTTTTGCCGCATGTTAACAACTTGTTTATGAGATTCTTATGTGCACAAAAAAAAGAAACACGCTTTGTGGCGTGTTTCCTTAAGTGATCCCGCTGGGACTCGAACCCAGGACCCCAACATTAAAAGTGTTATGCTCTACCGGCTGAGCTACGAGATCGACTTTAAACGTTTCCGTCAAAAGTGGTGCAAATATAGGACTTCTCAACTTAGCCCGCAACCTGTTTTTGAAATAATTTCTAAGCCGGTACTAAACAGCATTTTAAGGTTTTAAAATGCCGATCTTGCCATGGTCGCCGGCCAAAAGTACCAGGGTTCCCTTCTTGGCTTTTCGGCAAACGTTGTAGCTCGCATCGTCAATCTTACGCCATGTTATACCACTATCGGTTGTAATATTGCTTCCCGGTGTACCCGTCGAAAGAAAAATGTCGCCGGAAATGTATTCGATAGATGATTGGAAACCGGTCGGACCGTGTTCTAATTTTGAAATGACGATGTCATTTCCCAGGTTACTAAGGTAGCATGCCACGGAATCTATTCGTTTATCATTAGCATAGTCTCCGCCAACAAACAGCTGTCTATCCATTCCAACGGCGATGGAAAACGCCCCCTGACTTGACTTGGAATGCATGATAGGCAACGGCCAGTACTCCCAATTTTTTCTCCCCACATTGTAATTGATAACTCGTGCGTTCGAACCTCCTGTTACAATATTTATTGACTTCCGTGAAACCCGTAAACACGTCCCGCTTGCAGCAAAACAGGCCTCACCGGGTAAAGCATCCGGAGGGTTTTTAAATGGGTGCCAGGTTTCTCCTCCGTCGTTCGTTTCCAGTAATAAAAATTTGCCCTGTATCGGGTCGCCTAAAACCAGGCCGTGCAAGGGTGTGTCAAAGTCTATCGCATCAAAAAAATAAGCACTGTCGGTTTTTCTGTATTTTTCCTGCCAGGTTTCGCCACCGTCCGTCGTTTTTAGGATAACGGCAGGCGTCCCTGAACTCATCATGATGGCTTCCTTATCGGAAAAAGCCTCGATCCCTCTGAAGTCCGACTTTTCATAACCCTTCACCTGTTGCCAGGCCCAGGTTTTGCCGCCATCATTGGTGATAGCGATGGTCCCTTTGCTGCCGCTGACCCACGCAACATTATCGTCCACTACAGATAAGCCGCGGAAGCTGGTCGGTTTACCTTGCTGCAACACTTCAATGTGCTGCGCGTTCACGAATGCAGGCAAGACAATGGCAGCAACGATTATAGCGCGGAACTTTTTCATTTTACACGCGTGAATATTTCCGTCCTGCCGAACAAGGATATACCGATATATCCCCGTATATTCAGTTTGTCGCCTTCTATCGTCATCTTACAGGTATAAGTTTTACCGCTTTTGGGATCGTAGATCGTCCCGTCGTCGTATAAATTATCACCCTCATAGGTGAAGTCCTGCAGCAATTCAAGCCCGAAAAGAGGCCTGGAATGCAATTTTTCGTCCGGATTTTTCTTGTCGGTTTTGGGCTTACCTGTTTCGTCGTTGGGATATTTTAACCAGTCGAGCTTGCCGAAATATTTGTTGCCTTTTTTATAGATCAGGATATGGTCCTCGCCGCTTTTATTGGCCCAGGTACCCAGGATAGCATCGGCTTTTTGCGCGGACGCGACCGCGACGATTGTGAATGAAAATAATAAAACAAGGCAGATTCTCATGGTCATGTTTGAGATGAATTGTCAAACCGAAAATAGCTTTTTAAATCGTTTGAGTCAAACCTGCCAATTTTTTGCAATTAATTTCAGCAGTGTAGCGGAAAGATTTATATTTGCAGCCTCATTTGCCCGGATGGCGAAATTGGTAAACGTTGCGGTCTCAGAAGCCGTTGAGAATTGTCTCTTGAGAGTTCGAGTCTCTCTCCGGGCACCATCTTTAAGTCGGAAGTCTTAAGTCCTAAGTCGAGTCATATGAAATGACTTTGAACTTTAGACTCAAGACTTTGTCCTTTACAGGCCCGGGTGGCGAAATTGGTAGACGCACCATCTTGAGGGGGTGGCATCCGTAAGGTTGTACGAGTTCGAATCTCGTCCCGGGCACTTTCCTCCCTTACTATTGCTTTGCAGACTGATATTCGTGGTCATAATACCACTGAAGCAGGTAAACGCCATCGCTCCATGTTAGCTTGCCATCAGCTGCAACTTGAGCCACGAGCACAGACAAGCTATGGAAAAACGGACTTTGCACATCGGCATCCAGCCCCTGAAGTACCTTGACGGCACATGCCATGATAGCGGCCGGATCTGTAAGCGAAGCACAACTGTCTGCCAGCTTCAGTTCTGTTAAAATTGCAGGCAGCTTTGCGCGGAGCCAGTTTTTGATCTCATCGTCGATATCGCCGGGGATAATGGCCGTCAATACATCGGCTGCGGGCGAATCGACAAAATTTTTGATGTTTTCTGTAACGACTACGCCTATGTGTATGGCAGTCTTCAGTTCAGCAGGAATTCCTTGAAAAAGGGATTTGATCTCGGCCCATATTTTGGCCAAAAAGGATTGTAAACTCATGTTTAGTTAATTGGTTGATTAGTTAATTGGTGAATTTTTAGTCGGAAAGTCCGGAAGTCCGCATAAGTCCGGAAGATTAGGATTGGGAAGCTTTCGGCTTTAGTCTTTCAGCGTTAAGCTTTTTAACTCGTCAACCTGGCGCTGGTGGACATCCTCCTGGTTTTCGAGCACTTTCAGGCGGATGTCGTTCACCCGGTGTTCGGTTTGCTGATCGAGACGGATGTCGCGTATATCTTGCTTTAATTGAAAGTAGGTTGTCATGACCGAAGCGACGATGCTGGCCGTGCTGACGATAGTGACGATCAGATTACGGATGGTAATACCCTTTAACTCTTTGTGTTCGATAGCTGTCATGATAATACAGTTTGGGTTGAAAGAGACAGGCCGCGTTCTTCTTCGCGCCGGTCAACCAGGATTTGACAAACTACCTTTTCGCCGGTTTTGGGATGGGTGATCTTATCCCAAACCAGGAATTGATCGGCAGCGCCGGCATAATCTTTTTCGTTCAGCTTTTTAAGCAGGGTCGATTCCTTTAGGGCGCCGGTGCCTAAGTTGTAGGTGAACGAGACCAACGCGTCGAATTGGTTTTGTGTGAGCGGCACTTTTACGTACTGATTTACCGCATCCTGGTACTGGCCGAGCGTATTGCTGAACAAGGCGCTTGCCTGCTGTTCGTTGGCAAGCTTATCGCCGGGCTTAACCGGGCGACCGTCATGGTACCGGGTAGAGCCATAACCGATGGTCCAAACGCCAGCGACATCACGATAGGCTGCCAGGCTTAAACCCTCGAAATTTTTGATGACATTAATGCCTTGGTTACTTAGTTTCATTGGTTCGTGTATGATCAGGTTCAAATTGTTGTACCGCGAATTGTGCAATGGCGGCCACTGCGGTGCCGGCCGAGATCATGGATGCGGTTAATGAAGAAGGTATGCCGTGGATGGTGGCCAGCGTACCGCCGAGGCCGGCGACGCCGAGCGCCAATACCTGCACCCGTCGGAAAAATAATGGCGTAGCGCTGCACAGGCGCTGCCATAGCGAAAGTTTTTGCATAGTGAAAAGTGTAAGTGTAATTAAATTAAAGACTGTCTGTTAAAAAGCCAATGGCATCATTTCGAGCGTCTTAAGCGAACTAATTTTTGATCCGTTGAAATCGATTCTTAAGGTTTATAAAATACCTTTCATAGAAATGGTAAGACAGGTAACTAACAATTGCTAAAAACAATAGGTTGTACGGAAATGAACTCAACGGGCTAGGCAAAACTGGGTATGTAAAGATTTGTTGCCATATATATATACTATACGATAGTACGCCGATTTTAAATGCAATTTTACTGTTGAGCAGCTTATAAATCACGTCATTACTTTCATAAATGTTTATAGAGATGAAAAACCCAATTAGTAATGATGCAATGCTGTTGGTCCATATATGGCTAATGTCAAAATTCGTTTTAAAATCAAGAAAAAAGATAAACAGAATTATCAATAGGTTAATTGCAAAACGGTATTTGATAGCTCCGACTTTATTGAAATATCCTTTAAAAACTAACACTGAAAAAAAACAGCCACAGGCTATACTATTGAATTTAAGTAGATAGTGTGTGGTGAAAAGTAAGGCAGGTTTGTTTAACGAAGGCACATAGTACTGGACATAAATAAATATAGGAACGAGGATTATAATTGTGAGAATACAAAATAAGAATGTGACATAGTTCTTTTTAAGTATAGCGGGGAAGAATATATAGAATTGTTCCTCGGTTGCCAATGACCAATAATGACCGACTGGGACGCCATTTTTATAATTTCTAAAGAATGCAAAGTTGTATATAAAGAAAGCGGCAGCCAAAAAATTCACATAATCAAGATTTAACTTTAGAAAGAAGTTTAAAATAAATAGCACAAATAAAAATAGATATGCCACGGGTAGTATCCTCAACATTCTTCTCAAGTAAAATTTCCTAAGGTTTAAAGTTGACGTTATTACCTTCTCTTTTATACACAAGGTTGTGATCAAAAAGCCACTTAAAACAAAAAAAATATTTACTCCGAGATCGCCATTAAACACAGTGCGATAAATTCCATTTTGGGATAGATCTAGGTGATAAAAAATCACCAATAAAATCGAAAAGCATCTGATTCCATCCAATGTCGGGAAATGATTTTTTTGAAGAACTCCGGGAACTTCGTTTATTCCCTCAAAAAAATCTCTTGGGCGTTTCAATTCTGGTATTTGATAGTTGCAAGTAAAGCCTGTAAAGTTACTATGCTCCGAATACAAATCTATTATTATTCGCTGGCAAACCAAGCAATGGTGATTATGCAGCCGCTACCACTAACGAACCAGCGTCACTGACGGTCACTCTATAACGAGTTCCTCCAGGGCTTTTCAATATAATGCCCTGACCAGCTATGACAGACTCAAACGAACCGTCAGAATTTATGTCCCATGATTCCACGGTACCCCCATCTATCCCACCGCTGCTAAAGAATTTATGTTTACCGGCGCTATAGGTGTTATAATAAAACGAATGTCCGGTGTAGTAATCCATAGGGACATACTTACCATACGCGGACGGATGAGGCGACAACTGTGCGCCTATCACATTGCTGTTCCCAATCCATACATCACCCTGAACGCCGCCAACATTACCAGCTCCCGCTACCAATAGCATACCATTATGTATCTGCAAAGCCAATAACGAACCTGCACCCGAACCGCTATCATTATAAAACTTCCATGAGGCACCGCTGTAATGGTTTCTTAAATTGACATCATTGCTACCATCAGACATTTCTATGGAGTTGTACTTCGCAGTGTCATATGCGCCTACTATTCTAACAGACTGGTTCATAATAATATCCTGCGTTCCCGCGCCTGTAGGAACTACAGAACCATCCTGTATGTACTGGCCCATGACATTCATCACGCCATTATATTTTTGTCCCGACGGTAGTGCGGGTAAGATCCCTACGTTGCCGTTTTTATCAACTGCAAGAACATAGTTTCCATCATTATCAGGGAGCATATTGAAGTTGCGGCAAATGAGGTTTCTAAACTCCACGATTCCGTTCGCAGCGACCGCCTGATTATTCTTATAGACCTCCGACAGAATCATATTAGCCAGGTCGATAGCGGTTAACCTTTGTCCGTAGTCATTTGGATGCGTGCCAGTTCCAGTATACTGATTAGGGCTGGTAGCAGCCTCAGATAAGAAAAGACCACCACCGATAACCATAGCTGTATATATGTCCAAAAGGTTAACACCTTTGCTGGTTGCTACAGATGCTATCGCGCTGTTGATACTTGTCTGATACGTCAAAGTCGATGGGCTATTGCGTAACCATGTGTTTATTAAAATGATCTTAGAAGCAGGCCAGCCTTTTGTAGTTATGGCATTGGTAAGAATAGTGTTATAATCCGTAGTAAACTGAGTAACGTTATAGTCTGTCGGGTCTGTTGTATGCAAATCGACGTCATTGATACCAAAGGCGAATATCAGGTATGAATAGCCAGTTCCGTAAGTTGGGATAAGCGACAAGTTATTAACCATAACATAACCGCCTACTCCTGTCGAGGTACCTGGCCCTGAAATTGCCGAGCCTGCGACAGCATGGTTATCCTCTGTGAAACCGAGCAACCCGGCCAAAACAGTACCGAATCGTTTTGACACGTTACTGACGCCAGCTGAACCGGCCGATATGCTATCACCTAGTATGGTAATCTTATTACCCGAAGGCTCCGCGGAAGCAGTTACGTTTTTATATAGCGATTTGGTGGTTGGGTCAAACTGTAGATCAACATCTTGCTGTAAAGTACCGTCCGATTTGCCGAATAATACCTCATTAGGTGTAAGGCCTGAAAGGCCGCCGCTCGGCGGATTCTCCCAACTTGTATCGTAGTCAGTGTTGCTATTTTTCTTGAGGATTTGCCCCGCTGTACCCCCCGACGCTACGCCCGGCCCAACTGCTCCCGTCGCTCCCGCCGGACCGATATCACCGGTGTCTCCCTTCGGTCCGGCGGGACCTGCCGCACCGTCGGCGCCCACCAGGCTTGTGCCCGCCGGCCAAACGCCTGAAGCTTTTGGTCCGAACAGGGTGTAAGTGGTGGTATTGATGTAGAAATCGCCGTCGATGCCGGTATATAGGTTGGACGGATCGGCTGTTCCGCTGAGGACGCTTTTTCCGTCGGCGCCGTTTTCGCCATTCGTGCCATTCGCCCCGGCTGGCCCGGCGGGACCGGTCTGCATCGAAAATACCTGGGACCATGCTCCGCCCGATTTCTTATAAAACACGCCCGTGCCGGTATTGATGTAGGTGTCGTTGTCGTTGCCGGTTGAACTGCCGGGTGCACCAAGGCCATATAAAACGGTGCCATCGGTGGCGCC
The DNA here is from genome assembly GCA_018266935.1 of Bacteroidota bacterium. GTDB lineage: Bacteria > Bacteroidota > Bacteroidia > Sphingobacteriales > Sphingobacteriaceae > Mucilaginibacter. Next base: position 8,200 of record JAFDZL010000513.1, on the reverse strand, counting down.
GCCTGATGACGCCAGGGTATAAACTACGGTCCATGTTCCCGAGATTTTCTGCGCGAAATTGCCGGCTGAGGTATTGATGAATATATCGCCATCCTTACCTGCGGTATTCTGAGGCAAAGTTCCGCCGAAGGAGATATGCGCGCCAAGATCAAGCCCTGAACCGACGAAGCCAAGGAGCGTGGAAAAGGCAAACTGGTAGTCTGTGCCGCTGCTCACCAGCACCGAAAGATCGGTGGCGTTAATGGACGAGGCTACGGGTAATTCGCTTATTTTTTTGTCTGTCGGCATTAGTTCAAGAAATCGGTTAATGGTAAATAGTTGTTTGCGTAATAATCGCCGGGATAGTTGAAGATGGTTTTATCAACGCTACGGATACGAGGCCCGGCCTGCCTGCTGCTCCGGTTCTTCGGGTTATAGTTCCACAGCGGGAAATCGGCTTTGTTGTCGCGCAGGAATTTCTCGACCTCGTTGGCATGCGCATTCGCCACGCTGCGGTGTTGCTGAACCAGTTTGGCCACTTCCTGCGGCGTTAGCGGGTCGGCGTTGTCGTGATGTTTGACGACAGGACCCGTTGCGGTGTAGTGGACAGCGTCAGCCTCGATAAATCGCGCAAAGGTGAAGTAAACCAGCATCGGCAGCAAGCCTTCATAGAGTACCACATGGCCATACCGGTCGAGATATTCGGACCCGTTCAGCAGGTCCTTGTACGGTTGAGGCGTTTCATCTTTCAGCGTGCCGTCGGTGTTGAAGTACTGGATAAAATCATAATATAAAGCGTGACCGAGGAATGGCTTCAGGTCGAGTTCCTGCGCTTTTTTGACGAAGAATTTGATCCGGCCGGATTTGATGTTGACCGACAGGTCCTCGTAATTCTGGAATGTGATCTGGTCGATAAGGTAAACGGGGTTCATTGGTTTAGTTGATTAAGTTGGATTTAGTTGATTAAGTGGAATAAGTTGATTGGGTTGGATAGGATTGAATCGCAGTTGTTTGAAACTTAATCAACCACTTAACTAAATCAACTCAATCAACTGCGCTTGCGCCTGCCATCGCCTCAGCTTCGGTTTGCCTGAAGCCGTAGGCGTGCACCAGGATGGCGATCTTGTTGGCGGCAGGGATATCTGACAGCAGCAATTGGTTGATATTTGCGCCGGCTTTTATACCGGTGATATCGTCGGCTATTTCCGTAGGAACCGGGGTAATGGTCCAGTTGCCGGATGGGTTGATATTCCGGTAAAAGTTTCCGAATATTTCGGCAAAAACGTCAGAAAGCTCGAGCCGGTCCGGAGCAGTGTTATCGTTGAATTCGCGGATGGCTTCTTTCTTCTCGCCACCGTTGCTCAGGCCCGACGAATTTTCTGAATTGATCAGCTCTTTCGGAACAGAAAAACCTTTGATGATCCTTGCCTCAACCGAGCGTTCGGTAGTTTCGAAAAGCTTATCGTTATTTTGGATCGAGTAGGGTTTGAACTCGGGTTTTGAATTCTCGTCGTCATACTCAATCACGATGATCTTCTGTGCGCTTTTGGCTCCCTGGAAGGTGCCCAGGTCGCGTTCTAACTGCGATGGGACATTATAATAATGTTGTTCATCGCTGTCGGGCTTGCTGTTATCGGCTTCCTCGCGCCGCGACTGCATAAAAAGCATCGTCGAAGGCAGGAAGCCTGTCGTCACTTCGCGGTTATTGAAGATCTTGATCCCGGCTTCGGTCTCAAAATCTTCCCAGACGCTGTCGGCCTCGATCAGTGGATAATCATCCACTTCGGGGTTGAAGTAATACAACTGGCCTTTATACTTGTCCCAACCGCCGGCTGCGATAACCTGTTGCTTAATGGCGTCCGGATCAGGGTTGTATTTGTCCAGGAAAGTGATCCGGCTGCGGGTAATATTTTTCCAGGTTTTTCGCCCCCAGTCTGCATAAAGCGCGAACTTATTTGCTGTCTCCGGGCTGTCCGTATCGCCGAGGCGTATATCCTCAAAGCGGACATAATTCGCCGAAACGATCTTGAAATTCGCGTTGTAGTTGACATGTATCCCGAAGCCTGTAAAAAGCGCCTTGTCCGCAGCGGCGGCTTTAAGCAGTTTCGCCAGGGTTAGCCCTTTGTCATTTATCACCTGTTTACCGACACCGGGCTGCTCAAAACTATTGCCGCCGATAAATTTGGCGCGTTTGGTCCAGCAATCCTTTGCTGTCGGCGACGAGGCTACCAACTCGAGCATACGCTGGGGGTAAGCATTGTCGAGGTCGTAGTTCAGTATGCCGAAGGTTTGATTGGGGCGTACTAGAATACGGCGCTCTATTTGTGGTAGATAGGTCTTCATTAATTTTATGATTGCACTGATTTTATGGTGATTTTTCGCGTATTGTTTGTTTTTAGCGGAGCTCAAGAGATCGCCACGCTTAGTTTCACCGATTGGTTCATGGTTCATGGTTCATAGATCATGGTTCATGGCTGACAGTTTTTAAGTTTGGCAATTTTGCTATGAACTATGAACCATCAACCATGAACTACCCCACCAAGGCCTCGATAGCCGCAAGCGTGCTGGCGTAGGTTGCGTTGCCGCTTTCGGGGGCAATGGATACCGCGCGCGGCGGATAAGGCTCCCTGAGTTTATCGGGATTGGTTAGCTTAAGCTTGTAGCCGCCATCGATGGTCTCGTCGGACGCGTTACGTTCGGCATCGGTCAGTATCAGGCCGTTGACGGCGCCAAACAATTCGATAGCCGAATCGCTGGAGTTGTAGTTGTTTACGGCGATAGCTTTGACACGACCGTAGCCCATAGCCATCAATTGTGTTTTGATATCGACCGATAGACCGGCGATGTTGAAATCGATCTCTTCAGTGTATCGCGGGCCGACGGATGTTTTGGCCAGTTTCGACATGGTGCTGAAGCTGTTATTCGTACCCTCGAACTTATAAATTTTAGCGCCGCTGACGGCAGCCAGCCCGGTTATGATAAGCGGGTTCGTGGTATCGTAGGTGATCGTGATGTCATCCTGGTTAAAGATGTAGATCAGGTCTTCAATACCCGCGGTGATGGGCGAGCCTGTACCCAGGCTGAACCCCGCGTTTATTTTGTTGTAAATGGACATTTTTTAGTTGATTAAGTTGAATAGGTTGATTGAGTTGGATTAAGTTGAAAGAGTCGTGGCGAACTTAATCAACCACTTAACTCAATCAACCCAATCAACTGCGCTTAAGCGCTCAGGTAGAATATCTCGTTCGCGAACTTGAAGTTTACGGCGGCTTTCATGCGAGCTTTCATGCGCACTACGTCGTCGTTGGTATAAGGCTTCATGTAAACGGTTGAAAGCTCTGAAGCGTCGCCGAGCAGATCGACGCCCAGGAACAGGTTGGATGAACGTGCTCCCAGGATGGTGTTCGCCTGCCAGTGGTTCATCAATTGCAGCGAAACGCCGAGGAAATCCATTTTCTTGGGATCGGTAAAGGCGTTCAAAACGTTGGTTGCTTTGCTAGCTTGTGCCTGTGCATAAGCATAACCGACATGTAATGGTATCTGCAGGTTGAAATCCTCCTGGGCGCGGTCGGCGGGGTCAAGCTGCGCATAAACGCTACCCAATACCTGTAATACGTTGCTCGCGTTGATATAGCTTACGGTAGCTGCGGTGGCTGTTCCGCTGAAAGTTGCAGGTTTTCGGGTGTTGATCTCGTTGTAATTACGTGTAAGCTTGAACGTGGTCGAGCTTAACACCTGGATGAAGTACGACTGACCCTGTATGGCAATACCTGAGCCGCCGTTGGTCGTGTCCTTACTGGTGCCGGTTACCGCAGTGATGGTCACCACGTCTCCATCAGCAAGTGTTGAAGTATCCGAAACGGTTACTACGCCTGTTGCGTCAATCGCGGTTGCGGACATAGATGTTGCCGGTTTTCCCAAACCTACTTTGTACACGCCGGATGCTGCTGCGATGGATGGCAATAAACCGGCGAACGATGCGGTGAAAGTTGCTTCTTTGGTAGCCGATTTTCCAAGCCAGTAGAGGCGTTCATTGGCGATCTGGATCTTGGTGAGGTAGCGCTGTACCATAAAATCGGACAGATCGACAACCCCTTCATAATCCATAAAGGCGCCGGGTTTCAGGCTTTGCGCCTCCCATGATTGTACAAGTTTGTCCCATTGTTCCTGTTTCATAAATTCGTAAACTACCGGGTCGAGGTAGCTTTCGTTTTGTAAGGCTGTAGTACCCTGGTCGGCGAAAATGCCCGACGGGTCCTGCAGCACCACGTCGTCGTCCACATCAAGGATCACCTTGCGCGATTTGACGTCATTGATAACGGTCAGCAAGCCGCGTTTCACCGAATCGGCTTCGAGGAGCGTGCTGGCCATAAACCCGGCCAGCGCTTCGCCGGCGTAGGTATTGTTGGTAAATGTAAATTGAGCCATTGTTTAATTTTGGTATAAGTCTGATTTAAGGTTTAGTTGGCAGTTTACTGTTGGCGGTTGGCAGTCAGTTTGATTTTTTTGTGCAAACTGCAAACCGGCAACTGCAAACTATTTGGCGACGGCTTTCTTAACTGCATTCTGCGCTAAAGCAGTTTGCGGGGCGAAGAAGGGGACAGGTTCGGTTTTGGCTTTGTTGCTGCGGCGGGAGTTTTCCGGGGTGAAGTCTGAGCGGATCTCGTTCTTCACTTCTTCGCGGGTTTTGTGCAGTCGGTTGTTGGCTGCTTCCAGGGCTGCTTTGGCTTCGGCTAACAGGGCGTTCTGTGCATGCAACTTTGCTTTGATGGCTTTTACCCGGTTTTGCACTTCGGTTTTCTTTTTTGAGCCGAAAAGGGCTTCAATGGGAGTGTCGTCATCGTCGCCGGCATCCGGTTCGACATCCGGGTCAGTCGTTACCCTTTGCACTCTTCCACTGGCAACGCTGAGTTTCTGCCCGGATGATGTGGTGTAACAGTCATCGGGCGCAGGTGTGGTCATATCCTCATCCTGGTACACATCGGTGCCTTCATCCAGGTCGCCGGCGTGATGCAATGCACCCTTGTCGGTAATGGTTTGTTTGTTGACGACCTTCTTAAAGAAGTTCATGATCTTATCCAGGACGGATGTGTTCCTGTCGATCAGTTCTCTGTTTTCAATGTTCATGTTGGTATGGTTGTTTAAGATCTTATTGATGCAGCGCCGATAGAAAAAGGGAGCGGTGCCGGTGAATTGTTTTATGATCGCGCTGTTCGATATCTCAGCTTTATAATCTTCCACCTGGTCGATAAAGCCGAGATCAAGCGCCTGGTCGGCGGTCATCCAGGTGACGGAGTCGATCAAACTATTTACGGTAACGCCGTCCAACCCGGTTTTGTCCATATAGATCTGAGCCAGGCGCGATTGTACTACATTCAGCATTTGTATGTCTTTCAATAGCTCGTCGGCATTGCCGCCTGAACCGACCATCGGTTTATGGATCATCATCAGCGCATATTTGCTCATGATGATCTTTTGTCCTGCCATAGCCACAATGGAAGCAGCGGAGGCGGCGAGCGCATCGACATAGATTGTTACATTGCCGGGGTATTTTTTAAACAAGTCATAGATGGCAATGGCGTCGAAGGCGCTGCCGCCCGCCGAGCTGATGTGCACTTCCACATCCTGCCCGGATGCTGCTTCCAGTTGGGTTTGTATATAGGCTGATGATAAGGTTCCGGTGCCGATGCAATCGGTGTCGGTGTCGTATAGGTAGATTTTCATATTTTTTAGTCCGGAAGTCCGCGTAAGTCCGAAAGTCCGGAAGATTGATTTGGGGTTAGTGATAAGGTATATTGTCTGAACTAAGATTTTTAAGATTAAAGGATTTTTAAAAATATCCTTATCCTATCATCTGCCAATCCTAAGAATCCTGGTTCAGACAATTGGTATATTCAAAGATCGGCAGAAATTTTGGTTAAGGTGGTGACAGTGTTTTGTCAGTACCGGATTTCACCGATTTTGTTCTGATTCCACCGATTGTTCGCGGAAGGACCAGGTTAGCAGGGCTAACAGATAAGGAATGATTATTATGATGATTGGCATATTCAAAGATCGGAAGAATTGTTTGGATAGGTGGTGACAGTGTTTTGTCAGTGAGTTTTTGTTTAGAAATAGGTATTTACCGCAAATTCAAATTGCTCAATAAATATCTTCTTAAAGGCGCTTATATTATTTTGTTCATAAAACAGCAGTATCGCTTTTTTGTAATCAACGGAATCAACTGTTCTGAATGAAATTGGGCAATAGTGATGGGACATTAATATGGCATTGCTTACAATACGGGCTGTTCTTTTATTGCCATCAACAAAGGCCTGTATGTAAGAAAGCAATATCAGTGACAGCAGAGCCTTTTCAAAACCGGTTTCTTTATTGTTCACCAGGACACACATATCGTTCAGTGCATCACGTATCTGGTGTTCGTTGTCCAATGGCGTATAATTTGTACCGGATATACCAACCCTTCGTTGCCTGATATTCCGGTCGACGCCCAGGTCCTTTATCAATAAGCTGTGAATATCCTCGATGGCACGAATTGTTAACGGCGTTACGTAGTCAGGATGTTCGATAATAAAGTTGATGGCATCCTTGTGATTTAGTAACATGGTAGCATCGTCCTTTGGTTTACCAGCCGCAGTTTCTTTGTCCTTCAATAAACGTTCTGTTTCCAGCAAAGAATAGGTATTACCCTCGATCTGCGATGACTTCCAGCTCAGATCTATAGCCAGGCGTTCTAATTCCTTATTATAGGCGGTCTTCGATAGATGGGACACGTTACCGGTAAACTTCGCCTGCAAGAATTCAATATGCTTCTGTTCGTCTGATGTAAATAAGTTGACGTGAGTTAGCGTGTCAGTAATAACATCAAAATCAAAGCTGTTTTTGATCTTTCTTTCATCCTGTTCCTTTTCAAAATATACATCTAAGTCGATAGGATAAAGCAATTGAAATGCCGGGCTGATAGCGTATTTAGTTGCCTTCCCTTTTCCCTCAGCCTTAATAAGATTGTCTGACAGAAGTTTATTTAAGAGCCGCTTTACAGTGGCGTAACCTGCGGACCCTCCTATACCATCGTGTATTTCTTTTGACGATTGCAGGGGATGCGCTCTTATATACTCCAGGATGTTATCACTTGTATTGGCTTTCATAATTGAAGCTCATGATTTTATCAAATATAGCTCAAATAAATATTATTCTGAGCTCCAAATTGAAATTATTTGAGCTTTATTTTAAATTGCAGCTCATCTGAAGGTCATTTCGAGCTCATATAGCCGAATGATTGAGCTTAAATATAAGGCGGATTGAGCTTTATACCGGATGGCGAAACGCCTTCTCAGGGCATGAATTTGCTTGATTGACCGTATTGTATTAATTTAGAAAAGTTGATTGGATCAATGGAATCAAAATCTTATCGGTATAGCCTGGGTAATTTTGTCGCCAGCCTGCTTTGCTTTAGCATAATGCTTTATATGGCGCTTAAGCCTTTTCTTGCCGAACACTCTGCATTTTGGATTTATCTGAAAAAGGCGATGATCTTAATTACCATTTATTTAATTGGTAATTTGATAGTCAGGTACGCGATCCCATTAATAAGGAGGAAATACGCTATTGAATTTAGAGATGACGGTCTTTTTTATCATGTCAAAAATAAAAGGGTGAGTTGGTCGGACATTCAGACGATCAAGCCGTCAACCTGGGGTACGAAGTTGAAACTGATTCTGAATAACCGAAAAAAATTAACCATCGATTTGAATGTTATTAAATGTGATGATGCCGAATTATACCGGAACATAATGGCCTTTTTTGAAAAGAGCAAAGCGCAACCTGAATCGTTATGAGAAAATTACTGGCCATACTGATTTTACTCTTCGTCAATTTCTCTTACGCCCAATCCCAAACCTGCAATTGCCCCGCAAATGAGTTTGGTTATCCGAAGGCTAAGAAAGCGGATACCGTTTTTCATTTGTCGAACGGCAGATCAATTGCATTGTGTGGTTATAAGGATAACGACATTGACATGCCTGGGACTTTCTTTTCCGAATTTGTGCTTGCAGCCTGCGGCGAAAAAACCATCATCAAGTTCTGGGGCGCCGTGCTGAATTGCCGGCTGCATGTGCATAGAGATACGTTGATCGTTGAGACCGTCGATAATCTGTCAACGGGCAAAAACATGCAGCACAAGTGGATGGTTTGGACCATTGAAGAGATTTATTTCAAAAAC
>JAFDZL010000512.1 GCA_018266935.1 Bacteroidota bacterium | reverse complement strand
AAGGTGCCTTTAGCGCAATAACCGATGAAGAGGATGGTGCAGTAGTAATTTTGAATATTGTTGTATAAATGATCCTGTATGCGGCCGCCTTCCAGCATGCCAGCCGACGAAATGATGATACAAGGCTCAAAATAATCAGATACCTGCCGGCTGTCTTTCAGGCTTTCGACATAGACCAGGTTGTCGAATTCAAACTCGTCGCCTTTGGTTTGGTAGAACTCCCGGGCTTCTTCATTTACTAAACTATGGTGTTTACGAAACACTTCCGTTGCGGCGACGGCCATCGGGCTATCGACAAAAACCTTTACCGGTGGTAACAGTCCCTGGCTGAATATTTTGTTCAGAGAATAGACCAGTGATTGCGTACGCCCAATGCTGAACGCTGGAATGATCAGCCGGCCCTGTTCCTTAATACAAGCTTTTTCGATGGTCTCAATTAAAGCTTGCTCAACGGTTTTATCTTTGGTGTGATAACGCCCGCCATAGGTAGATTCACAAACTAAGTAATCCACCGGCGGCAGTTCCTGCGGGTCGTTCAGAACGGGGTAGCTTTTGCGTCCGATATCTCCGGTAAAGGCAATGGTTTTTTCCTCGCCATGATCATTTATTTTCAAAATAGCAGCTGCGGCGCCCAGCAAATGGCCAACAGGCACAAAAGTCAATTCGATATTGCCATTGATGCGGAAGGGGCGATTGAAACCGATCGTAACAAACCGTTCGACAGTATCCATTACGTGCTTTTGCAGGTAAAGCGGCGGTTGCTGCTCGAAATTGCCGCGACCACGGCGTTTGCGGTTGTGTTTGTTCTTTTTTTGCGAACGGCTGAGAAAGATGCTGACGGAATCCATTAACAGGAGTTCGGTTAGGTCAGCAGTGGCGGGAGTACACAATATTTGTCCCTCAAAACCCATTCGGATCAGCGTAGGCAGGTTGCCGGAATGATCAATATGCGCATGGGTGAGGATAACGACGTCGATCTCAGCCGGGTCAAATGGAAAATTTTCGTTGGATTGGATGCTGCGGTCCTTTTCGTAATCCAGCCCGCAATCTATCAGCATCTTATATTGGTCAACCTCCAGCAAATGCATGCTGCCGGTCACCTGGCGCGCCGCGCCGTGAATAGTCAATCTCATTCTTTAGGTTGTACGTAATACGTTGGACGTTTTACGTTTATTTTACTTATTTCCTGGTACGTACAACGTATAACGTCAAACGTACAACGTTCTCAAACTTCAAACTGCAGCTGGCTCAAATACCGGTATAGCCCGTTCTCGTTGCCCAGCAATTCTTCATGATTGCCGCTTTCGATCACTTTGCCCTTCTCCAGCACGATGATATTATCCGCCTCGCGTATGGTCGATAGCCTGTGTGCAATAATAATAGAAGTTCTGTTCTTCATCAACTCCTCCAGCGCTTCTTGCACCAATCGTTCCGATTCCGAGTCGAGCGAGGATGTGGCCTCATCTAATATCAATATCGAAGGATTTTTAAGCAGGGCGCGTGCTATCGCTATACGTTGTCTTTGTCCGCCGGAAAGCTTAACGCCGCGTTCGCCCACAATAGTATCATAACCTTCAGGGAACGACATAATAAACTGGTGCGCATTCGCGCGTTTAGCCGCGACCTCGATCTCTTCTTCAGTTGCTTTCAGTTTACCATAAGCAATATTTTCACGTATCGATCCTCCAAACAGCAAAACATCCTGCGGAACGATAGCTACCTGGTTACGGATATCGGTCAGGGAATAAACATCGGCTGGTTTGCTATCATATAAAATGGTGCCGCTTTGCGGTTGGTAGAACTGTAAGATCAATGATGCCATGGTCGATTTGCCCGAACCGCTCGGTCCGACGATCGCTACTTTTTGGCCGGTTTTAGCTTCAAATGAAATGCCTTTCAATACTTCAATCTCTGGTCGTGAAGGATAATGGAAATTAACATTGTCAAAGGCGAGGTTGCCATCTATTTTTTGTTTGATATCGTTCTCAGTTTCAAGAATCGAAACTTTTTCGCCTTCTTCGCCTAATATTTCCAGCACGCGTTCGCTGGCGCCCACGGCACGTTGTACATTGGCATACATTTCGGGAAAGCTGCCCATCGCGCTGCCTACGAATGCCGCATACAAAGCAAACTTGAACAATTCGCCGACTGTTAACTCATGATGGCTTACCAGCAGGCAGCCATAGGCTACTACCGTTACTATCGCTCCGAACATGCCGAATACGATAAACGATGCAAACAACCCGCGGTATTTAGCACCTGTAATGGCAATGTTTGCTACGTCTTTAATATTCCTGCTATATCTGCCGGCCTCGAATGATTCATTCACAAAAGCTTTCACATTGGCGATGCCCTGCAGCGTTTCCTCAACGATGGTATTAGATTCAGCAAGCCTGTCCTGCGCTTTTCGGGAAATTTTTCGGATAAACCGGCCAAAGAAAATAGCGATCACGATCAATATCGGTAATACGGCCAGCAGCGATAGGGTCAATTTACCGGATATGATCGCCAGGAACGCGATGCCGCCGACCAGCAGCACCATTTGCCGGATCATTTCCGCAAGCGTAGTGGTCAATGTATCCTGTATTTGAGATAAGTCGGCCGAAATGCGGCTGTTCAACTCACCCACGCGGCGATTTGAAAAGAAATTCATCGGCAAAGTGATGAGCTTGAAATAAGTATCGCGGCGAATATCAGCTAACGAGCGTTCAGCCACTTGAACAAACCATAAAATCCTGAAAAACGAAACGAAACCCTGCGCGAACAGCACGATAAGCGCCAATAAGCCAATACCCTGTATGGTTGCCGGTAAAAATTTCGTAGTTTGTTTGCCCTGCGCAGCATCGATTAGCCCGCCTATAAATGACGGGAAAGCCAATCCAACTAAACTTGACAGAAACAAGAAAAACATCGCAAAAATGAATTTTGACCGATAAGGCCTCAGGTAAGATAGCAGCCTCGAAATATTCTTTAATGTTTGCCGGTTGATCTTCGCCTTTGGCAATTCTTCCTTTTGCTTGCCGCCGCTGTTCAAGCTGCTTCTGCCTCTCGCCATGTTTTTGGATATAAACCCGGCAAAATTAAGCGGTGGCGGCTCGTTTTCTGAATATTAAAATCAAAATTGACCCAAGCATGAGAACCAGCGCAATGATATATATCCTTTGTGCCCTGTCGTGTGATTTTTCTGAGGCTAATTCATCTGCCTTCATTTTATCGATCTGCGCGCGCAGGCGATTGATCGTATTCATATAGCCCAAACTGTAATCCTGCACTTCGGTCGATTTCGCCTGAGCCTGCTGCTGCTGGAAAGTGCGGTAGCCGAGCAGTATTTTGGTTTGAATAAAAATTTCATCATCCGTACGGGCTATATCCATCAAAATAGCATTTGAGCGCCGGATATCCTTCCTGGTTTGCCATCCGAAGATGCCGGTATGCTTCTTAAGACTTTCGTCATACTGTCCGAACTTAGCGCGGCGGTCATCCAGCATCTGGTTGATCTTTTTGCGCTGCAGCTCGTAGGCAAGGGAATCGGGATTTTTTGAAGTTTGGGCTAAGGAGGTTAGATACCCAAAACTTAAAATACACAGGAAGAAAATTTTTTTCATATCGATTCAGAGTTCGTGTCCTCTGTGAAAATATCAGTGCTCTTTGTGGTTGAATTTTTTACCACAGAGCTCACAAAGAAGGCACAGAGTTCGAAGAGCGTAATGTTTTTTGGCAATCCTTATTCAAAATCAATAATAACAGTGTCGCCGAGATTGAGGCCGAGCAGGCCGCTGGCGTTACCTTTATTGATAGCGATCTCCAGGTGGTCGCTGATGCCGAAAAGACAAAGCTTCTCGCCCTCGGGAACTTCGTTATAATACCAACTCAGCTGGCTTATTGTTTCGTTCCGCTTAAAAGAAAGTGTGAAATGCCGTCCCTGCTGCACCTGGTTGAAGAATTCCTTGGTAATATTGGTGATCACATTCTGGAAAGCGTCGATATAGATCACCACGCCTTTGATCATATTCTTTTCGATCACCGGCTGCAGGTTCATTTTCTTTTCAATATTCTCAACCGGCAGACCGATGTCCTTCAGTTTGCCGCCATCGGCTAAATGGCAGGCAGCTTTAACAAAAATATCGGCCAAAGGGAAGTGCAGGAATTTGAGGTCCTGCATAATGTTGATCTCGACGATCTCGTCTGGGTCGGTGTCAAACATCAACGAAAAAATGCCATTGTCCGAGCCGACGAAGAATTGATTTTTGTAATGGACTGCCAGGTATTTGGTATCCTTATTGTAAACGGTGTCGATGCCGATAAGGTGGACAGTATTATCGGGGAAATAATGAAAACTGTTCTTGAGTATAAAGGCTGCCTGCTGCACGTTAAAAACCTGCACGTTGTGCGTAATATCGACGATATTGGCCGTTGGCAACAATTTTAAAATACTGCCTTTAAGGGCGGCCTTGTAAATATCCTTATCGCCCAAAGCGGTAGTGAGAGTTAGAATTGCCTTGAGTTATTCGAATAGTTGTTGGTAGTGGTGTGGAAG
>JAFDZL010000511.1 GCA_018266935.1 Bacteroidota bacterium | reverse complement strand
CTGGCCATGACCATTATTGTCATTATTGATATCATAAGCCTGCAATACGCCTGCAGTACCTGTTAGCAAAGATGACTGATAGCTGCTGCCATCATTATGATAACCGTTATAACTGAAATGACCTGACAGCAAATGCAGCGAATCGATCTCATAGCTTAAGTCAGTACCCAGGTAACCGTTGCGGCTGTTATTATATTTATATCCGGTTTGCCGAAGCATTGTCGCATCGCTGCCAAAGCTTTGCTGAGTATTGACAATATCCGTTTGCGGGTTGTTGTAAATACCTGCGCCGCCGTAAATATTTAAGCCGAATTTACCCTGCTTGATGGTCAAACCTCCACCTGCGTTCGGTCCGCCGCTGGGAAGTTGTTCGCTCAAATTCAGGTTACCACGATAGCCATTATCAACATTCTTTACTGTAATGATATTGATGATCCCGCCCACGCCTTCCGCATCATATTTGGCTGGAGGATTCGTGATCACCTCGATACGCTGGATAGATGATGCCGGCATGGTCCGCAAAACCGCCGTCAGGTTATTGTCCATCATGGCGGAAGGCTTTCCGTTAATGAAAACTTTAAAATTCATACTGCCCTTGAGCGAAACGTTATCCTGGGCGTCCACGGTCACAAATGGTAGCTTATGCATCATGTCCAACAGGCTTTTGGCCTTGCTTTCGGGGTCGGCTATCATATCATAGATGATTTTTCCGGGTTTTTGCTGTATCAGCGGCCTTTGCGAAACAATAGCTACTGTTTGCAGGCTTTTGATGTCTTCTTTGAGGCTAATCAGACCGAGGCTTGTGTCTGCTCTAAGGTTGAAAGTGATCTCCGCCGATTTATAGCCAACTGCATTGATGCGGAGCTTATAATTCGCCTTCTGAAGACCGGTTAGTTCAAATTTGCCGTCAGGATTGGTTGTCATGATGTGCGGGCTCATATTGACGCCGTTCAGTGTTACCGTTGTCTTATCCAAAGGTTTTTGACTAAGCGAATCGGCCACTGTGCCGTTTATTTTATAAGTGCTTTGCGCAAACGATGTATTAGCTATTAGCAAGACAAATAGCAGGTATGGTATATTCTTCATAATGTTTGGTTGAAAAGTCAATAGCATTCCCGTTAAGACTTGTCAGTGCCTTTGCGGGATGTTACCAGGAATGATTAGTGCTTTTTAGAAACGGGTTATTGTTTTTGTTTCCGGGTGATAAAGAAATAATAGATCAGAAACCCCGCTGCGATGAACATGATCTCGATGCCGTAGGGCAATACCGAGTCATCCTCGTAAGAAAGGTAATGGGTAACTACCAGCCCTAAACCGCTCATAAACAGTACGCAACCCCATTTAAGTTGCTCGGCACCGGTATCGGTAAGCTTTTTCAGGAAATTAATAGCATCGTCGTCGATCGGCCCCGAATCGATGATCCTTCTTTTAAGCCGGTAGTTATACCATGAAACGATAACTACGGCGATGACAATTACTATGATTACGACGCCCGCGAAGAATGCTATGTGCTGGTCCATTTTCTTTAAAATTAGTAAAAAATCACACAGTAGTCAGTGCCGGTTGCCTAAAGGTTGCAGATTTATTTTAATTATTTTTTGCAACCTTTATTCGGCATGCGTTGACTAATCAATATATGTTTAATGAAAAGGAGGTGGTTACCAGGGTGCTCAATGGCGACATGCGCGCTTTTGAATCCCTGGTAAAACAGTACGAAAAGCTCGTTTTCTATATCATCCACCGCCTTGTGAAGGATGAGCACGCCGCCGAAGACATTTGCCAGGAAGTTTTTATTAAAGTGCACCAGAGCCTGGTGCGCTTCAGCTTTCAATCTAAACTATCAACCTGGATAGCACGCATTTCTTACCTCACGGCAATCAATTATGTACGAAAATATAACCGGGAAAAGGCAGCGGAGTACCCGGGCGACCTGGAAAACTACCATTTTACAACCGAGTCGCCTGAACAACTGTTAACCAAAAAGGATACGGCAAACTATGTGGAACGACTGATCATGCAACTGCCCGAAAAGTACCGGACGGTGCTGACGTTGTATCACCTGAACGAATTTTCCGGTCCCGAAATAAAAGAAATAACCGGTATGCCTGAAGGCACCGTGAAAAGCTATCTTTTCAGGGCGCGAAAACTGCTGAAAGAGAAATTAGAGGTATATTTAAAATACGAATTGCCATGAAGGAAATGAATGATGAGGAATTGCAGCGTATGTTTGAAGAAGGACATATTTCGTCCCGAAAATCGCTGAATGAGGATGAAAAGGCCTATTCGACACTTTTTGAGGCTTTGAACAAGGAGCTTGAGAATGGGTTACCGTATTATTTTGCAGCGAAGGTGACCCGAAATATCCAGGCTCAGCAGAAGAAAAATCATGAATTAAGGTCGGCCCTGATCGTTGCCGGTTTGTTTCTCATTTCTATGGCGATATTGTGCGGTATAATAACCTTTGTAACACCGGATACCCGATCGATGATGCTGGAATACAAATGGGTGTTGTTAATGATACCAATTGCCTTTATAGTAATCCAGTACTTTGACCAAAAGCTGGTGAAAACGAAGATATTCCGCGGACCTAATACCTGAATTTGAATTTCTTCAGATCGGGCAGATATTTCTTTTCGCGCTTTAATTCATATTGATAGATCACCTGCGCCAGGTTCTTCATAAATGGCAGGCACACCGTTTTGTATTCGTATTTGTTGTCGTTATAGATATCATCGTCGTTGGATTGCACCACTGCCGAAAGCATGAATTCAACTTTATTTTGAAAATCGACGATATACGCGTTATCGATATCATAGCCATACGAATCGCCGATCTTGTCAAATATCCGGATGTGGGGTTTGATCACCGCCAGGCTGTCGCCGCCATAGAATAGCCATTTGCAATAAGCCGGGTAGTATGCCGGCGGACTGTAGGTAGGGTAGCGGCTCTCAGTGGGCCACATGCTCATATATTTATAGATTAACTTGTACTGCTCGTCCGTCAGGTTGTATTGCTGTTCCTTTGGAAAAGTTTCGGGGAACAGCAATCGTTTCAACACCATTTGCTGGTCGGCAAGCGGATAGATGTTGTTATGCGAAAAATCAAACGGTTCCATCACTAATTTGTCGTGGCTGTCGAGATAACCTTTTCCCATGACCATGTGCTCCGGGTGCATAGGGTACTCGTTCGGGTCATAAAGCGCCGGTTTTTCATAAACAAGTTTATCGCCGTTATAAAAGCGGATCGGGTTGGTATGCCTGGTGCTTTCGCCCTTATCGCCGATGGCCAACCGGCCTATGATACGGGTACCATTCAGGTTATACTTTTTTAGCTTTTGGTTGATCTCCTCGCGCCCCACGAATTCGTAAAGACGGTTATACGCATCATTATCGCTCACCAGCAGTATCTTTTTAATATAGTTGCCGATGCTTGGCAGTCCGTTCTTAGCGGTCGAATCGTGCGTAACTTTAGTCTGACCGCCGAAGGCGCTGTCGGTGATCATGGTAGAATTGATATTTAAACCTTTTTCAATGAATTTATCCATCTCCTTCCTGGTAAGACGCCTTTGCTGCATGACGAGTCCTTTCATATTTATCTCATTCATCTTTTCCAGCGCAAAGATGGCCGTCGGTAGCTTTACCGTACTGGCGGGGTAGAAGTAGTGATTTGCATTCAGCCGGTAACTGTACGAGCGGAAGTGCGGCATATTATTTTCGTCGCGGTCAATCTGGGTGTATAATATCTGGACCTCATTGTGCGTAGGGTGATTCAGTACATGTTCGAACAGATCGCGGTGCGATTCCAGCAGGTTTTTCAGGAACACAGTGTCCATTTCCTGGGCCGAGGCGATTACAGAAAGCATTAATAATAAACAGGTAAGGTAAACTTTCATTATAGAGGCAGTTGATTGAGTTGGATTAAGTTGATTGAGTTGATTAAGTTACTGCTTTTTCCAAATAAAATAAACTTCAACCATTCAACTTAATCAACAACTTAACTCGATCAACTATTCAGTTTGCAAATTCAAAACACATCATCTACCTTTACCCCGCTTTTGGTTCCTCCGGCGAAACATTGCCGAAGGATTAAAAGGGAACCGGGTGTAAATCCCGGACTGTCCCGCAGCTGTAAGCTCCAAAACCATAGCCCAATCGTAGTCACTGTCCGCTAAACAGCGGATGGGAAGGCCGGGCAAAAGGGGAGTAAGTCAGAAGACCTGCCTGAGCACGAATATATTCATAGCTTTCGGGGATTGAAGCTTGAATGTGAAACAGGCAAAAGCGTTTCCATTCCAACTTTTCATTTCTGCTTGCTGTGGCTTTAGACTTTAAGCTCACAACAACATGAAAATTAAGGCAGCACTCAATATCTGTGCGCGATGCATCGCCGGTATGGCATTGGCATGCCTTATTTTTGTTCCCAAACTACTTTTCGCCCAAACTGATTCCGCTAAAAAACTTAAAGAAGTAAAAATTAAAGAAACGCCTGTTCCGCAGGTGCAAACCATTACACCGGAACAACAGGTCAATACGGCTGACCTTAATCGCGTCAATGCGATCAATGTCGCCGATGCTGTTCGCGACTTTTCGGGGGTCAATATTAAGGACTATGGTGGTATAGGCGGATTGAAAACAGTATCCGTCCGGGGCCTTGGCGCCGATCACCTTGTCGTTCTTTACGATGGTGTAGCGATAAACGACGCCGAAAACGGCCAGATCGACCTGGGGAAATACAACCTGAATGGCATTGAACAAATCATCCTGTACAATGCCCAGCCGGACAATATTCTGAGCCCTTCAAGGTCCTTCGCCTCGGCGAGCGTTATCGCTATAAAGCCCGTTCAACCACATTTAACGGTGTTAAAGCCTTTCAAAGTAGTCGCCGGCGTCAATGGGGGATCGTTTGGCTTCATCAACCCTTACCTGCAATGGCAGCAGCGCCTCAGTGACCGATGGTCGTATGTGGTAAACGGTTACCTGGAAAGCGCTAC
Organism: Bacteroidota bacterium; assembly: GCA_018266935.1. GTDB lineage: Bacteria > Bacteroidota > Bacteroidia > Sphingobacteriales > Sphingobacteriaceae > Mucilaginibacter. The sequence goes on along the minus strand of JAFDZL010000511.1, from coordinate 13,461 downwards.
CGGGCGCTATAAATTCAAAAATCCGGAAGACGGCTCGGATACCCTGCAAACGCGTACCAATGCTGACATTCACGATCAGCGTATCGATGGCTCGTTATACTGGTTTAAGAATGATAGCAACAAATTCAGCCTGCATATCAATTATTATAATTCAGACAGGGGGCTGCCCGCGGCGGTTATCAATTACAATCCTTATTCCGGCCAAAGATTATGGAACCAGGACTTCTTCGCGCAGGCCGGTTATATGCACACCTGGAACGACGGCCTGCAATTACTGCTCAATACCAAGCTTTCACGCGAATACACCCGTTACATCGATCCGGCCTATCAGAACAATAATGGCGGCATCGATGATCGTTATACACAGCGCGAATTTTACCAGTCGGCGGCGCTGGCATATCATATTACATCAACCTGGCAGGTTTCATACGCCGGAGATATTGCCCTGAGCACAGTCGGTGCGGAAAGCCCTACGAATAGTATTAGTAACTACGCTTTTCCGTCGCGGTTTACTTTACAGGAAGTGCTGGCCAGCAAGCTGATTTTGAACCGTTGGCGTTTTGAGGGCGATCTGCTGCATTCTTATGTAAACGAATGGGTGCAATACGGTAAAGCCACGCCTGATCAAAATGTGCTTTCCCCAACGCTGATGACAACTTTTCAGCCCTTTGCCCAACCCGATCTGCAACTGCGGGCGTTTTATAAAGATATTTTTCGCGAGCCCACTTTGGATGAACAGTACCTGTTCGCGCCGCTTGGTTCCAGAAATGTACAACCTGAATTTGCCAGGCAGTTTGACCTCGGGATCGCTTATCGCAAAGCTTTCGACTCATTTTTGGGTTATCTGACCCTGACCATCGATGGCTACTATAACCGGGTAACCAATAAGATCGTCGATCTGCCGCAACAGAATCCCGATATACCTTCCGTGATCAATATTGGCGCTGCGGATATTAAAGGCGTTGATGTTGGTATCAAAACACAAACCCGGCAATCCAGTGGCTGGCGTGGGCTCTTGTCGGTCAATTATACCTATCAATATGCCATCGATACCGCGCTGAAATTGCAGATACCCTATATCCCCCGGAATTCAGTGGCCTTTAACGCAGGTGTCGAATATCGCGACCTGGGTTTGTATTACAACCAAATAATTTCATCCTCGAGGCTTTACCTGGAAGACATCAATAGCCAGGTAAGCGGTTATGCCGTTGGCGACCTCGCCCTTGTCTATAAATGTATCATAAGCAAGAAGGCGATGACTTTTTCGGCCCATATCAACAACCTGTTCAACCAGCAGTATTCCATCGTTCGCAGTTTCCCTATGCCGGGACGATCATACTTACTATCATTTCAAATAACTATTTAATCCATACACAACATGAGAAATTTCAAACCAGGCTTTTTTGCAGCCGCAGTCTTAACACTAATCCTTTCCTCGTGCCACAAGGATCAGGTCACACCGAAAACGCCGGCTCCGGTTACCGACGGTTTTTATGTGCTTAACCAGGGCCTGTTCAATGATAATAACAGCACTTTATCATTCTACAGCTATGCAAATAAAACCGTAACTGCTGACATTTTTAATTCTGCTAACGATAGGGGACTTGGCGATACTGGTAATGATATCGAGGTCTATGGCTCAAAAATGTACATTGTGGTCAATATATCGAGCACAATCGAGGTGGTTGATCCCAAAACCGCCAAATCCATACGGCAGATCAAACTTTTCAATGGCACAACCGCACGCGAGCCGCGAGATATAGCTTTTTATAAAGGCAATGCCTATGTCTCCTCCTATGATGGGACGGTAGCAGTGATTGATACGGCTACATTAGGCGTCAAAAGTTATATCAGTGTAGGCCGGAATCCCGAGCAACTCGCCGTAGCTAACGGTAAATTATACGTAGCGAATTCAGGCGGCCTTGATTATCCCAACTATGACACCACAGTATCGGTCATCGACCTGGGCAGTGGTACGGTCATCAAAACAATTACGGTAACTGTAAATCCGCAAAATGTGGGTACTGATAACAACGGCAATGTGTACGTACTTTCAGCAGGCAATTACAGCACCGTTGGTTCGACCCTGACGGTGATCGATGATAATACCGATGTGGTAAAATCCCAAACCGATTTCGATGGCAGCGGCATGGTGATACAAGGTACGACGGCCTATTTTATTACATCAACGAATACCATCAAGGTGTTCGATTTGAAAACAATGACCACAACCACGAACAGTTTTATTAGCGATGGCACAGCTATTACTACACCCTATGCTTTAGCTGTTGACGGCTCGACAGGTGAGGTATTTGTAACGGACGCCAAAGATTACACGTCTGCAGGCTCAATTTACGCATTTGACAAGAACGGTAAGAAAGAGTATTCGATAACCGCAGGCATCAATCCGGGCAAAATTGCTTTCCTGAAGCAATAGTTTTATTTGAATGGATTATTATTTAATTTTACAGCATTGATTCACACCATGACACTACAAAAAATAAATACCCGCAACGCGGTGATAATTGTAACGATAATTGCAGCAGGAGTTTTCAGACTGGTTAGCGCAAAGTTTTTCCCTTATGTATTGAGCAATTTCAATCCTGTTGGAGCGATGGCTTTGTTTGGCGGAGCCTATTTTGCCGAAAAATGGAAAGCTTACCTTGTTCCGTTATTTACGTTGTTTGTAAGCGACATATTCCTGAACCATTTTTACAGTGGTAAATGGGAGCTTTTCGATAATAGCTCCATTTTGGTTTATGCTTTCTTTTTGATCATGGTCTTCGTAGGCACACTGATCAAAAAGGCCAATGTTTTGAACGTATTTGCGGTTTCGCTGCTTGGCGTTGTTTTACACTGGCTGATAACCGATCTTCCTTTTGGTAACTTATATCCGCACACTTTCGCCGGATACTTGCAATCGTTAGCTGCAGCAATTCCGTTCGAGAAGAACATGCTGTTTGGAGACATTGTATTTTGTGCGATCTTATTCGGCGGATTTGAATTGGCTAAAAATAAATATACCGTTTTGCGCAGCAGGAGCGAATTGGCTTTGTAAGATCAAAACCTTGATATAGAAAAGCGATCTCTGGGTCGCTTTTTTTGTTTCGAATCCTCCGTGCACTTTGTGCCGTCTCTGTGCTCTTTGTGGTTAAAATTTCAACCACAGAGAACACGGAGGGTCACACAGAGACCACAAAGAAAGATTATGAAAAAGATCGTTGTTTTAACCGGCGCCGGTATAAGTGCTGAGAGCGGCCTGAAAACTTTCAGGGACAGCGACGGCCTATGGGAAGGTTATGATATTGAAGAAGTGGCCACGCCTGAAGCATGGAGCCGCAACCCGGCCCTGGTGCAGGAATTTTACAACATGCGCCGCAAATCAGTGCTGGAAGCCGAACCTAATGCTGCCCATTATGCTTTGGCCGAGCTTGAAAAGAATTATGATGTTACGGTCATTACACAAAATATAGACGACCTGCACGAACGCGGCGGCTCTACCAGGGTTTTGCACCTGCATGGCATCATTACGCGCTCGCAATCGAGTATTAATCCTAATCTAACCTATCCGATCAATGGCTGGGAGTTGAAAATGGGAGAGAAGTGCGAGTTGGGTTCCCAGTTGCGCGCACATGTAGTTTGGTTCGGTGAACCGGTGCCGATGATCGAAGAAGCGGCAAGGGTTTGCAGGCAGGCTGATATTTTTATTCTTGTAGGTTCTTCTCTTGCAGTATATCCTGCTGCCGGGCTGGTGCACTATGTACCTTATGAGGTACCGAAATATATCATCGACCCGAAAATTCCTTACATTTCATCAAGCGATTTTATACGGATCGAAGCAAAGGCAACGGGAGGAGTTCCGCCTTTAGTTACTGAATTATTGAATGACTGAATTATTGATTTATTTCAAATAAAAATCTAACTACACAGTAATAAAACATTCAGTAATTCAATAATTCATTAAGTCAATAATTATGAAAAAATGCATCTTCAATTGGAGCGGGGGTAAAGACAGTGCTCTGGCCCTCTATCATTGTCTGAAAAACCCTGAGCTCAATATAAAATACCTCGTTACGACGATCAACGATGCTGCAGACCGCATTTCCATGCACGGCGTGCGGGTCGAATTGCTCGAAAAACAGGCCGAAAGCATCGGTATTCCGCTTTACCAGGTGCGCCTGCCCGAAATGCCTGGTATGAAAGAGTATGATGTGATGATGAAGAGTACGATGGAGCGTTTCAGGGCAGAAGGGATAACCCACGCCATTTTCGGCGATATCTTTTTAGAAGACCTGAAGAATTACCGCGACGCACGACTGGCTGAAGCTGGCATGACAGGTATCTATCCTTTGTGGAAACGCGATACGACCGAACTTATCAATGAGTTTTTCGACCTCGGATTTGAAACGGTGATCGCCTGTACGCAGGAGCGGCTCGAGCGGATCGTAGGGAAGGAGATCACAGCCGAACTCATCTTATCGCTGCCCGATGACGTCGATGCCTGCGGCGAGAATGGCGAGTTCCACACATTCGCATTCAAAGGACCGATCTTCAAAAAAGAAATAAATTATAGGTTAGGAGAGAAGGTCTTTAAACAGTACGCCGCACCGAAGGACAACGACGATACCTGCTTTTCTTCAACTCCTCAAAAACCCGTTGGTTTCTGGTACTGCGACCTGCTTCCGGGCTGAATTTTAGCCTGTTTTTGCCTGGAAAAGGATGCAAAATATAATTCTGTTTGCCTAATTATTGCTATAGTAATTAATTGTATATCAATTAATTGAAATTATATAATTGATTAAAAACTTTAATATAGCTAAAGCGCCCGTTTTGTTAAAAAATGCCTTTAAGCTATCAAAATTGCCGTTTTAAGCACCAAATTTAATTTTGCCGCATTGAAATAAATTGTATAAAATATTATTATACAATATATTATGAAATTTATATAAACTAATAGTTATATCTGTAATACGCATCTTTGTAATCCTTGCGCATTTCGGCGAAACGTGTACCGACGGTCTTTAAAAACTCTTCATCCAGCAATTCAAACACGCTGTTGACGCCGTCGGTCAGATCCATTTCAGATATCTTGTAAGTCTGCTCCAGGGTGCCCTGCTCTACCTTCACGATATACTTCTGGTTCATGAACAGGATGGAGATTTTGAAATCGGGGTGCGGGAGTTCGGCGATGATCCTCATAATTAGCCAAAGGTAATCATCCCCATTTATGATTGTTAGTTGTTGTCCGATTTAAAAGTGAAACCGACTTTCGAATAACCGGTATTTGCCGGCGGAGGCAATAAGGAAAGTCTAAGCTCATTTAATTCGATATCGTCGATGATTTTTCTATGCCATAACCATTGGAGATTATTTGAGATCTGTTCGTTAGTAAGATAGCCATCCGACTTTGCGTAGGTCTTTAATAAGTAGTCTTTTTGATGTTTTCGAAGTTCAGACAAAAAGGTTTCCAATTCAGCTTTAGTTGGTCTTGCTGTATAGAAACTAATGACTTTTCCATTATCTGTAAGTAGGTTGAAATTGCTTTCATAGAAGATGTAAGATAAGAAAATAGAAAAGCTGAAAGGCAAAGTGTAGGACGCAATGTCAAGCCAGCTGGAACCATTTTTGTCGAAGTAATGGGAAAAGATTGTAACTAATATACCAACAAATAAACCAGCATTGATGATGAGTAAAACCTGGTTAGGATGCTTATTGATATAATATTTATCCGTTATTCCTTCCAGCCCGAATTCTTTTTCATCGTGATCAAAAGGCTTAATATTCTTAATTTTAATAGATTGTTCGGTCAACGTGAATTGCCTTGACCGGAATATTTTTCGTTGCGTTAAGTGCGTCATTTTTACCCAGTCAAGTAGATTGATGATTGCCGAATTTGAACCCTATTGAAGAATCAGATTGTGTTTTGACAAGAATATCTCTTTTTAAATCTTCAAGCTCTGCATTATCGATGATATTATTATTCCGTAACCAATTCAGGTTTCCCTGTAATTGATCTTGTGATAAATATGAATCTTGTTTGGCATATCTTTTCAATAAATAATCCTTTTGAGCTTCTTTAAGATTTAACAAGAAATCACTCACTGCTTTCTTATCCGGTGAGGAATAATAAAAAGTTAGAAACCGCATATCAACAAGAAATAACTTGACTATATTTTCATGTAGCGCCAAGGTCATGAACACAAAAAATAGAAATGCTACTAAGCAAATAAGTGTTTCGTAAAAAGGGTCTTTCTTGCTATCGTTAAGATAAGAGAAAAAGAATAGTATGGTCATTAATAACATTATCCCTGTTCCGACAAGCCCGGGGATATATATTTTTTGACGTGTTTCTGTTTTGGTTCCAAGTTCGTCAAAAGAAAAATTCTGCTCAAAATAATTTAATGGTTTCTTAATTTTCACTTTGAGCGATTTGTCAGAAATTTCAAATATTCGAGTCACAAGGAAATTTCGTTGCTTCAAAATAGCGGGCATAAGGTATTTTTGTATCAAATATAATGATATTCTATAATGGCCGAAGATCTAACCGTCATCCGCTCGACGGATAAAAAAGAGCAATACAAGTCGCTATTACCGCAGATCGAAGGATTGCTTGAAGGCGAAACAGACCTGGTGGCAAACCTGGCCAATATTTGCGCAGCGCTGAAAGAGCAATTCGGTTGGTTTTGGGTGGGGTTTTACCTGGTAAAAGACGGCCAACTGATTCTAGGGCCATTCCAGGGGCCCGTGGCTTGCACACGCATTGCTAAAGGTAAGGGCGTGTGCGGTGCAGCCTGGGAGCAGGAAAAGACGCTTGTTGTGCCTGATGTGGATGCTTTCCCCGGTCATATCGCCTGCAGCTCGCTTTCGCGGTCGGAGATCGTATTGCCATTATTCCATAATGATGCAGTTGTTGGTGTACTTGATGTCGATAGCGAGCACCTAAGTCATTTTGACGAAATCGATGCCCTCTACCTGGAGCAGATCGTAAAACTTATCCGGTTTTAATGCAGAAGATATTCCTGATCCCGGGCCTGGGCGCAGATTACCGCGTTTTTCAGCATATCGACCTGCCGGGTTATGAAGTAGCGCACGTTGTTTGGCTGGAACCCGAAAAAACCGATACGCTCGCTTCCTACGCGCAAAAGCTGATCGATCATTATCAAATGCAATCAAACGACATAGTGATCGGCAACTCGCTGGGCGGAATGCTCGCGATAGAGGTCGCCAGGAAAATACATCCCCGTAAAACCATATTAATTTCAAGCATCAAGTGTGCAGCGGAGGCGCCGCGCAGTCGCAAGTGGTACCGGCGCATACCAATCTATAAAATTTTGCCTGCAAAGATATACACCTCGGCAGGATTCTTAGTACGGTTCGCCATGGGTAAGATATCGAAAAAGCACCGGCATCTTTTTATCGATATGTTAAAGAAAACGCCGCCGGGGTTTGCCAAGTGGGCCGTAGGTGCGATATTGCATTGGGACAATGACACCATTCCGGAACATGTGTATCACATTCATGGCGACAAGGACCAGATTTTCCCCTGCCGGCGGATAAAAGACGCAACCATTGTCAAAAACGGCTCGCACCTGATGGTGATGAATAAGCCTAAAGAAATAAACACCTGGCTGAAAAACATATTAGCGGCTTGAAACTACCACAATCATTTTACCTCGGGCACGATGTAGTTGCCATCAGCAAAGCGCTGCTCGGAAAGTATTTATTTACTTCAATAAATGGTGAGGTTAGCGGCGGTTTTATAGTTGAAACAGAAGCATATAATGGTGTAGTTGACCGCGCATCGCATGCCTTTGGTAACCGCCAGACCAAACGAACCGAAGTAATGTTCAGAGAAGGCGGTATAGCCTATATCTATCTGTGTTACGGTATCCACGAAATGCTGAATGTCGTTACCTCAACTGAAGGTCATGCGCAGGCTATATTGATTCGCGCCATAGAGCCGACAGAAGGAATAGACTCCATCCTGCTGCGCCGCACTATGAACAAGGTAAAACCGAATATCACCGCCGGACCTGGTTCCGTCGCCAAAGCATTGGGGATCGACCGGCGGCTGAATGGCGTCAGTCTGCAAAGTAGCGAACTCTGGATAGAGGACAGGGGTCTGACTTTCACGGATGATAAGATCGCAGCCGTGCCGCGCATCGGCGTGGCTTATGCGGGTCAGGATGCTTTATTGCCGTACCGTTTTTATGTCAAAGGCAATCCTTTCGTAAGTAAGCCCAATAAGTAGTAATATTGACCTATGATTTACCAGGACAGCCTTGAGTTCGCTCAAGACCTTGATGAGCAGGACGAGCTCAAACATTTCCGCGAAAAATTTCTTTTCCCGCTGCACAAGGGGAAGGATGCGATCTATCTATGCGGGAATTCACTCGGTTTGCAGCCTAAATCTGTGCAGGAAGAGATTGCTAAACAGCTTACCAACTGGCAGGAGCACGGGGTAGAATGCTGGTTCCATCCGGAAGCTAGATGGTTGGAGTATCATTTGCGGCTGAAACAACCACTGTCCAAAATACTGGGCACCAAAAGTGAAGAGATAACTGTAATGAATTCACTTACAGTAAATCTTCATTTAATGCTGGTAAGTTTCTATAAGCCAACTAAAAATAAATATAAAATTATAATGGAAGGCGGAGCTTTCCCGTCCGACCAATACGCTATTGAAAGCCAGGTGAACTTTCATGGTTTTGATCCGAAAGAAGCCATTGTCGAAGTCTTCCCGCGGGAAGGAAAATACATTTTGCGAACGGAAGACATTATTTCTGCCATCGAACAAAATGCGGATGAACTGGCGCTGGTGCTCTTCAGCGGGATCAATTACTACACCGGGCAGATGTTCGACATGAAAGCTATCACGGACGCTGCGCACAAAGCGGGGGCCTATGCCGGCTTCGACCTGGCGCATGCCATAGGGAATGTCCAACTGCAGCTGCACGACTGGAACGCTGATTTTGCGGTGTGGTGTTCGTACAAGTATCTCAATTCGGGTCCGGGAGGTATCAGCGGGATCTATGTACATGAAAAGCATTTCGAGAATAGGGAACTAAAGCGTTTCACAGGCTGGTGGGGCTACGGGGTAGGTAAACGCTTTTTAATGACCTCCGGCTTTGTCCCGGCATCCGGCGCCGAAGGCTGGCAGGTGAGCACCAGCCCGATATTGCTGATGGCGGTTCACAAGGCAGCTCTGGATATATTTGAAGAGGTTGGCGGCATGGAAAAACTGCAGAAAAAAGCTGTTCTGCTTACAGGTTACCTGGAGTATTGGCTGAAACACTTGAATAACAAATACGGCGGGGAGTTATTTAAGATCATTACACCGTCGGAGCCTGAATGGCGCGGCAGCCAGCTTTCCATTATCTGCAAACGCAACGGCAAAGCCATGTTCGACCATTTGTCAAATAACGGCGTCATAGGCGACTGGCGCGAACCCGACGTGATACGTCTTAGTCCGGTGCCGCTTTATAACACGTTTAAAGACGTTTACAGCGCCGCAACGCTCCTGAACGATTCCATAACCATCCTGGAATAGATCTCATGCTGAAGATCGCCTACGACCCGATTTACACCCATCCGCTGCCGGAAGGTCACCGCTTCCCTATGCTGAAATACGAACTGATCCCTGGTCAATTATTGCACGAAGGGGTGATCAGTACGGAAAACCTGTTCTCGCCTGAGCCCTTAGACGAAGAGACCATTCTTTGGACGCATGATAAAGAATATTGGGAACAGCTGCGCGATCTTACCTTGCCGGCCAAAGAAGCGAGGCGCATCGGCTTTCCGCTTTCGGGGCGCCTGGTCGAAAGAGAAACGCGAATAGCTAAGGGAACTATCGACGGCTGCCACTACGCTTTGCAGTACGGCATCGCTTTTAATGTGGCCGGCGGAACGCATCACGCCGGGATCAATTGGGGTGAAGGTTTTTGTTTGCTTAATGATCAGTCAATTGCAGCCAACTACTTGTTAAATAAAAAATTAGCATCATCTATCTTAATCATTGATTTAGATGTTCACCAGGGCAATGGAACGGCGCAGATATTCGAAAATGAACCGAGTGTTTTTACCTTTTCAATGCATGGCGCCAATAACTTTCCATACCGCAAAGAGCGGTCAGACCTGGACATCGCATTACCGGACGGGACTGCTGACGCCGAATATCTTGATATCCTGTACCGCACTTTGCCCGGTTTGATCGCGCAGCAGAAACCTGATTTCATCTTTTACCTGTCCGGCGTCGATGTACTTAAAACAGATAAGCTGGGCAAATTAGCATTGAGTACGGAAGCCTGCCGCGAACGCGACCGTTTTGTGCTGGAACAATGCAAAATCAATAAAATACCTGCCCAGGTGAGCATGGGCGGCGGTTATTCAGCGAACATTAAGGACATTGTTGAAGCGCATTGCAATACTTACCGCCTGGCACAGGATCTGTATTTCTAATTTTCTTAGGGACCCGTTTGTGTACTCTATGGTAAAAATATAGTCGATTTAACCACAGAGCGCACGAAGGTTTTTCACAGAGGGCACAGAGGTATCAATCCTGCGCGATAATTACTTCCTGCTTGAATTTGAGTTTACGGCTGATGAACTGAAACCGGACAAAAAGCAGGAGCGAAGAGGTCATCAGTCCCATTACCAAACCGTACCAAACGCCGGTCACACCCATTTTAAATTGAATTCCCAGCAAATAGCCTATCGGTAACCCGACGATCCAGTAGGCGATAAGCGTAAAGACCGTAGGGATGTTGACATCGCCCATACCGCGCAGGATACCCAGGCCGACAACCTGCGTGCCGTCAAACAACTGGAAAAATGCAGCTATGATAAGTAGCTGGGCAGCAATATCTATAACGCTTCTATCTGAAGTATATATCCAGGGTAAAAGGTGATTCCCAAAGGTGAACAGCAAGGCCGTCATCGACATGAAGATGATCACGATATGATAGTTCGAAACGGCCGATAGACGCAGATCGCGGTGCTGTTTGGCCCCGAAGAAATTACCGGACTTGATTGCGGCAGCGGCAGCTATGCCGCTTGCGGCCATGTAGGTGATAGCCGCTAAATTGATGGCTACCTGGTGCGCTGCCTGTGCGATGGGACTGATGGTTCCGATAAGTATAGCGGCACCACTGAATGCGCTGATCTCGAACACATATTGCAAAGCCACCGGGGTGCCGATTTTGAGTATAGACGCGCACCGCAGCCTGTCAATGTTCTTCAGTGCGAAATGTTTTAAATAACGCTTAAAATTCTTTGAGCGAAAAACATAAAGACCCATTACTACGGCCATGCTGCAGCGGTCTATCAGCGTGCTATAACCCACACCGACGATACCCATAGGTTTGACGCCGAATAGGCCTTTGACAAATATGATACCCAATACGACATTCAGTATGTTACCTGCGACCGACACCACCATAGCCTGGCGGGTGAACCCCAGGCCTTCTGCAAATTGTTTGAAAGTATTGAATATCAGCAGCGGTACAAGTGATATACCCATCAAAAACAGGTAGGGCCGTGCCTGCTTCACCACTTCGGGTGCCTGGTCAAGGTGACCGATGACCAGCATCATCGCAAAACTGATGAATATAAACAAAGCGATCCCGGTAATACTGTTAATAAGCAAGCTGTTGGACAACAAACGGCCGCATTCCGCATGGTCGTTCCGGCCGTTGCTTTGCGCGATGAGCGGGGTGATACCATACGATACGCCCAGGCCGATCACCATGCCGATAACGAAAATGCTATTGACCAGCGAAACTGCCGCGAGCGGGATGGTGCCCGCAAAATGTCCGATGATAATACTGTCGGCCATTTGCACAGCGGTATGGCCCACCTGCGATATCACGACGGGGAAGGCAAGCAACAGGCTTTCGCCGTAGTAGGGTTTGTATTTTTGGTAGAATTTCTTCATTAAGTCCTAAGTTCAGTGGCCTGAGTCGCAAGTTCAGCACTTTCGACTTTGAACTTTTGACTTCCGGCTATTTAAGCGGCCGTATAGTATTCCTCTTTCTCGGTAGTATGCACGCGGATCATGCCTGAGAGCACCATATTGACGATAATACGTTGTGCATTGCGCCTGCTCAGCTTTTGCAGCCTGCAGTATTCCTCCACATTGATGCGTTCCCGCTCCTGCAAATATTCAAGCAGGGCCTTTTCTTTTGCCGAATATTCGATCAATATTCCGCTTGTACCGGCCGAATGCTTCAGCACGTCCACCACGATCTTGCTGGCCAGTACGCTTTTGTCTTTCACCCGCACATATACCCACCATTTACCATCCTCGGCGAGCGCATAATGTGGCTTGGTATCGCTTTGGGGTATATCAACCACAACGACAACCTTGTCGTCAATATAAACTTCTTCAAAAACAGGCTCCAGCGCGGGTTTTATGAACATTTGTGCCGCGCGGGTGATCATATAGCGTTCCTCATCCTCCGACTTTACGCCTTTGATACTGCCGTCGTCGCAGATACCGATCAGCAATTTCCCGCCCTTATTATTGGCAAAAGCAGTCATCGTACGCGCTATTTTCTCACAACTGGTGATCGTTTTCTTGAAATCGAGCGTAACGCCTTCACCCTCAAATATCATCTTTTTAATGTTCGCCGCTTTCATTTCGCTATTACTTGTAAGGTGTATAGATCTCCATCCATCTTTCCGGTTTGCTCAGAGGCACAAAACCGAATTGTTCATAAAGGCTGTGCGCATCGAGCGTAGCCAGCGACCATCGTCTCAAACCCTGCAGGTCGGGGTGCTGAACGATGGTCTGTATCAGCCATTTGGATAACCCCAAACGCCGGTGCTCTTCCAGTATGAACACGTCGCAAATATAGGCAAAGGTAGCTTGATCAGTTACCACACGCGCGAAACCGGCCAGCTCATTTTGCTTAAGGATGACAAAACACATCGAGTTGTCGATGGCTGTTCTCAGTCTTTCCGCCGTCACTCCCTTAGCCCAATATGACTCATGCTCCAGGTAATGATAAACCCGGTCAAAATCGATCTGGTTTTTGTCGTTCGTTATCCTGTAGCCTTTTTCACGGAAAGCTTTGTCGTTCATTAGGGTCTTCGTCATATAGTTACTGCCGCTTTAGATTCCGAGGCTTCGAGGTTGCGAATATAAATTTCACATTGCATCTGCACGCATAATTCCCCGCCCTTGTCAAACATGGCAATAGGATGATACTTTATGTACTTTTCGCCTTTGTTCAATGTTTGCTCAACTTTCTGAATGATACTATCATCTAGGTCGATCGTAAAATACAGGTCTTTCCTTCCCGGTAAAATATATTCGATTTGCGCCGATTTTACCCAAACGCGCACTTTGTAGCCTTTATGCGTTAGCCTCTGGTGAAAAAGCAGCGGATAAAAGGGATCGGCTGCTGCAAAAATGGTTCCGCCAAAAATGGAGTTGTTGTAGTTATTATTGATGAGGCTTTT